>DASZCR010000209.1:0-6654 GCA_035942915.1 Pyrinomonadaceae bacterium | reverse complement strand
CCATCATGATGCGTGGGTCAACGGTGCGGACGACCCCGTCAGCGGCATGGTGGCGACGATGGAGGAGGCGCGCGCCATCGGCGAGTTGGCGAAGACGGGCTGGCGACCGAAACGCACGATTGTCTATGCGGCGTGGGACGGCGAAGAACCGGGTCTGCTCGGCTCGACCGAGTGGGCTGAGACTCATGCAGACCTCCTGCGCCGTCATGCGGCCGTCTACATCAACTCCGACTCGAACGGTCGCGGCTTCCTGAACGTCGGCGGCTCACACACACTCGAAAAGTTCGTTAACGAAGTGGCGCGCGACGTGACCGACCCGCAGAAGAACATCTCCGTCTACGAACGCGCGCGGGCGCTCAGGATTATCGAAGGCAGCGCCGACGAGAGACGCGAAGCGCGCGAGCGCGCAGACCTGCGCATCAGCGCGCTCGGCTCAGGGTCGGACTACACGCCCTTCCTCGACCACCTCGGCATCGCCTCCCTCAACATCGCCTTCGGCGGCGAAGACGGCGGCGGCTCTTATCATTCCGTCTACGATTCGTTCGACCACTACACGCGCTTCGGCGACCCGCAGTTTGATTACGGCGTCGCGCTCGCCAAAGTCGGCGGCCGTCTCGTCCTGCGTCTCGCTTCGGCCGATGTGCTGCCCTTCGAGTTCACGAACTTCACGGACACCGTCGCGCAGTACGTGCGGGAGGTGACGAAACTGGCCGACGACGCGCGCGAGGAGATAGCCGAGCGCAACCGGCGCGTCGCCGAGAGAAGCTTCGAAGCCGTCTTCGACCCGACCGAGCGATACGTCCAGCCGAAGCCGGAAGCGCCCGCGCCTTATCTCAACTTCGCGCCGCTTCAGAACGCGCTGGCACGCCTGCAAGCGAGCACGCGCGCTTATCAATCTGCGACGAGCCGTCTCGGCGCGCAGAATCGGACGCTCTCGCGCGAGACGATAACGCGGCTCGACGAGGCTTTGATGAGGACGGAGCGTGTCATGACGCGCGCCGAAGGCTTGCCGCGACGCCCCTGGTTCAAACATCATATCTACGCGCCCGGCTTCTACACGGGCTACGGCGTCAAGACGCTGCCCGGCGTCCGCGAGGCCATCGAGCAACGCGATTGGAAGGAGGCAGGCGAGCAGATTGTCATCGTCGCGGGCGTCATCGAAAGCGTCGCCGCAGAGATTGAGCGCGCCGCCTCGCTCGCACAATCAACTCCTTAAAAGTAACTTTGCCGGGGCAGGAGACAGGTCTTCTGCCTCACCCTTAGCGTTAATCACAGAACGGGCAGCGGACTTCTCCCTGCCGCGACAGTTGTTCCGCTCTCGTCTGAACCAGCGCGACCACTCAAGACCACCACACGATGGCCGTCGCCGCAAGATGTCGCTATGGCTGCTCGTCGGCCGTCGTACAGTCTGCTGCCGCTCTTCCTTCTCGCGTCGGCCTTCGCGGCGGGCATCCTCTGTGAACGTCTCGCCGCGCCGCCCTTAGCGCCGACGCTCCTCTGCGGACTCTCTGCCGCGCTCGCCTCGCTGCTCTCTTTCTTCCGTCGCAATCGTCGCGCGGCGACGAACACGACGCTCGTCATCGTGGCCTTCGCGTGCGCGGGCGCTGGACTGTCGGCTGTCGAGCGGCGCAGCGTCGGCGAGGAGAGGCTGCGTCGCTTCTACGAAGACGGAAGAATCGAGGAGGGTGCGCCCGTCGAGTTGACGGGCGTGCTGGTGCGCCCGCCGGAGGTCGCGCCCGACGGGCTTGCGCTGCGCTTGCGCGTCGAGCGTTTGAGACACAGGGGAGAAGAACGCGCGTGCACGGGCGCGGTCGAGTTGTTCGCGCCTGCGCGCGACGCGCGTGCGCGTGCGGAGTACGAAGCTTTGGAACTGCGGCGCGGCGCACGCCTGCGCGTCCTCGTCGTGCTCGCGCGCGCCGAACGTTTTCGCAATCCCGGCGTCGCGCAGTGGTCGGAGTTTTTAGAGCGCAGGGAACTGGACGCGGGCGGGACGATTAAGAGCGCGTTGCTCGTCGAGCGTCTCGACGACGAGCGCGTGGCGCTGCCGCTCGTCTGGCTCGACGCGCAACGCGCGCGTCTCATCGGCAGCGCGCGGAAGCTGTTTTCGGTCGAGACGGCGGGCATCGTCAACGCGTCGCTCGTCGGCCAACGCCAAGGCTTGACGCGCGACGCGGCCGAACGCTTCCGCGAGAGCGGAACGTTCCACGTCCTCGTCGTCAGCGGTCTTCACGTTACATTCGTCGGCGGCCTTGTATGGCGACTCGCGCGGCGCATCACGCGGCGCAGGGCGCAGCGTTGGGCAGCCGCCACGCTCTGCGTGTGGCTCTATGCGGTCGCCGTCGGCGCGGAAAGCTCCGTCGTGCGTGCAGCCTTGATGTTTACGCTGGCGACGTTTGCGCCCGTCGTCGCACGCCGCGCGACGACCGTTAATGCGCTCGGCGGCGCGGCGCTCGTCCTGCTCGCTTGGCGGCCGTCGCAACTCTTCGACCCTTCATTTCAACTGACATTTCTCTCCGTGCTCGCCATCGTCACGCTGGCGTGGCCGCTCCTCTCCAAACTGAGAGACGCGGGCGCGTGGCGACCGACGCAGGAGCATCCCTTTCCGCCCGTCGCGCCGCGCTTCTGGACAGCACTCGGCGAATTGCTCTACTGGAGCGAACGCGCTTGGAGACACGAACTCTCTCGCGCGACCTACAGTTACGAGATGTTCAAGACACCGCACGCCGCGCGGCTCGAACGCTGGCGATTACAGAGAGGCGCGCGTTATCTCTGCGGCTCCATCGTCGTCTCGACCTGCGTGCAGGTGGCGATGCTGCCCGCGCTCGTCCTCTACTTTCACAGGCTCACGCCCGCCGCGCTCCTGCTCGACATCTGGGTCAGTCTTCTCATGCTCCTGCTCTCCTTCGCGGCGCTTGCGGCGATGCTCCTTGCAGCATTTTCGACCACGCTCGCCGCGCCCTTCGTCCACCTCGCCGAGCAGTGCGTCCGTTTGATGACAGAGGGCGTCGAACCTTTCACGGCCGTCGGCGCGACCGGACTGCGACTGCCTGAATACACGGGCGCGGCGAGCCTTGTTTACGTGCTCTATTATGTGCCGCTCGTCGTTCTCGCCGTCGCACTTGCGCGCTGGCGTCCTGTGAAGACGCGCCACGAAGCCTTCGACGCCGACGCACACGCGGCAAGCCGTCGCATGGTCGTGCTCTCAGCCTCCGTCGCACAGGTTCTACTCTTTCTCGTCATCGTCTTTCACCCACTGAGCGCAGCACGGCCGGACGGGCGTCTGCGCATCAATTTTCTCGACGTGGGACAGGGCGATGCCGCGCTCGTCACGACGCCCGAAGGTCGGACGCTCCTCATCGATGGAGGTGGCCGCCCCGCTTTCGACGCACGCGCGCACGGCGACGTGACGGACGGTGCAGAGGACACAGAGCCTTTCGCGCGCGACACGCGCGGCATCGGCGAGATGGTCGTCTCCGAGTATCTCTGGTGGCGCGGGCTTGACCGCGTTGACCTCATCTTCGCAACGCACGCGGACGCAGACCACATCGACGGCCTCAACGACGTGCTTAAAAACTTTCGCGTCGGCGCGGCGCTCGTCGGACGCGCGCCCGCAGACAACACAGAGTTCGCGCGCTTTGCGAAGACGGCCGAGCGCGCTGGTGTTCCCGTGCAACTCGTCATGCGCGGCGACGCGTTCGAGTTCGGAGGTGCGAGCTTCGAGATTTTGTGGCCGCCCGCCGCTCCCGAAGGCACGCGGCGAGGCTCGGCTAACGAAGACTCGCTCGTCCTGCGCGTGCGTTACGGTCGGAGAACATTCTTGCTGACAGGCGACATCGAAGCGCGCGCCGAAGCCGCGCTCGTCGCAGTTGAGGGCAGAGGCTTGCGCTGCGACGCGCTCAAGGTCGCCCATCACGGCAGCCGCACCTCCTCGACTCCCTCCTTCGTCGAAGCCGCGCGCCCGACGCTCGCCGTCGTTCCCGTCGGCACGGATTCGCCCTTCGGCCACCCGCACGCGGAAGTCCTCGCGCGCTGGCGTGCCGCCGGAGCACGGGTCTTAACGACGGGCGAGCGCGGGATGATAACCGTCAGCACGGACGGCGCAGACCTGAGGGTCGAGACGTTTATTAGGTAAGCCTATTGAGGAGGCGGGGACTGCGTAACGGCCATGACCGGCACTACTGCGCCGTCCCCGGATTGTTGAGCGTGACCCTTACGACGGCAGATTTGGATGCGGCGGCGAGACCCCGTCAACAATCCTCAGTTCCACGCCTAGAGTGTCTTTTCGGTCTGTCTTGAATGCCAAACATCCGCGCTCATCAACTATGCCGTCTTCAACTCCGCCTACTATCAACCAGACCAACGGCAAGAAGCGCATGTTTATCTTGTCCAAGCCGCTGGGTTCGGGAGCTTTGGCGTGGGAATGAAAAAAGCTGATGAGTTCCTCATCACACTGCAAGTCCTGACGAACCCGTTCGATTTCCTTTGGGTCGAGCACGAACCGGTCGGCGGACGCTGCGACGTTCTTGACAACGATGCAGCGCTCCGCCGTTGCCTCGTCCTCGTCGAATCTCCCGGCGAGAAAGCCGCAAGCTTCGACCGGGTATTGCCCCAGCACATGCTTTTGAACGTCTTCGAAAAGGTCTCGCCTGATGACCAGAACACGGACGGCGCGCAGCTTTCTTCGTGTGACATGCCAGGACATGAATGACCCCAATCGGCCGGTGCTGCTACGCGTAGAACACGGTGATGACACACAGGACGGCCGCTACGACTACGATTACCACGACGACCGCGACGGTCGTCCCGGTAGTGCTGCCGCCAGCACCTTGCACCGTCGGCAAACCGTGCCGCTCCATCAACTCCTGTTCGGCTTTAAGAGGCTCGTTCATGGATTCCGCCAAGCGAACGAAGCCGTCGAACGTCCCATCAGCCCCGCCGTACTTCAACAGGTTGTAGTTGTTCTTTCTTAACTCTTCCCAGACACAGGAGATTTCGTCTTCGGTAATCCCCATATCCTTTAATTCACCGAGCACCCGCAGCACTTTGGGGTTATGGTTCAGGTGCTTACAGAGCGAATCCATGTGTCGGTTCATTGCCTTATCCAGCCCGGAGTCTGTGACCGCCTGGCCGATCATTCCGATGCGGGACGAAATGTCTCGATAGTCGTCGAGCATTGCTCGCCCGCGCGTAACGAGTTCTTTCTCAGCCTCGTCGCTCAGAGACCCCTTGGTGAGCTTGCGCGCCTTCATGTCGCGGAAATAGACGTAGTAGTTCACCAGGTTCGCCGTCTTCTCCTTCAGTCCCTTCGTCGCAGTGCCGAGTTTGCGGTGATCTATGGCCTTCAACCCTCTCACGTAGTCGGGGTCGGCAGTAAACCGCTTGTGGTTGTGCTCAATAGTCTGCAAGGGATGTGTCGTCTTGTCCGGCATTGGAATTTCTCCTTAGAAGCAGAACGTGATGTGTGGAGGAGACATTAAATCTCCGGAATGGAACCTGTCGCTTTAACGTGATGGGCGTGAGAGCAGGAGGGTCGTGCGGACTGCCGGGAGTGACAGGCCGCCTAGACTTCCGTTTGCGAAAAGAGGTCAGAACCCCACCACCGCTCCACCCTCATCTTCGCGTTTAAATAGGGACAGCACATCTTGTGCCCAAAATGAAGGAAATGAAAATTGGGGCGAATGACCCCTGTGTGTTTACTGGTAAAGACACCAGCGTTCACGTTCGTTAACAGTGACGTCCACCCTTGTTTACACTATGACGCGCTAGAGGAATTTCGTGCCTCGCACCTTAATCGACCCGCGCCGAACACCGGCCTATTTCCTTTTGTTATCGAGCCGTTGTAAAAAACGACGGGTGAGTCTCCGATGCAAGACGGCGGGCGTTGCGCCGCTACCGCCGCTGCCGGTAGGTCGGACGCTTGAGCGCGTGGCGTCGAAACTTCCGCCGCATCGAGACACGAAGTCCTCGCGCGCTGGCGCGCTGCCGGAGCA
This sequence comes from Pyrinomonadaceae bacterium, assembly GCA_035942915.1. Lineage (GTDB taxonomy): Bacteria > Acidobacteriota > Blastocatellia > Pyrinomonadales > Pyrinomonadaceae > DASZCR01. The sequence goes on along the minus strand of DASZCR010000209.1, from coordinate 664 downwards.
GAGGTCTTAACGACCGGCCTGCACGGCACTATCACCCTCAGCACGGACGGCGCAGACCTCCCCGTCGAGACTTACGTGCCGTGAATCGGACGCCTTGTCGAACGCGCCGAAGATGAGGAAGAGAGAAGCTATTGGCGATTTACTGTTAACGACTCGGCACTTCTCTTGTATATTGCACGCGAGGAGTGACCTACGGCTTGAGAAGGAATCGAGATATGCAACAACTGGAAGTCGCTACCGCTTCGCCGGTTTTCGACGCGCGCCCCTGGGGCTCGTTCACTGTGCTCGACGAGGGCGCTGGCTATAAGGTCAAGCGCATCGAAGTGCTGGCCGGAAAACGGCTCAGCTATCAGCGCCACGCGCACCGGGCGGAACACTGGATAATTGTCGGCGGGTGCGCTCGCGTGACGCTCGACGGGCGCGAGATTGAACTGCTCACGGGCGAGACCATCGACATCGCCATCGGCGCGGCGCACCGCATCGAGAACCCCGGCACAGACCTCCTCGTCTTCATTGAAATCATGCGCGGTGACTACCTCGGCGAAGACGACATCACGCGCCTCGAAGACGACTTCGGACGCTGAAGAAGGCGGAAGCCCGCAACTCAAAAGTCCGCAAGGTCAGAGGCGAAAGTTAAGAGACATCTTCCTTCTTAACTTTCGCC
>DASZCR010000208.1:0-32451 GCA_035942915.1 Pyrinomonadaceae bacterium | reverse complement strand
CTGTACGACTATCCCACGCGCGAGGTTCGCGCGCAACCGGGAGGCGGCGCGCTTCAGACGCCGGGCAGGCGCACGTCGGAGAAGAGGCGGAAGGTCGCGTAGGCGCGCCCCTGGTGGTGCGCGGCGCGCGCCAGTGTCTCTGCGGCGAGCGCGATCAGCGTCCGCATCTCGCCCGGTGGCGCGGCTATCTCTTTCGAGAGGTCTGCGTCCGAGCGCAGGAACTCGAAGGCGCGGCGGCGCGTCGCCTCGGCCTCTTCGAGGTAGCGCGCGACGTCCTCGGGCGCGGGCAGCGACTCGGGCAGAGTCCACTCGAAGGGGTCGTCCCAGAGGTTGACGGTGATGCCGCCGAAGGTCTGTTCGACGGCGGCCGCGCTGCGCAGGATGTGTTCGCCGCAGGAGTAGACGGGAAAGACGCCCGCAGAGGGGCGCGGCTGCCAGTAGAGTTTCTCTGCGGGCACAGCCGCCAAGAGCGCGCACGAATGCTCGTGCAGACGCGCAAACTGCTCGTCGAGCGTGGTCAGCAATTGATTCATCGACTCATTGACTCACCGGTTCGTTGGTTCATTCGATTCAACGAGTCAACGAATCGATGAATCAACGAGTCGATGAACCGGTGAGCCGATGTCTCTTATTTCGTGCGGTGCTCTGACTCTTCCATGACCGTGCCGAAGTTGCGCGAGCCGAAGGTGACGCCGGAGTGGATGCGCCCCTTCGCGCCGACCTGCGCGCCGCGACGCGGGACGCTGCCACGACGGTTGATGACCCAGATGCTCCCAGTGCCGTCGTCCACTTTGTACGCGCCGCCGACGAACGGCACGCCGTAGCTGTCGGTGACGTTACCGGCAATCGCTACCTCTTTGTTGCGATAGCGGTCGGGGTCGTTCAGTATCTTGCTGATGTTGGTGCGGTTCGGGCAGGCGGTCAAAAACAGTGTGCCCAAAAGGACAAGGGACAGGACAAACGTGTGACGACGTAAACGCATTGCATCTCCTTAGTTTCGCGCGAATTTTGGGAGAGCGGCCAAATCATAGCATGCGATGAAACTCCGCCGAAAAGAGATGCCAGAGAAAAAGTGATAGGTGATGGGTGATGGGTGATAAGAGAAAAACCTGTCTTCTCCTATCACCTATCACCTATCACCCATCACTCTTGTCCTATCGCTGCTTCTTACTTGCCGAACCAGCCGATGGGTTTACCGGAGAGGTCAACCCAGACGCTCTTGACCTGCGTGTAGAGGTCGAGGGCATGGCGTCCCATCTCGCGGCCGTAACCGGACTGTTTGTAGCCGCCGAAGGGCGAAGCGGCATTGAACATATTGAAGGTGTTAATCCAGACGACGCCCGCTTTAATCTCTCTGGCGAAACGGTGCGCGCGCGTGATGTCTTTCGTCCAGATGCCCGCCGAGAGGCCGTAGATGGTTTCGTTGGCCTGACGAATGAGGTCGTCTTCGCTGCTGAAGGTGATGACGGACGTGACGGGGCCGAAAATCTCCTCCTGCGCGACGCGCATCTCGTTGCGTACCTCGCTGAAGATGGTCGGCTGGAAGAAGAAGCCCTTCTGGAAGTCGCCTTCGAGCGACGGCGGACAGCCGCCGGCCAGCACGGTCGCGCCCTCGTCGCGCGCGATGTCAACGTAAGACTTGATGCGATTCAACTGTTCTTCAGAAACCTGCGGCCCCATCTGTGTCGTCTTGTCCATCGGGTCGCCGACTTTGACGCGGCTCGCACGCTCGCTGAAGCGTTCGAGGAACTCGTCCTTGACGCGCTCTTCGATGAAGAGGCGCGAACCGGCGCAGCAGACCTGACCCTGATTGAAGAAGATGCCCATCATCGCGCCGTTGACGGCCTGCTCCATGTCCGCGTCGGCGAAGATGATGTTCGGCGCTTTGCCGCCGAGTTCGAGTGAGACTTTCGTCAGATTGTCGGCCGCCGTGCGGGCGATAATCTTGCCGACTTCGGTCGAGCCTGTGAAGGCGATTTTGTCGATGCCGGGGTGCGCGGCGAGCGCCGCGCCCGCCGTCTCGCCGAAGCCGGGGACGATGTTGACGACGCCTTCGGGGAAGCCCGCTTCCTGTATCAGTTTGCCGAGTTCGAGCGCGGTAACGGGCGTCTGCTCGGCGGGTTTGAGGACGACTGTATTGCCTGCGGCGAGCGCGGGCGCCAGTTTCCACGTAGCCATCAGCAGAGGAAAGTTCCAGGGAATAATCTGGCCGCAGACGCCGACGGGTTCACGCAGCGTGTAGTTGAACATCTGGCCGGGGACGGGGATGGTTTCGCCTTCAATCTTGGTCGCCCACCCGGCGAAGTACTCGAAGTTTTCGACGACCGAAGGAATGTCGATGTAGAGCGACTCTTTGATGGGCTTGCCGTTGTCGGCGGTCTCTAGCGCGGCCAACTCCTGCGCGTGCTGCTCGATGAGTTGCGCGAGTTTGTAGAGGAGGCGTCCGCGTTCGCGCGCACTCATCTTCGACCACTTGCCTTCGTAAGCGCGCCGCGCCGCAGCGACCGCACGGTTGATGTCCTCCTTGTCGCCCTCGGCGACCTCGGCGAGCGTCTGCCCGGTCGCCGGGTTCGGCGTCGTAAACGTCTTGCCGGAGGCGGCGTCCGTCCACTGACCATCGATGAAGAGTTGATACTTGCGTGGCGTTGCCGAGGCTGATTGCGCTGATGACATACGTTTCACTCCTTAGCGGAAAATGTCTGCGAGTTTTGACTCGAACGGAAAGATACGCGCTTTGTGCTTGATAACTGGTTTACTTTAGCACCCGCCGGAGGCCGAAGTCCAAAGCGCGACAGGGTTGGACAAACGACCGCCGTCTTCAACTTACGAAGGAGTTCGAGGCTTCGGATTCCGTCGTGCGCCGCACCGGCTTTTAACGCTCCGCGTTAGTCTGCGTCTGCGCGGGCTCTTCCATCTCTTCGTCGGCCGCGTAGCGCAGGTCTGTGTCGCCCGTCACCTCGTCCCAGTCGTAGCCGCTGAAGGATGAGAAGCGACGCAGTTGCGCGTCCCACTCGTCACGCTGCTCGCAGTAAGCGGCCAGACCGGCCTCTTCGTCGCGCACGGTGCGGACGCCCGCCGCCTTGAGTTGCTTGAGCGTCCGCCGGTAGCGATGCCCCCAGCGCGTCTGCTCCTCGTGCGTAATCTCTCCGCGCAACGAAGAACGCCGCTCGATGTCGAGCGCCCTGACCAGTTCGCGCAGGACGTGACGCGCCGTCGCGCCGAGCGTCCGCACCTCCGGGTGATGACACAGTTCGGCATACTCTTCTTCATCGAGACACGAGCCGATGACGGCGCAGGTTTCCAGTTCGAGAAAGAGCATGCGCGGCATACCCTTATGCACTTCGCCGGGATGGAAGTAGTAGATAACCGGATGTTCGATGTGCGATTCGAGCAGACCTTGCAGGTCGCGTGTGGCCGTGCGCAGCGCGGCGTCAAGCCCGTAGAAGTTGCCCCTGACGAAGTGGTGCGTGATGAAACCGGCCACGTTCGCGCCCTGTTCGGCCTGATGGTAGAAAGAGAGTGCGACCGCGCGTTTTCTCTCAAGCGCGCCGTAGACGGAGAGCAGGTAGGTGACGGCGAGCGAGATGAGCGCGAAGCCGGTCGCCGCCTCAGCCATCGCGACAAGGCGCATCTCGACGGTGCGCGGTGCGATGTCGCCGTAGCCGAGCGTCGTCAGCGTCGTCCCGCTGAAGTAGAGCGCCTCCATCCAGGGCAGGCCGGTCTCCTGCGCGGAAGTCGTGAACTGCGCGGGCATGCGCGGGAAGTAGATGAGCGCGAAGGCGCAGACGAGCAGGACGATGTAGACGACGATGAGCGAAGGCAGCAGGAGCGGCCCGACAGCGTTGAGCAGATGATGGCGGCGTGCGCGCGTGAGTTTGAAGGCGACGAAGCGTGCCGCGTTCCAGACGGTGCGGTTGAGAGACTCGCTGACGGGGCCGGAGCGTGCGCGCGCGTGCAGAATCGTGGCGTAAACGTCGTAGGCCACGACCAGCAGCAGCACGACGCCGCAGACGGTCGGTAAGAGGTCGAAGAACACGGCGAAAAGCAGAAAGCCGTCAAGGCCGGGTGTGAAAACAGTTCCCTTGTCTTCCTAAGCGCCACCGGCGTCAGAACTTAATCTCACGCGGGAGGCGCTCAGGAAGACGGAGAGGTTAAGGTCTCGGATGAAGCAGCGTTCACACCGGCTTCTGACCGTCTCTCTATTCCTTCGAGATGAGTTGCCGCAGCACGAAGGGCAGGATGCCGCCGTGACGGTAGTAGTCAATCTCGATGGGCGTGTCGATGCGCAGCGTGACCGGCACCTCTTGGGTCTCGCCGTTCTGGCGGCGGATGACGAGCGTCACGTCCTGTCGAGGCTTGATATGGTCGGATTCGAGACCGACGAGGTCGAATATCTCCGTGCCGTCGAGGCCGAGCGTCTCCGCGCTCGTGCCCTCTTTGAACTGGCACGGCAGGACGCCCATGCCGACGAGGTTGCTGCGATGGATGCGCTCGAAGCTTTCGGCGATGACGGCGCGCACGCCGAGCAGGCGCGTGCCCTTTGCCGCCCAGTCGCGCGAAGAGCCCGTGCCATACTCCTGTCCGGCGATGACGATGAGCGAGATGCCCGCCGCTTGATAGTTAATCGACGCGTCGTAGATGCTCATCTGTTCGCCGACGGGTTGAAGCGACGTGACGCCGCCTTCCGTGCCGGGAACCATCAGGTTCTTGATACGCACGTTGGCGAACGTGCCGCGCACCATCACCTGATGATTGCCGCGCCGCGAACCGTAAGAGTTGAAATCCTCGACCGTCACGCCGCGCAGTTGGAGATAGCGACCGGCGGGCGAATTGGGTTTGATGGCACCGGCCGGGCTGATGTGGTCGGTCGTCACGGAGTCGCCGAAGATGGCAAGCGGGCGCGCATTGCGGATGTCGCTGAACTTGCCCGGCTCCATGCTGAACTTCTCGAAGTAGGGCGGCTCCTGAATGTAGGTTGAATGTTCGTCCCACGCGTAGACCTCGCCCGTCACACTCGGAATCTCGTTCCAGAGCGGATTCTGCTCGGCGAAGTCTGCGTAGAGCGCGCGATAGGTCTCCGGGTCGGTGGCGGCGCTCAGTTGCTCGGCAATCTCCTCAGTCGTCGGCCAGATGTCGTGCAGGAACACGTCGCGTCCGTCCGCGCCGCGACCTATCGGCTCGTTCTTCATGTCGATATCGACGCGACCGGCCAGCGCGAAGGCGACGACGAGCGGCGGCGACATCAGGAAGTTGGCCTTGACGCTCTGATGGACGCGCGCCTCGAAGTTGCGATTGCCCGAAAGGACGCTGGCCGCGACGAGGTCGTGTTCGTTGATGACGGACTCGATGCGCGGGTCGAGCGGGCCGGAGTTGCCGATGCAGGTCGTGCAGCCGTAGCCGACGATGTTGAAGCCGAGTTGGTCGAGGTAAGGCTGCAAGCCGGTCTTGCGGTAGTACTCTGTGACGACGCGCGAGCCGGGGGCGAGCGATGCTTTGACGGTCGGCTTGACACGCAGCCCGCGCTCGACGGCCTTCTTCGCCAGCAGCCCCGCGCCGAGCATCACGCCGGGATTCGACGTGTTGGTGCAGGATGTGATAGCGGCTATCACCACGTCGCCGTGTCCGAGGTCTAGTTCGCCGTCGGTCTCGGTGTCGCCCAAGACCTGCGGCTCTTCGCACTCGACGCGGTCGGGCGTCGGGCGGTTGTTCATCATCTCGATTTCGGTCAGCGCGCTCGTGTTCTTAACGCTCGCGTTGCCTTCGCCTTCGGGGACGGTTTCGGGTTCCTGCGCGCCGCCGCCGGTGACGTGAATGGCGGTGCTCGCGTCAGGCTCGGCCGTTGCGGCGGCGACGGCAGCAGGAGAGAGGACGGGCAGCGTTCGCGTCTGTCTGGCGCTCGTATCGATGGGGAAACGCTCTTCGAGATTGCCGTTGCGCTTGTTGTATCCGTTCTCGGCCGTCGGCTTTTGCAGGAGGTCGAGGAAGCGTTCCTTGAGATGCGCCAGTTCGATGCGGTCTTGCGGTCGCTTCGGCCCTGAGACGCTCGGCTCGATAGAGGAGAGGTCGAGTTCCAGAACCTGACTGTAATCGCACTCGCCAGCGCGTGGGATGCCGAACATACCCTGCGCTTTGTAGTAGCTGCGAATGGTTTCGACTTGCTCGTCGCTGCGGCCGGTGGCGTGGAAGTATTCGAGCGTCTTTTCGTCGATGGGGAAGAAGCCCATCGTCGCGCCATACTCCGGCGCCATGTTGGCAATCGTCGCACGGTCGAAGGCGGCGATGCTCGCCGCGCCCTCGCCGTGAAACTCGACGAACTTGCCGACGACCTTCGCCTTCCTGAGAAGTTCCGTCACACGCAACACGAGGTCTGTCGCCGTCACGCCCTCGCGTAAACTGCCCGACATGTTGACTCCAACCACGTCAGGCGTCAGGAAGTAGACGGGCTGCCCCAACATGCCCGCTTCGGCTTCGATGCCGCCGACGCCCCATGCGACGATGCCGAGACCGTTAATCATCGTCGTGTGCGAGTCCGTGCCGACGAGCGAGTCCGGGTAGTAGATGCCATCGCGCTCGAAGACGCCCTTCGCCAGATATTCGAGATTGACCTGATGGACGATGCCGATTTGCGGCGGCACGACGTTGAAGCCCTCGAAGGCCTGCATACCCCACTTGAGAAACTGATAGCGCGAGCGGTTGCGCTTGAACTCCATCTCCGTGTTGAGTTGCAAGGCGTCCGGGCGACTCCAGTAATCGACCTGAACCGAGTGGTCGATGACCAAATCGACGGGAACCAGCGGCTCGATGATTTTCGGGTCGCGCCCCATGCGCGCGACGGCCGAACGCATCGCCGCCAAATCTACGAGCAGCGGCACGCCCGTGAAATCTTGCAGCAGGACGCGCGCGACGATGAAGGGAATCTCTTCCGTGCGTTCGGCGTTGGGTTGCCAGGAGGCGAGCGCACGCACGTCGTCCTCCTCGACCGTCTTGCCATCGACGTTGCGCAGCAGCGATTCGAGCACGACGCGGAGGCTCACCGGCAGGCGCGAGATGCGGCCTAACCCCTCCTTCTCAAGCTGCGGCAGCGAGTAGAATTTGCCCTCGCGTCCCTGTTCCGTCGTAAAGGTTTGGAGCGAATTGAAGAGGTTATGTGTCATTGATTTCGACGCCGTGTGATTCAGTGGTGGTTCGGAAAAAGTAAGTTCAAGTTTAAGTGCGTGCGTGCGCCGCGTCAAGCAAGCCTTCCGCGAGGCGTCCGTATTTGCTATATTGAGCCAGTTCAAAAATTCAACAACGGAAGTTAAGGCTTTGCGCGCGTCGGGTGTTCACGCTTTCAAGAGCACGACCGAAAGCGCCTGAGGAGGTGAGAAGTGCCGAAGAAGAACCCGGAAGATTTTAAATATCTGAGCAACAACCCGGATTTCGTCCCCGACCCTGAAATCGAACAGTTCATGGAAGAGGAGATTGCACGCGCGCCGAAAGACCCAGACCAGCTTGCTAACCGCCTGCGCCAGAACACGGCCGCCTCGCCCGGAGATGCGGGCGGCGACCCCGATGCTTCGTGGGAAGACGTTAACGACAGCGGCACGGAGGCGGTCGCGGGCGATAACCCGACGCCCGACCAATCCGACGTTGAAGAGAACGCTCATGCCGTCGGCGTCAACTTTGAAGATAACGAGGAGCTTGAGTTCATCGACAAGATTGACCGCCGCGACCGCCGTCGCTTTGAACTCGACCCGCGCTCGAAGACCGAAGACGGCTCGATTTAAGCTGACAGTCACAAAGGCCAAAAGCAAAAGTGAAGATGCGGAGGAGTCGCCCTCGCATCTTCACTTTTGCTTTTGGCCTTTGACCTCTTTTACTTACTTGAAATTGGCGCGCGGTTCGAGCCTGACGCTTTTCATGACGATTTTCGGGTCGGGCTGTTCCGTGCCTGTGCGGACGGGCGCGTTGGCGATGACGCCGACGTTGGACATGCCTTCGATGACGCGGCCGAAGACGGTGTATTGCTGGTCCCATTCGGGAACGCGCTGCGTCGTGATGTAGAACTGGCAGTTGGCCGTATTGTAAGCCTCCTCCTCGCTAATCGCGGGCATGCCGCCGATGGCTGGGCGTGCGCCCTGACGCGCCGCGCCGACGATGCCTGTGTCAAACGGGATGTCGCTGAACTCTGCTTCCACGTCCGGGTAGGGCGAGTCGCCGCGCCCGTCGTTACTTGGGTCGTCGTCCTTCGAGTTGGGGTCGCCGCCCTGCACGACGCCCGTTCTCGGATTGATGCGGTGGAAGGCCGTCCCGTTATAGAAGCCTTCGCGCACGAGTTGCTTGAAACGCTCGACCATCTTCGGCGCGATGTTCGGGTAAAGCTCAATCACGATGCGGCCGAAGTCTGTTTCGATGACGGCGGCTTCGGCGTCCGGCTCAGGCTTGACGCCGCGTTTGACGTTCCCTGCCCCTTCCGTGTCCGACTCCTTCGTCTTCGTTGACGCGCCGCACGATGCGTTCAACAGCGCCGCGCAGCAGAGCAGCAGCACGCACACGAGTTCTTTTCTCTTCAACTCTCGCAAGTTGCCTCCCTCGTCTCTCTCGTCCTTAATGGTTCGCTAAAACTGTTTCCGGCTGTCGAGCAGGATGGTCACCGGCCCGTCGTTGACTAACTCGACTTCCATCATACGACGGAAGCTGCCGGAGGCCACGCGCAGGCCGCGTCGCCGTGCCGCTTCGATGAAGAAATCGTAGAGCCGTTCGGCCGTCTCAGGCGACGCAGCGTGGCTCCATGAGGGTCGCCGTCCCCGACGCGCATCGCCGTAGAGCGTGAACTGCGAGACGACGAGGAGCGCGCCGCCGCTCTCTTCGACCGACAGATTCATGCGGCCTTCCGCGTCGTCGAAGATGCGCAGCAGAGCCGTCTTCTCAAGCAGATAAAGCGCATCCTGTTCGGTGTCGTCGCGTGCGACGCCGAGCAGGACGACGAGGCCGCCCTCTATCTCGCCGACCATCTCTCCCTCGACGCGCACACCGGCGCGCGTGACGCGTTGCAAGACCGCACGCATGTTGATTTAACCGAGGTGCTTGCGATACGAGTCGGCCAGTTTGGTGTCGTAGTGGTTCTGCGCGTAGCTCGGCCCGTTGTAGCGTTTGGCGAACATCGCCCACTGGCGATTGCGCAGGAAACCGTCCCACTTCTGATTGCGGACGAAGTTGGCGAACGCCTGCAATTGCGCGCCCTCCGACTCCTTCATCGCGGCGACGAAATCTTCGACGCTCTGGAAGCCCGAAGCCTGATAGTTGAAGCCCATGATTTGAAAGAGACCCCAAGAGGTCGCCTTGTAGGCAGAGGTGCGGTCGAGCGCCGCCGCCTCTTCGAGGCGTCCCCACTCGGCCGCGCCGCCCTTGTAGAGACTGCGCTTCCAGACGGGCGAACTGATGTTCGGATGCGACTTGTCGTACTTCCCGCCCGTGAAGCGATGGAAGTGCAGCGCCTCGAAGAGAATCTTCGGGCGCCCGTCGGGTAGAAAGCCGCTGCCGCGACTCTCTACATCGACGACGGCGCGGATGGCGGCGACCTCGCAGTTGAGCGACGTGGCGCAGGCCGTGTAGTCGGCATCGGTGAGCGTGCGGACGGCTGTCACGACGGCCGGTGTGACGGTCGGCGCGCCGAGCAAGGCGTCTGCGAACTGTTTGTTGACGACTCCGGCGGGAAGGCCGCGCGCGGCGGCGAAGGTCTGTATCGCCGCGAGCGTGTTCTTGCCATAGATGCCGTCCGCCCCGCCCTTGACCGGAACTCCGGCCGCAGCGATGAGCGTCTGCAACTGCTTCGTCAGTTGTCCGTCTTTCTTGAGCGAGTCGTAGGGGATACTGAGGTCGTGGAGGGCGATGTCTTCGAGTCTCATGCGGGTTTTCGTCCTGTCTCTTCAGAGGGGTTCGAGCGTGCGCGCACGCGTGTCACTTCAGCGAAGCGCGGCCAGCATAGCCCAACGCCTCGCACGTCATCAAGAGGCCGACCGGGCGGCCGTCAGTAGTTGAGAACGAAGTCGTAGGTGATGGTTCCTGTTACTTTGACGGGCTGGCCTGAGAGCAGCGTCGGCGCGAAGCGCGCTCGCCGCGCGGCCTCGACACTGGCCTTCGCCAGCGTCGGATGGCCGCACAAAGCCTCTGCATGCGTGACGCGTCCGGTCTCGTCAACGACGACGGCGACGATGACCGTGCCGGAGATACGCGCACTCTTGGCGCTCTCTGGATAGACCGGCTGAGGCTTGTTGACGACGTGCCCTTTGAGTACTCCTTCCCCGTCGAGTTCCGCTCCCTTCTCCTTGAACTCTTTCTCACGCCGCTCGTTCGCGGCGGCCAACTCAGGGTTTTCGAGACGCGTGGCTAAATCCATCGCCCTCCTGAACGCTTCGGGGCGCTTGTTCGAGATGGAGATGCAGGCATAGTTTCTCAACTCGCGGACGGCCGAAGGGTTCTGGTGCGGCGGCAGTTTTTCGAGAATTGCGATGCCGCGCTCGTAGAGCGGGTCGGCCTTCTCGATGCGTCTGCGGACGGTGTAGATGTTGGCGAGGTTGAAGAGCGACTTGAAGAGGTTCGGATGGTCTACGCCGTAGAGCTTTTCCCTGATAGCCAGCGAACGCTCGAAGAGCTGCGCGGCCGCTTCGTGGTCGCCCTTCCTGAAGCGCAGGAAACCCAACTCGTCAATGATGGTCGCCGCGTTACCCGTCTCGGCCTGCCCGCGTTTTTCATATATTGCGAGCGCGCGTTTGTAGAGCGGCTCGGCCGCATCGTCCTTGTGCTTGAGGACGTTGACTCCGGCCAGCGTCGTCAGCGGCGTGACGAGCGCCAGATGGTCTGCTCCGGCGGCCTTCTCGTAGAGCGTTACGGAGCGTTTGGCCGCCGCTTCGGCCTCGTCCAGTTTTCTTTCGCCGAAGAGCTTCGAGGCACGCGCGCTCTGTTCTCTGGCCTCTGCGAGTTCTGTGCTCTGCACGCTCGTCTCCTGTGGCCGGACGCCTTCATGCTCGACACCGACGGCGGCGGCGTGCGCCGCAAACGGCACACACGAAGCGCACAGGAAGACTGCGAACAGTAACCTTCTCATCTCCTCAAGACTCCCGGCTCACTTCTTGGGCGGCATGCTCGGCCGCATCTCGACGCGACTCGGAAGCGAACGTTCGTCGTGCGCGAGCAGGTCTAAGACGACGCGGGCAACGTCTGCGGGCTGCAACTGCCAACTCTTGCTCTCGTCCGGCGTGTCGCCACCGAAATGAGTGTTGACCGAACCGGGCATGATGTAGCTGACCTTGATGCGGTCGTGCCTGACCTCCTGCATGAGCGCCTCGCTGAAGCCGTTCAAGCCGAACTTCGAGGCGTTGTAGGCGGCCATGCGCGGGTGCGGGTTTGCGCCCGCGAGAGAAGAGATGTTGATGATGTAGCCGCCGCCGCGACGGCGCATTTCGGGAATCGCTTCATGACAGCAGTAGAAGACGCCGAACAGGTTCGTTTCCAGCACGGCGCGAAAGTCTTCGGGTGAAGTCTCCTCGACGGTGCTGAAGAGGCCGATGCCAGCGTTGTTGATGAGCACATCGACGCCGCCGAACTCTGCGCGCGCGTGCTCGAAGAGTGCGCGCACCTCTTCGTAGTCGCGCACGTCGCAGGCCGCTCCCGTCGCGCGTGCGCCTCCCGCCGCGCCCGCCTCGCCCGCGTCGTTGAGCGCGCCGACCGTCTCTGCTATCTCCTCGACGTTGCGCGCGCTGAGGCAGACGTTGATGCCTGCGCGCACGAGCGCCTCAGCGATGGCACGCCCGATGCCCTTCGTCCCGCCGGTGACGATTGCCGTCTTGCCGCGATAGTTCATCACAACACCCCTTTAATCGCTCGCCAGTTTTTGCTTCAGCAGTTCGTTGACCAGCTTCGGATTGGCCTTGCCCTTCGACGCCTTCATCACCTGCCCGACGAAGAAGCCGAAGAGCGTCTCTTTGCCCGCGCGATACTGCGCGAGTTGCTGCGGGTTGGCCGCCAGCACGTCGCTAATCACGCTCTCAATCTCGCCCGTGTCGCTGACCTGCGCGAGACCGCGTTCGTCGATGACGGCAGCCACCGTCTTCCCCGAAGCGACCATCTCGACGAGCACTTCTTTAGCCTGCTTGCCGCTGATGCGCCCCTCTTCGATGGCGCGAATCAGCGCGCCGAGTTCGGCGGGCGCAACCGGCGACGCGCCGACCTCTAGGCCGCGCGCATCCAACTCGCGCAGCAGTTCCGACCTCAGCCAGTTCGACGCCGCGCGTGCGTTGCCGGAGGCGCGCGCAGCTTCTTCGTAGTAGTCTGCGAGCGCACGCTCAGAAGTCAGTTGCGAGGCGTCTGCGAAAGAGAGTTCGTACTGTTCCATGAAGCGGCGGCGGCGCGCTTCCGGCAGTTCCGGCATCGCTACGCGCACCTGCTCGATAAACTCCTTCGAGACGACGAGCGGCGGCAAATCTGGTTCGGGGAAGTAGCGATAGTCGTGCGCCTCCTCCTTCGAGCGCATCACGCGCGTCTGTGCGGCGCGCTCATCCCACAGACGCGTCTCCTGCGTGACGCGTCCGCCCGACTCGATTAAACCTATCTGCCGCTCAATCTCAAACTCGATGGCGCGCTGCATAAAGCGCACGCTGTTGAGATTCTTCAACTCGACCTTTGTCCCGAAGCCCTCGCCCTTGCGGCGGACGGAGACGTTGGCCTCGCAACGCAGGTTGCCCTTCTCCATGTCGGCATCCGACGCTCCGACCCACTGCAAAGCGCGACGGACGTGGTTGACATAATCGTAAGCTTCCCAAGAGGTGCGGAAGTCCGGCTCGGTGACAATCTCGGCGAGCGGCGTGCCCGCGCGATTGAGGTCAACGTAGGAGAAGCGGTCTGTCTCAGGCAGTCCTTCGTGGACGTTCTTGCCCGCATCCTCTTCAAGATGAAGACGCGTGATACGAACGGTCAACGGTCGCCAGTCGCGCGCGTGCCCGGCCTCGTCGCGCTCGGCCGTCATAATCTCAAGCACGCCGCGCTCCGAGAAAGGCCGGTCGTACTGAGAAATCTGATAGCCCTTCGGCAAGTCCGGATAGAAATAGTTTTTGCGCGCGAAGATGGACTGCTCGTTAACGTGGAGCGAGAGCGCGAGCGCGGCACGCGCGCCGAGTTCGACAGCGCGGCGGTTCAGCACCGGCAGCGCGCCGGGCAGCCCCAGACAGACGGGACACGTATTCGAGTTTGGCTCGTCGCCGAAGCGCGTCGAGCACCCACAGAAAATCTTCGTCTCCGTGCTCAACTGCGCGTGAATCTCCAAACCGATGACTGCTTCCCAACCGTTTCTCATAATGGGTGATAAGTGATAGGTGATAAGTGATAGGTGATAAGAAGTTTGTGATAGGTGAGAGGTGATAAGAGAAGACAGTTTTATCCTATCACCCATCACTTATCACCTATCACTCCTCTCCTATCACCGCCTTTCGGGACTAACGGATAGCCTCTGTCGCGCCAGGCGTTGATGCCGCCGACGAGGATGTGTATCTCCGTGAAATCGTATTCTTCGAGGATGAGCGCCGCACGGGTGCTTGAATTCTCGTAGTGTCAGGCGCAGTAGGTGACGATGGGGCGGCCGCGCGGAACTTCCGCGATGCGCTCCTCCAACTCCTCGCGCCAGATACGCAGAGAGCCGGGAATCTGCACGTCGCTCTGCGCGTAGTGGCGTGCGTTGCGCGTGTCGAGGAAGACCGGGTTGCGCCCTTCTTCGAGCAGCGCCCACGCTTCCTCCGGGCTGACTCGCTTCGGCCCTTCGAGCACCGACATAGCTGACTCGCTCCAAACTCATGGGACGTTCGCCCGCGCGCGCCCACACCGGCCATAACTCTGTTCGTCCCACAAACTCTTCGTGTGTGAGTATGGTGTCGGGCGACGCGGCGTGCGGTGAATCTGGCGTCGAGTATAGCACCGGCAAAACGGAGGTCTCAACAAAAGCCACCCGCGCGTGACCGCTTCGCAAATTATCTTCTTTACAGTTCGCTGTATCGGTGTAGAATCTGCCGGAACAAAAGGCACATCCGTTCTTTAATGCCGCTGCGTATATCCTCATACGTGCAGGATTAAATTCGCATGCGGCGACTATTGTCCGCCTTTACTCTCTCGAAGGAGGAGATAAGATTTTATGGCAAAAACGATTTGCACACTTCTCGGCGCGGTGCTGTTACTGGTCGGTCTGCTCGGCTTCATCTCCCCCGGGGGGATGAGCGACATGACGGGCGCGCACCTCACGGCCGTCCATAACGTCGTCCACCTGCTCTCAGGCGCGATTGCCCTCTACCTCGGCCTCAAGGGCACACTCGCAGCGGCCAGACTGTTCTGCCTCGTCTTCGGAGCCGTCTACCTCCTGCTCGGCATCGTCGGCTACCTGACGGGCGGGGCGCATCCGTTGAGCGCAGGCATTCCCGGCCCTCCGAGCGACCGACTGCTCCGGCTTCTTCCCGGCTCGCTCGAACTCGGCAGCGCCGACCATGGAATCCACATCCTGTTGGGAATCGTCTTCCTGATTGGCGGTCTGCTGACCAAAGCGCACGTTGACCGCGTGGCCGACCGCGCCTGACGTTAACGGACAAAGTCTGTCAAGTTTGAAGCGGCGGAGACGCTTCGGAAATTGCGCCGCGCGCATACCGAAGCCGCTCCGCCGCTTCCTTTTCCTGTGACGAATTTGCCCGCCGTGCGCGCCGTCGCGTAAGATGCCCCGGCACACATTCTTTCCCGAACGTCAGAGGAGATTTTTCGTCATGATTAAGACCGTCGAGTGGACGGACGAGGGCGTCCGCATGATTGACCAGCGGTTGCTGCCGACTGAGGAGAAGTACCTCATGCTGCGCTCTTGCGAGGAGGTGGCCGAGGCCATCAAGCAGATGGTCGTGCGGGGCGCTCCGGCCATCGGCGTCTCGGCCGCGATGGGCATCGCCTTAGGGACGAAGCAGGCCGTCGGCACGAGCGTCGTCGACCTCGAACAGGACTTCGACTACTTCTGCGACGTGATGAGCCGCACGCGGCCGACCGCCGTCAACCTCTTCTGGGCTATCGAGCGCATGCGCGAGTGCTTCCGCCGCGCGAAGGCCGACGGCGCAGGCACGGACGAGGTCAAGAGCCGTCTGGTCTCCGAAGCGCAAAAGATTTTCGAGGAGGACATCGCCTCGAACCGCGCCCTCGGTCGCTTCGGCGGCGAGTTGATACCCGACGGCGCAACCGTGCTCACGCATTGCAACGCAGGCGCGCTCGCGACGGCGGGCGACTACGGCACGGCGCTCGGCGTCGTGCGCGGCGCACGCGACGCAGGAAAGCGCGTCGCCGTCATCGCCGACGAGACGCGCCCCTTTCTACAGGGCGCGCGACTGACCGCATGGGAGTTGGATAAAGACCACATCCCGGTCACCGTCATCACAGACAACATGGCCGGTCACGTGATGAAGCAGGGCAAGGTCGATGCCGTCGTCGTCGGCGCAGACCGCATCGCGGCCAACGGCGACACGGCCAACAAGATTGGCACGTACATGGTCGCCGTGCTCGCCAGACAGCACGAGATTCCCTTCTACGTCGCCGCGCCCGTCTCGACCGTTGACCTCAAAATCCCTTCGGGCGAGCACATCCCCATCGAGGAACGCGACGCGCGCGAGGTGACACACATCCGCGACCAGCGCCTTGCGCCCGAAGGCGTCGCCGTCCACAACCCGGCCTTCGATGTCACGCCGCACGACCTCATCGCCGCCATCATCACAGACAGGGGCGTCGCACGCCCGCCCTACACGGCGAGTCTGCGCGTGCTGGTTGAAAGTTAGAACAGCGCGCAAAAAGTGTCGGGGCTAGGACTGTGGCAGTCCTGCCCGACCGTTGCGGATACGATTGAGAGCTTTCTAGCCGCGCGCGTAGCGGCTCTGCCGCCACCAATCGAGCGTCTTTCTCAAGCCTTCTTCCAGACTCACCTGTGGTTCATAGCCGAGCAGTTCGCGCGCGCGCGTGATGTCTGCGAGGCTGTGGCGCACGTCGCCGACGCGCGTCTCACGATACTCCGCCTCCACGTCTGCCTTACCCGTAATCCACTTGAGGGTTGCGAGCAGTTCATTCAACGTCGTGCGCTCGCCGTTGGCAACGTTGATGACTTGTCCGACGCCGCTCGTCGTCTCGGCCGCGCGCAGGTTGGCATCGACGGCGTTGGCGACGTAGGTGAAGTCGCGCGACTGTCCACCGTCGCCGTAGATGATTGGTCGCTCGCCGTCCGACAGCGCGGCGATGAACCGCGAGATGACCCCTGAATATTGCGACGTGGGGTCTTGGCGCGGGCCGAAGACGTTGAAGTAGCGCAGACAGACCGTCTCGAAGTTGTAGGAGCGCGTCCAGACCTGACAGTAATATTCACCCGCCAGTTTGGCGGCGGCGTAGGGCGAGAGCGGCTGTGGCGGCATGTCTTCGCGCTTCGGTAGCGTCGGCTGGTCGCCGTAGGCCGAACTCGACGCTGCGTAGACGAGTCGCCGGACACCGGCCGCGCGCGCCGCACGCAGCAGCGAGAACGTCCCCTCGGTACACGCGCGATGTGTCTCAAGCGGATTCTCGACCGAACGCGGCACGGAAGGTATCGCCGCTTCGTGGAAGACCAACTCGACGCCTTCGAGAGCGCGCGCCATAGCCTCCGAGTCGTTGACACTGGCGCGGATGAAATCGACCTCGCCGCCAATCTCTTCGACGTTCTCGGCGTGCCCCGTCGAAAGGTCGTCAACGACGCGCACACGCGCGCCTCTGCTGGCGAGCGCCGCCGCAATATGCGACCCGATGAAGCCCGCGCCGCCCGTAACGAGAACGATTCCTGAGAGAGTCATAAGAGAAGTGATAAGTGTTGGGTGATGGATGATAAGAGGTAAGTGTTGGGTGAGAGTTGAGAGGTCATCAGAGAAGACAAGCTTTCTCTTATCACCTATCACCTAATCACTTGTCACTGCCTCCTATCTGCCGACGCCGACGTATGAGAAGCCGAGGTCGCGCATGGCCTTCGGCTCGTAGATGTTTCTCAGGTCTGCGATGCGCGGGCTGTTCATCAACTGGCGGATGCGTTCCATGTTGAGCGCGCGGAACTGATTCCATTCGGTCATGAAGACGAGTGCGTCGGCTCCGGTCGCGGCGTCGTACTCGTCGTGCGCGTACTCGATGCCGTCGAGCATCTTCTGCGCCTGCGGGACGGCGACGGGGTCGAAGGCGCGGACGCGCGCTCCGCGTTCGACGAGCGCCTTGATGATATCGACCGAAGGCGCATCGCGCATGTCGTCCGTCTCCGGCTTGAACGAGAGACCGAGGACGGCAATCGTCTTTCCTTCGAGTCCGCCAACGAGACTTTCGATTTTCGGAATCATGCGTGCGCGCTGGCGACGGTTGACCTCAATCACGGCATCAACAATCAGCGATTCGCTCTTGAAGGCACGCGCGATGTTCGAGAGCGCGCTGGTGTCCTTCGGGAAGCAGGAGCCGCCGAAGCCTGGGCCGGGATGCAGAAATTTGCGACCGATGCGGTTGTCCATGCCGATGGCCTTTGCCACGTCGTGCACGTCGCAGCCAATCTGCTCGCAGAGGTTGGCAATCTCGTTGATGAAGGAAATCTTGGTTGCGAGGAAGGCGTTGGCGGCGTACTTAATCAACTCCGCCCCTTCGACCGAGGTGATGACAAAGGGCGTCTCGATGAGGTAGAGCGGCCGGTAGAGGTCGCGCATGATGGCGACGGCCTCCTCATCGCGCGAGCCGATGACGACGCGGTTCGGCCGCATGAAGTCTTCGATGGCCGCGCCCTCGCGCAAAAATTCCGGGTTCGAGACGATGGCGAAGCGCGTCTCCGTCTTCTGATGCTCGCGTATCAGACGGCGCAAGTGCTCGCCCGTGCCGACGGGAACGGTCGACTTCGTGACAATCACCTTGTAGCCGTTCATGTGCTCGGCGATGGAGCGCGCGGCCGCTTCGACGTAGCGCATGTCGGCCGAGCCGTCTTCGCGCGGGGGCGTACCGACGGCGAGGAAAATCACGAGAGCCTGTTCGACGGCGGCTTTGAAGTCTGTGGTGAAGTGGAGGCGACCGGCCTGTGTGTTGCGTGCGACGAGTTGGTCGAGTTTTGGCTCGTAGATGGGAATTTCACCCCGTTTGAGCCGCTCAATCTTATCGGCATCGACATCAACGCACGTCACGTCGACGCCAAACTCGGCAAAACAGGTTCCGCTGACGAGTCCGACGTAACCCGTGCCAATGACTGCGATGTGCATTAGTGGTTAAGGAGACCTTCTCAGACAAAGATTTGCGGGTCACGCGAAGCTGAACAACGCATGACCCGCAAAAATAATAGGTCTTTATTTTACCGCGCGCAAGCCTCATGCGCGGCCTGTGATTATCAACCGACCGAGGGCGCGTTAGCGCGACGGGCTGATGACAATCGGGGTGCCGCCAAACTCGAAGTCGTTGTCGCGGCTCGAAGCGAAGATGGCTGCTGCGACCGCGCCGCCGGCTGCGAGCAGGAGGGCGGCCAAGGCGCCGCCGCTGATGCCGGCCATGCCGGGAGCCGTCAGGCGCGTGCAACGCGTGCCGGGCGCGGCCGTTCCGGCCGTGTCCTGATTACCGGCGGCAACCTGCTTGACGCTGTTGCCGGCGCGCAGTTCGACGTTGCCGGCCTGCGTGGAGACGATGGTGTTGCCGCACTCAACGTCGACGGAGAAGACGTTCGGCTGAGCATTGTCGGCGACGACCGAGCCGTCCTTAGTCGTGACGGTCGCGCTGATGCCGGTCGAGGTCGAGAGGCGGACGCGTCCGGCGTCCAACATTCCCGTCACGCCCGATTCGGTAAAGCTGAGTTTGAGGCTGGAATTCGGCATCATCTCGACGCGGCCGAGTTTGCCGAGGCTGACGACCGCGCTCGAACCCTGAGCCGTCGTAATGGTGCTGTCGGAAAAGACCGTCGCACCGGAAATGGCACGTGTACCGTTGACGGAGACTTCGCCGACAACCGACAAGTCGCCTGAGGGGCCAGTCTGCGGAGCGGCCAGCGCGACCATCGAGTACATACTCAAGACGGCTGCTGCTAAGGCCAGCGTAATCGGCTTACGGCTCCAAGTTCTGCTGATCATTACTTCTCCTCCCGTAGGTGAAACTTTCAGATTTTTTAGAGAGCGCGCCGCAAGTCGCATCTTGTATGGCGGACTCGCAGGAGACGAATTTTCTTTGTTTATCTCGCCAACCCGTCTCGAAATTCAGTAGCCCCGTGCGGAACATCCCTCAAAAAAGCAGGTAAGAGAGCCACTGTGGGCTTCAATAGACCCCGCTTTTTTACACGAAAGACGGGCGGCTGTCAACAAACATTTACGTAAGAAACAAGCTTTTTTCCGACACTCAAACGACACAAACTCAGTCGCTTGCGAGTTTTTGACGCACGCGCCGAGGACGCTTCGGCGGCCGTCTGACGCCCCCTCGCGCCCCTCCCCCTTCAGTCTCTAAAAATCGAGACCTGCGGCCGTCCTTCGGGGCCGACAAAGCCGCGATACATGCCCGAAGTGTTAAAAGGCATGGCGACATTGCCGCGCCGGTCGATGGCGACTAAACCGCCGCCGCCGCCCAATTTACCGACCTTCTCAAGCACGGCTTCGGCCGCCTCCGCGAGCGACTTGCCGCCGTATTGCATCATGGCCGAGATGTCGTGCGCGACGACGGAGCGGATGAAATATTCGCCGTCGCCGGTGGCCGAGACGGCGCACGTCAGGTTGTTGGCGTAAGTGCCCGCGCCGATGATGGGCGAGTCGCCGACGCGTCCGAACCTTTTGTTCGAGATGCCGCCCGTCGAAGTTCCTGCTGAGAGATTGCCGGCGCGGTCGAGACAGACCGCCCCGACAGTCCCGAACTTGTGCTCGTCGCCGGAGAGCGGGTCGCCGCGTCGCACGGACTTCTGGGGCGGAGGAGTCGCCTTCTCTTTCTCCTTCTCAGCCTCTTTCTGCCGTTGCAGCGTGTTCCAACGCTCTTCCGTGTAGAAATATTTCTCGTCAACGAGTTCGATGCCCTGCTGGCGCGCAAACGTCTCCGCGCCCTCGCCCGTCATCATCACGTGCGGCGAACGCTCCATCACCATCCGCGCCAGTCTAATCGGGTTCTTGACATGCTTGAGGCCGGCGACGGCGCCCGCCTTGAGCGTGCTGCCGTCCATGATGGAGGCGTCGAGTTCGTTCGTGCCCGCGTTGGTGAAGACAGCGCCCTTGCCCGCGTTGAAGAGCGGAGAGTCTTCGAGAATGGTGATGGCGGCAATCACGGCGTCGAGACCTGCGCCGCCCTTGTCGAGGATGGCGTGACCGGCCAGCAAAGCCTGATTGAGCGCGGCGCGATAGGCGGCCTCGCGCTCGGCCGTCATGCGGCTGCGTTCGAGCGTGCCCGCGCCGCCGTGAATGACGAAGCCGTATGGACGAAGCGCCACGCCGCCGCCGCGTCTCTGCGTCGTCAGCACAGTGGGCGCGGCCGCAACGTCGCCGCCCGCGCGCAAGCCTCCGGCGGCGACGACCGCCGAGGTCGCCGTCATGCCGGAGAGGAATTTTCGACGGCTTTTGTCGGTACTCATCAGACTGAAAAACACCTCGTCGCACGGCGCAGCGCCGGCTCAACAGACCTATTCGACTGTGAGAGATTATTAAAGACGTGGCGCATGGTAGCAAAGCCGGACGCGCCCGCGCAACGGTTTTCTGTCGCCGACGGCGCACTCTCGGCGAGGCGCGCCGCGATTAATCGTTGCGCTCTGCGCGCTCACGCAGAAAGGAGAGACCGCGTTCGGCCAACTCCGCTGGCACACTGACGCGGTAAGGATGTTTGGCGACGAAGGCGGGGACGCGTCGGACGTGTGCGCCGAGCGCGCCGAGTGCCTTGACGGCCGACTCGTCGTCCAACTCGTCGCGGCCGAAGGCTTCGGCCGCGCGTCTGAGCGCGCCGCGCAGACGGTCGAGCGGCAGGTCGCGTCCGGCCAGCACTTTGCCGCGCGCCTGAAAATCGCCGAGCGCGTAGAGCACCACCTCCGAGGCATCGCAGGCGCTCTCCGGCCCGTCTCTCTCAAAGAATGTCGGTTGCCGCATGTTAGTCTTTGCGCTCAGCGCGTGTGTGCGTCGCCTGCGCAGCTTACGGCGAGTTGACGCGGCGCGGACGCGAGTTCGGCTCCGTCGAAGCGGCCGGTTGCGAGGAGGCGTGCGTGCCTGCGCCGGACTGTGGCGCGGCGTTCTTGCGCAGTTCGGCCTGCTCGTAAGGGTCGAGCCGGGCGAACAGGTAGAACTTCTCTCGATTGACCGTCACCGCGCCGAGATAGCGAAAGGTGTAGTTGAGCACGAGGCCGACCGAGAGGCTCGCAGGCTTCGGCGGCTCGTCGAAGAGCGTGTCGAACTCGTCGAGCGAGACGGCTTCGAGTTCCGGCAGATAATCGTTCTCCGTCTCGCGCGCAATCTGCACGGCCATCCGCCTGAGCGCCTTGATGCGGTTCGAGTTGCGCAGGTAGTAAGCGGGGTTGACCTCGCGTCGGCTGGCGCGGTCGTCGACCACCTCCTGCTGCGCGCGCAGGTAGCCGAGATAAGCGCGGACGATGGGGCCGAACTCCTCCTCCTCGCGTTCGGCCGCACGCGCCGCACGCTGCGCCGCCGCTGTAGAGGCGCGGTTGCCGCGTCCCCTCTGCGCCACTACGCTGTCTGCGCATACGAAGACCAGCCCGGCGCAGGCCGATGTGAGTAACGCTCCTCGAATAATTGAATGGCAAGAACCTCTCATCGTTCCACGCCCGCCTGAGCCTTTCGCCCGACGCGTCACAGGTCAACGCGTCCGCGTCATTGTCGCACGATAACGAAATTTTGTCGGGGGGCTTTCTCGTCCGAGAGTTTATCACAACCGGCGCGCGCTCTGTGAAAGGCGTGTGCCGCCATCGCCGGAGGGTGCGCCGATTGCGCGCCCTCGCCGCCGGGTGCTACATTCTTCGGCGCGACGACAGACACTTGAACAACGACCGGCGATGTCTTCACACACGCTCACAGATTCGTTCGGAACGGACGCGCGCGGCGCAGACTTACAGGGTCGGCGCGTCGCGCTCGGCGTCTCCGGCGGCATCGCGGCCTACAAGGCGGCAGAGGTTTTGCGTGGTCTGCAACGCGCCGGATGCACGGTGCGCGTCGGGATGACGAGACGCGCCTGCGAGTTCATTACGCCGCTCACCTTTCGCGCTCTCTCCGGCTCGCACGTCGTCGTTGACGACTATGCGCCCGACAATCCAGACCCCATCGCGCACATCACCTTCTCGCAGACGGTTGACCTCTTTGTCGTCGCCCCGGCGACGGCCAACATCCTCGCCAAGTTTGCCAACGGTGTCGCCGACGACTTTCTGACCTCGACCTATCTGGCGTCGAACGCGCCCATCCTCGTCGCCCCGGCGATGAATACGACGATGTGGCAGCATCCCGCGACGCAGCGCAATCTGGCGCGGCTGCGCGCCGACGGCGTCCACGTCGTCGAACCGGACGCGGGCGAGATGGCCTGCGGCACTTTCGGTCCCGGTCGCTTGAGCGAGCCTAACCTTATCGTCTCGGCCGCGCTCGACATCCTGCGCGCACAGGCGGCACGCGCCGCAGGCGACCTCGCAGGAGAGCGCATCCTGATTACGGCCGGGGCGACGCGCGAGGAAATCGACCCCGTGCGCTTCATCTCGAACCGTTCTTCGGGTCGGATGGGATTCGCGCTCGCAGAGGCAGCGCGTGCGCGCGGCGCGGAGGTGACGGTCGTCGCCGGAGTGACGAGCGCGCCCGTTCCTGCGGGCGTGCGCCTCGTGCGTGCGCTCTCGGTTGAGGAGATGCGCGCGGCCGTCGTCGGCGAGGTTGCGCGCGCGAGCGTCTTTATCGCCGCCGCCGCCGTCTCGGATTACCGACCGGCCGAGCGCGCCGCGAGCAAAATCAAGAAGTCTGACGCGGAGTTGAGCATCAGGCTCGAACGGACGCCCGACATTCTGGCCGAAGTCTCACAGGCGCGCACCAACGGGCTGCTCGTCGTCGGCTTTGCCGCTGAGACCGAGCAGGTGCTGGAACACGCGCGGCAGAAGTTGGAGCGCAAAAATCTCGACGCCATCGTCGCCAACGACATCACGCGCGAGGGTGCGGGCTTCGACGCCGACACCAACGTCGTTACAGTGCTCACGCGCGACCGCGCCGAAGCTTTAGAGTTTCCGCTGATGTCGAAGCTTGAAGCCGCGCATCGCATCCTCGACGAGATACTGCGACTGCGGCGCGCGGGCGAATGAAGTGCTGACCGAAGATGAGTGACGAACAGCAGTTGAGAGACGAGTTTCGGGAGATAGTGCGCGACGTTTCCGAGTCGCTCGCCTATCTGCGCGAACTCGGCGTGGAGAGCCTTGAGGGCGAGTTGCAGTTCTCGGCGCCCGCAGTTCTCTCCGGGGAGGCGCACGCGCCGCGCCCGGCGGCGAGGCCGTCCGCGCCCGCCCTTGAGCGCAACGCGCGAGCCGAAGCGTCTGCGCCGTCGCCTCCGCTACGGCCGCGCGCCGATGCTCCGCCGAGCGCGCCGCCTGCGAACAGGTTCGCTAGTATTCCGCGCGTCGGCGCATTGACCACTACGGCCGCGAAGGACAAGACAGAGATGCCAAAGAAACGAACTCCCGACCCTGTGCCGCCGGAGCCGCGCGAGACGCTCTTCGGCGAAATCAGACCGAAGGACGAACTGAGCCTCGGTCGCCCCGGCGAGACGATGGAGGACATCCGCCGCGACATCGGCGAGTGCGTCCGCTGCCCTCTCTATCAAGGGCGCACGAAGATTGTCCATACGGAAGGCAATCCGCAGGCGCGTCTGATGTTCGTCGGTGAAGCGCCGGGCGCGGACGAAGATGCGTCTGGGCGTCCGTTCGTCGGCCGCGCCGGTCAACTGCTGAACAAGATTATCGAGGCCATCGGGCTGCGCCGCGAAGATGTGCTGATTGGCAACGTCAACCGCTGTCGCCCGCCCGGCAACCGTCAGCCGACGACGGAGGAGGCCAAAACCTGCAAACCGTTTCTGCTGCGCGACATCGCCGCCGTGCTCCCCGAAGTGATTGTCGTCCTCGGCAACACGGCGATGAAGAACCTGCTCGACACCAAAGAGGGCATCACCAAACTGCGCGGTCATTTTCAGGACTACAACGGCATCAAGGTGATGCCCACCTTCCATCCCGCCTATCTCCTGCGCGACCCCTCGAAGAAGCGCGAGACATGGGACGACATGAAGAAGGTGCGCGACTACCTTAATAAGAAGTGATAGGAAGGGAGTGATAGGTGATAAGTGATAGGTGATAAGAGAAAGCAGGTTTTATCCCATCACCCATCACCTCTCACCCATCACTTTTAAAGCCATGCAAGATTCGCTCTTTGCCGATTCAGAGCCGGCCGAGTCGCAAGAGACGCTCGACGAGGTTAATGCCGATTTGCTGCGGCGCGCGAAGGTGATGCCGCAGTTCAAAGACCGCATCTTCATCTTCGGCGACGGGCCGCCGGGCGCTGCTGTCGCTGTGGTTGGCGAGTCGCCGGGCGCGCCCGACATCCCTTCGGGTAAGCCCTTCATGGGGCCTGCCGGGCAGATGCTCGAACGCATCCTCTCGGCCATCAACCTCCGACGCGAAGACTGTTACCTGACGAACACCGTCAAGATGATTTCCAGCGGCGACGAGATGACGCCCGACGTGCTCGCCTTCTTTACGCCGTACCTGCACCGCGAACTGCTCGTGGTGCGCCCGCGCGTCGTTATCTCCTTCGGCAACACGCCGACGCGCGCCCTGCTCGGCACGAAAAAGCCCATCTCGCAACTGCGCGGCGAGTTTCAAGACTATCGCGGCATGAAACTGATGCCGACCTTCAATCCCGCTTACCTGCTGCGCGACCCGACCAAGAAACGCGAGGTCTGGGAGGACATGAAAAAAGTCCGCGCCCTGCTCGCCTCCGCATGAGAGATGAAGCCTCCGCGCGTTCCTCTGTGAAGTCAGACAATCGAATGAGCCTTCTTCCGACGCCACAGACAGACGACGCCGCCGCGCCGCTCTACGCGGAGGTCGCCTTCCCCGTCCGTCTGTCGCAAACCTTTACCTATCGTCTGCCGCTCGCCCTGCGTCAGGATGCGCAAGTCGGCGCGCGCCTGCTCGTCCCCTTCGGCCGCAAGCTCACGACGGGCTACGTCGTCGCCCTCCATCCCGCGCTCGACCCCGCCGCCGGTCTCTCCGATGCGGAAATCAAAGACGCCGAAGAGCTGCTCGATGCAGAGCCTCTGCTGACGCCCGAAGTGCTTGAGATTACGCGTTGGATTAGCGACTACTATGCCGCGCCTTGGGGCGAGGTGCTGAAGGCGGCGCTGCCCGCCGGTCTGAATGCGACCATCGAACAGGTCATCAGCATCACTTCGGAAGGGCGGGACGAACTGGCGCGTCTGCCGCCGCGCCGCGCCGCGACGACGAAGGCCGAGACGCTCCGACACGTCGCCGCAGAGGGTTCGACGACGCTGCGCGCGCTCGCCAAACAGTTCGGACAGGCGCGCGCCTCGAAGGCCGTGCGCGAACTCGAACGCGCCGGGTGGGTCGCGCTCACGCATCGCACGCGCGGCGCGCTGGCGAAGGCCAAACGGCGCAAGGCCGTGCGCCTGCTGCCGCCCGGAGAGCGCGCTTCGACGTTCACACGCGCGCTCTCCGCCGCGCAACAGCGGGTCATCGAAACGCTCATCGCAGCAGGCGGCGAGATGTTCTTCGCGGAACTTCTGGACGCGGCCGCCACGAGCGTCTCCGTGATTCAGACGCTTGAACGAAGGCACGTCGTCGAAGTCTTCGTCCGCGAAGTCCGTCGTGACCCGCTGGCCGATGCGCGCCTGCCTGAGACGGACGAGTTGAAGTTGACGGACGAGCAAGAGGCGGCGCTCTCGGAGATTGTCGAGGCCGAACGGCGCGACGATTACGCGGCCTTTCTCCTGCACGGCGTGACGGGCAGCGGCAAGACCGAAATCTACATCCGCGCCATGCGCGCCGCACTCGCGCGCGGTCGCTCGGCCATGATGCTCGTCCCCGAAATCGCGCTCACGCCGGTCTTCTCGCGTCGCCTGCGCGCACACTTCGGCGACGCCGTTGCCATCTTTCATTCTTCACTGACGACGGGCGAGCGTTTCGACGAGTGGACGCGCCTGAAACGCGGCGAGGCGCGCGTCGTCATCGGCACGCGCTCGGCCGTCTTCGCGCCCGTCTCGAATCTCGGCATCATCGTTGTCGATGAAGAGCACGAAGCCTCTTATCGTCAACAGGAGTCGCCCTTCTACAACGGCCGCGATGTGGCCGTCGTGCGCGCTTTGAAGGAGCGCGCCGTCGTCTTGCTCGGCTCGGCGACGCCCTCGCTCGAATCCTTTCACAACGCGCGCCGCTCGAAGTATCGCTACCTGCGTCTGTCGAGCCGCATCGCCAACCGCGCGATGGCGCGCGCCGAAATCATCGACATGCGCGAGGTCTTTCAGCGCGCGGGCAAGCAGCAGGTCTTATCAGAAGAGCTGCTCACGGCCATCGAAGAGACGCACGCGCGCGGCGAGCAGTCAATCATCCTCCTCAATCGACGCGGCTATTCGAGCTTCGTCCTCTGCCGCTCCTGCGGCGAGCGCGTGCAGTGCCCGAACTGCGACGTGACGCTCACCTTTCATCGCAGCGAGCACAGTCTCGTCTGCCACTACTGCAACCTGAGAGGGCGCGTCCCGCAACAGTGTCCAGCCTGTCAGGGGCAGTACATCTACTTCATCGGCGAGGGCACGGAGCAGATTGAAGAGATGTTGCAGAAACGCTTTCCGTCGCTGCGTATCGCGCGTCTCGACCGCGACACGACGGCGCGCCGCAGCACCTACGAACAGGCCATCCTCCGCTTCGGTGCGCGCGAACTCGACATGCTCGTCGGCACGCAGATGATTGCCAAAGGGCACGACTTCCCGAACGTCACGCTGGTCGGCGTCGTCTCGGTCGATGCGGGGCTTGCTCTGCCCGACTTTCGCGCCGCCGAGCGTGCCTTCCAACTCATTACACAGGTGGCAGGCCGCGCCGGACGCGGAGACCTGCCCGGACGCGTTCTCATACAGACCTTCCACCCGCACCACTACGCGCTGCGCCACGCCTGCGCGCAGGACTACGAAAGCTTCTTTGAAGAGGAGATTCAGTATCGCAGGAACTTGAGCTACCCGCCCTTTGTCGCGCTCGCTTCGCTGCTCATACACGGCGAAGACCTGACGCGCGTGCAGACGACGGCGGCCGAACTGCGGCGCGCGCTCGACGAAGCCAACACAGACCGCGCCGCACGCATCCTCGGCCCCGCGCCCGCCCCGCTCGCACGCCTGCGCGGCGAGCATCGCTTCCAACTGCTGCTCAAGTCGCGCAACCGTCCGCGCCTGCGCGCCATCATCGAAATGGCGCTGGCGGCGGCCGCCGCCGTGCCGGGCTGCGACCTCCAATCCATCAACGTCGAAATCGACCCCGTCAACCTGATGTAAGAAGCGACAGAGATGCGTGCGAGACGTGCGCTCGGTTTCTGTCTACTTCATCTTTCCCGCTTCCCTGCGCATCGACTCTCTGAGGTCGATGACGGCGTTGTCGTCGAAGCGTATGTGATGGAGTCTGAGCACGAGGTCAAAGAGGTTGACGAAGTAGCTCTCTTCCCTGCGGAAGTCGATGCAGACCGAATCTTCAAAGAGCGGCGGGAAGGAGTCTTCAATCGTTCCGTCGAGCAGGAGCGGCAGCACCCTCTCTCGCTCTTTCGTCCGCTTCCGCAGTTTGGTGTTGATGAGTCTGAGTTCGGCATCAACCACCGGGTCGGCCGTCTCCGTCTCATACTTCTGTCTCAACCCCGGCGTCCCGACCACTGCCACGAAATCGCTCGGCACGATTCTCTCGATAAATTTCGCGATGCTGCTTCCCGGAGGACTGTGCCAGCGGTCGAAGACCACCTCCACGCCCGCGTTGCGCAGGTCTTTCGCCAGCGTCTCGACCCAACGCTCATGCGCTCCCTTGCCGCAGGCGTAGCTGATGAAGCAGACGGGCGCTTTCGTCTCCACACCCCGGTCGCGCATCAGTGCTTTGACGTGCGTCAGCGCGGTCTCGTAATTTTTTCTGCGCCGTGCGACGCCTTGCTGCGCGTCGAGACTCTCGCGTTCGCCGTGCGTCAACGCGAGCGGCTCACCCGCTTTCGGCAGCATGATTTTTTTGCCGCACTCGCCGCAGTAGAGAAACCCTTTGCCTTCGTCGATGCGGCTGACGACCAACTCGCGCCGCTGCCGGTAGCCGCACTTCGGACAGAGGACGCACGGATACCTGATGATAGACACGTCGCGCCCTCTCAGGAATTGCTCGAAGAGACCCTGAAAGAGCAGCCGCGAGCGCGTCGCCCCCTCGCCGAAATAGAGCACGAACTCCGATTCGCCTTCGCGCTCCTCGACCTGTCGGAAGCCGCACAACTCTCCTTCGCTGGTCTCGTACTGCGCCTGATTCTGCCATTGATTGGTGCGCGTGAAAGTGTTGGTGTAACCGAGCAGGACGACGAGCGCGGCGTAGACGTTCTCGACCGCGCCGGACACTTTATAGGAGACATCATCGACGGTTCGCTGGTTGTCGAGGTGCGGCCGCTTCTGATTTATCAGTGCGGGAAAGACGAGAAAGGTCTGCGTGCCGAGCGTCTCGCGGAAGCACATGGCGTGTTCCAGAAAGAGCACGGTCGCGGCGTCGAGCAGGATGTCCTTTTCCGGCTCTTTGAGCTTTGACAGTTCGGGAAACTTGTACCCGCCTTGCAGCACACGTTCCTCGTTGAGCACGCCGAGACCTTTCGGGTCGCGTCTGGCTTCGAGGACGAACGAGGAGGCGAGGTTGGCAAGCACGTCCGGCGTCAGCAACACGCTCTCTTCGCCGGATGACTGGCGCAGCACCATCGTGTAACCGTGATTCGCCAGATGGCTGACGGCCGTCATCATCTCTGCATCGCTGAACTGCCACTTCTTATCCGTCTTCTGCAAACGCTTGCGCAGTTCGACGGGGCTGACCAGAATCTCTCTCCGCCGCGCGTTCTCTTTGAGAGCCAGCACGTACTCTTTGATACGCTTGAAGGTCGCGGTCGTGACCGTCGCCGTCTTGTCCTCCCACGCGACCAACTCCTTCACGCGCTTCAACAACTCTGCGACGCCCTCACCCGTACGCGCGCTCGTGCCGATGTATCTTCCGTCGATGTTGTTCTGCCGACAAAATTCCTCCAACTCGTCGCCGGTCAAGGTCGGCGAGCCACGGTCGATGCGCGCGCCAACTAGGATGGTGCGACACGCCTGCGCTCTCGGCCGCGACAGTTGCTTGAGCCAATACTCGACCCCCTTGAGAGGCTCGACGCGATTGCCGGGGTCGAACATCACGAGCGCGAGGTCAACGTCGTCGAGAAAGAGCGCATGAATCAGACGATAATCCGGCTGCCCCGCAAAATCCCACAACACAGCCTCACACTGCGTCCCATCCGCACGCGTCGCCCCCAGTTCATCTATCACCCAGAACTGCTGCCCGTGCGTCGAAGGATGCTCCTTAAACTCCCTGTGCGCGATACGCCAACCAAGCCCCGTCTTCCCCACCCGCTATCACCCACCAACGCCACCTTCGCCGTCGTGTAATGAACCGACTCCTCAACCCCAGCCCCCTCACCTAACAAAACCTCATAATCCAACTCCCAAATGCGGATAACATTATTGCCCTCGCCAAGCGTCGCCAGCACAGGCTCTTTCGGATGAAAGGCGATTCCCAGACGCCAATCGAAATCTGCGGCGGGTTCATAGAACATCGCGACAGTTTCCCAAATGTCAGTGCGCCAGATTCTAACTGTGTCATCATAAGATTTAGAGGCCAATAGGCGGTCGTCAAATGAAAAAGATAAGCCTTGTATTTCATTCGTATGCCCTTCAAGCTCATGTATCTGTTTACCTGTCGTCATATTCCAAATTTGCACCGCATTACGTGCTCCTGAAGCAAGCACCTGTCCATTGTGCGAACACTCAATGCAACCAACAAAACCTTCTTTCACTCGAAGTGTGCGCTGTAACCTGCCAGTATGTACATTCCATAATCTTATGTTCCCGCTGAAAGATGATGAGACCAACAACTTGCTATCAGGCAACCATAAAACCTCAGAGTAAAAGAGTGCATCTTTTTTAAGCACGCGGACAGTTTTTCCGGTCTCAGCATCCCATAGGCGAATCGTATCGTCATTGGATGACGATGCGATTGCTAGTCCGTCCGGCGACCACGCAACGCTACTAACACTATTAGAATGTTCCGCCAACGTTTGAAGCAGTTCTCCTGTTTGGGCATCCCATAATCGCACTGTCCCATCATCAGAAGCCGAGGCCAGCCTGCTACCATCCGGTGACCAAGCTACACTTCTTACTATAGCCGAATGCGCAGCGAGCACTCGACGCAACTTCGCCTGCATCGCGTCCCAAAGCCGCACCGTTCCATCGTTTGACGCCGATGCCAGAGTGCGTCCGTCGGGCGACCATGCGAGGCGATTGATGTTGTCAGTATGGCCTCTGAGGGTGTGGCGGAGTTTGAGGCCGGGCGGGATTTTGGGTTGTTTTCGACGGGGCATCCTTGTCAGTTGACTCGCTTTCCGGCGGGCTGTCGGTCGCCGATAGTCTATGAGGCTCTGTGACGGACGCGGGTCGGTGCGGCGTCTCGACGTGCGTGCATGATAGTCTAAAACCCGGAACGGATAGCACGTTATTTCGCGTGCGCTGTGACGGGTGGGAACGGCGAAGCGAGTTCGCATCTTGGATTAAACAGTCCGGCTTGCGATAAACTTTCGCGCATGAGACTCGTTGAACTGGCGCGCCTGACGGGCGCGAGCGTCGAAGAGGGCGCGGAGACTGACTTGGAGATTGCCGGTGCGGCCGGACTCGACGAGGCCGAAGCAGGCCACGTCACCTTCCTCGCCAATCCGCGTTACACGCCGCGCTTGCAGACGACGCGCGCCTCAGCCGTCTACGTCGCAGAGAAGGTCGAGGTCGGACGCACAGACATCGCCGTCCTGCGCGCGCGCGACCCCTATCTGGCCTACACGCGCGCGCTGCGTCTGTTTCACCCGGAACCGGAGTTTGAGTCTTACGTCCACCCTTCAGCCGTGATTGACCCGACGGCGCACGTCGGCGCAGGCGTACACATCGGCGCGTGTGTGGTCGTCGGCCGCAACGCCGTCATCGGCGACCGCGTGCGCCTCTATCCGAACGTGACGATTTATGACGACGTGACCATCGGCGAAGAGTCCACGATTCACTCCGGCGTCGCACTCCGCGAAGGCACGCGCGTCGGCGCGCGAGTCCGCATCCACAACAACGCGGTCGTCGGCTCCGACGGTTTCGGCTACGCGAAGGACGAGGAGGGGCGCTGGCTGAAGATTCCGCAGACGGGGCGTGTCGTCATCGAAGACGATGTGGAAATCGGCGCGGGCACAACCATCGACTGCGCCTCGGTCGGCGAAACACGCATCGCGCGCGGCGCGAAGATTGACAACCTCGTCCAGATAGGCCACTCCTGCACGGTCGGCGAAGACTCTCTGCTGTGCGCGCAGGTCGGCCTCGCAGGCAGTTCGCACATCGGCCGACGCGTCATCCTCGCCGGTCAGGCAGGCGTCGCAGGCCACCTCACCATCGGCGACGACGTTGTGCTCACAGCCAAGAGCGCCACCAGCCACAACGTCCCGGCCGGGCGTGTCATCTCAGGCATCCCCGCCTTCGACAACCGCGAATGGCTGCGCGCCATCGCCGCCTTCCGTCGCCTCGGCGAGATGCAACGCACCCTCCGCCTTCTCGAAACACGACTCGCGCAGATGGAACAGAAAAACGCGTCCCCTTCATCCGCCAACGCAACGGAAACCGACGCCCCCGCCGCCCCCCCGCCCGCCGCCGAAAAAGAATCCGCTTGACACTCGCGTCGCCCCGCGTGCATAATGCGAGATGAAATTGGATTTCAATTTCGTTCCATCCTAACGAGTTGAGCCGGTTTCAGTAAGTCCCCTCGAAGGAGTTGTTTACGTGGCGCAAGTAGGAAATCAGGCGGCGACTCAAGTCCTCAAAAAGCCGCATGCGGAGCAGAAAGTCGAAGTGTTTCTCGAAGAGGCGACAGGCGTCGAAGCGGTTGCCATCAAGTATTCGACATGGACGGAAGGGCTTGGCTGGTGCGGCCAGAAGACCATCCGCCTCGACGCGTCGCAACTGGACGAACTGCATCACGCCATCGCCGTCGCGCGACAACGCCTCAGACGACGCCGCGATGCCGCAGGTCAACCCTCTGAACCCGCGCAGGTCATCCAACTTCCCAGACTTTCTTAGAGACAAAAGAGAAGCAGAGAGGCCGTCAAGATGCGTGCGACGCATCTTGAC
>DASZCR010000207.1:0-1947 GCA_035942915.1 Pyrinomonadaceae bacterium | reverse complement strand
GACATAACATTGTGAGAGGGACGTCGAGTGCTTTTAACATTCTCGGTCAAGATACTCTCAATCCGAGCGGGCAGGGGAAGAATGTCGAGATAAGCAACAACCTGTTTGAGGATATTGATGGCGAGCGTTGGGGCGGCGAGGGACGTTTCATCAAGATATCGGACTTTCCCGGCGTCGTCGTCGAACACAACACTGTGCTGCACAAGGGGGCTATCATCTACGCTTACGGGCCGACCAATCCGGGTTTCGTGATGTCGAACAACCTGATGGCGCATAACGACTACGGCATCATCGGCGACAGTCGCGGCCCCGGTCTGAGCACCATCAACACGTACTTCCCCGGCGGCCTGTTCAATCGCAACCTCATCGCGGGCGCAAACCCCGGAGCTTACCCGCAAGAGAATTTCTATCCCGGCTCGTTGGACGGCGTCGGCTTCACGAACGCGGCGGCGGGCAACTATCGCCTGCTTCCGACTTCGCCCTACGCCTTCGCGGGCAGTGACGGCAAAGCGCTCGGTTGCGACTTTGACGCGCTCAACGCCGCCCTCAACGGTACGCCCCTCCCCACACCGACTCCAACTCCCACACCAACACCTGAACCAACACCCGCACCAACACCCGCACCGACACCTGCACCGACACCTGCACCGACGCCCGTTCCGACACCGATTCCCACTCCGACACCTGCTCCCACCCCCCCACCGACTCCAACTCCGACGCCTGCTCCTACTCCTGCGCCGCCGCCTGCGACCAATTCGCCCGCGCTCGTCAGCAACGCTCTCGTCAACGCGACGACGCTGGCTGCGTCGGCCAACAGCACGGCGACGCAGGTCGCGCCTCTGGTCGCGCAGGTCGAGACGGCCTATGCCGCTTTCAGTGCGGAGGCCAACAGGTTCATCTCGGCCGCGCAGATTGATACCTCCTTGCGCGCCGCGCTCTACTTCGCGCGTGCGGCGCAGGCGTTGGCCGACGCGCAAGGCCCCGCGCCCGGTGTCCAGAGCCGTCTACAGATTGCCGCGTTCCATCTCTCGGACGTGCAAGGGTTGATGTCTGGAACTTCCGTCATGACTTCGTTGAGCAGCACGGCCGCTGTCACGACCTCTCGCGCGAACGTCATCGGCCCGGCCTCGACGCTTTCAGGCGCGAGTTTCGCCGCCGTGCTCTCGGCCGAAAGCGTCGGCGTGATTCTCGGCAACCCGGCTCAGAGTCCGCTCGCCATGCAGACGGTCGAGGCGAAGCCGGGAACTTCAGGCGCGTATCCTTACGAGTTGGCGGGCGTCAGCGTCTCGGTCGGCGGACGCGCCGCGCAGTTGCTCTCCGTCTCGCCTGAGCGCATCGGCTTCGTCATGCCGACAGGGGTTCTGGCGGGCGAGCGCGAAGTCATCGTCACGCTTCAGGAAGGCTACGTCTCGCGCGGCATGAGCACAGTCGTCGAAGTCGCGCCCGCGCTCTTCACGAGGACGGGCGTCGGCACGGGCGAGGCCGTCGTCCTCAACATGGCCGACTACACGACGGGAGCTTTCGGCGTCTGGTCGCCCAACAATCTGAGCAGCGACAAGCACACGCGTCTGATGCTGTTTGCGACCGGCATCAGGTGGGCGGGCGGCAACCGCGACCTCTCGAACGACCTCAACATCGGCGGTCAACTGCGCCCGAACTATGCCGAATCCGTGCAGGTCGAAGCGCGTCTCCAAAACGGACTCATCTACATGCTGCCCGTCGAGTTCGCAGGCGCGCAGGGGCGAGTCTCCGGCCTTGACCAGATAAACGTCGTCCTCGATACGCGCATGTCCGAGTGCGGCCCGGTCGAACTGACCATCATCGTCAACGGCCGACGCAGCAACACGGCGACCTTCAACGTTCGTTGAAATCTTCTGCCTCTCCGGCATCCAAGCGCGAAACTTTCTTCTTAGTCACTTAGGAAGAAAGTTTCGCGCTTGGATGCAA
>DASZCR010000206.1:0-22202 GCA_035942915.1 Pyrinomonadaceae bacterium | reverse complement strand
GAGGTGGTCGAACGCCCGACGCCGACCGTTCCGCCTTCCGTGTTCAGGCCGCGATGACAGGCGATTGTGCCGATGATGAGCGCGAAGGAGAAGGATTTGACGAAGCCGCCGAAGATGTCGTTAACCTTGATACCCTGCCAGACAGAGGCCGTGAACGTCCCTGAAGCGATGTCGTAAATCTGCGTCGAGACCGTCCAGCCGCCGCCGATGCCGACGAGGTCTGCGATGAGCGTCAGAAGCGGCAGCGTGACGACGAGCGCGACCAGACGCGGCGCGACCAGTTTCTTAATCGGGTCTGTGCCGAGCGCGCGCATCGCATCGATTTGCTGCGAGACGACCATCGAGCCGAGTTCGGCGGCAATCGCCGAGGCGACGCGTCCGGCCACCATCAGGCCGCTCAAGACCGGCCCCAACTCGCGCACCAGAGAGATGGCGACGAGCATCCCCGTCTGGTCTTGCGCGCCGTAGTATTTAAGCGTCGGATAGGTTTGCAGGGCGAGCACGCCGCCCGTGAAAAAGCCTGTGAGGAGGATAATCGTCAGCGAGCCGACGCCGATGACATCCATCTGTGTGATGGTCTCGGTGATGTATAAGGGGCGGCGAAAGAGCCTGCCCGCAGCGCGCGCCGCCAGCAAAGTAGTCTCTTGCACTTCCAGCAGAACGCGCAGGACGAAGTTCATGAGTGAGTTCGGACGTGTCTGGACGCCGGGCTGGCGACCCCCACTCGAAGGGCAATCGAACGAAGGAGAGAATCGCCGCCGAGAGGCTCCCGGAGAATCGCCGCCGTCCCGAATTTACGTTTCACAAGTGATGCTACAGCGGAACTTAAAAGAACGATTCATGATGCGAGATAAGAGGCGGGTGCGTCAAGGGGAAAGCAGTGAGAGGCGGTGGGTGACGGGGGAATAAGTGATAGGTGATAGGTGATGGGTGATAGGTGATAGGTGATGGGTGATGGGTGATAGGAAGGAGGCTGTTTCTTATCACCCATCACCCATCACCTATCACCCTTGTCCTCTTACCTGCGGTTGCGGCGTTGGCGGAGCATGGTCTGGCGGCGTAGTTGGCGGAAGAGTTCGAGTTGCGCGGGTGTGAGGACGCGGCGCACGCGCAGTTCCGTCTCGGCGCGCATGCGAATGACGGCCGCTTGCGCTGCGGCCACTTCGCGCGTGCGTTCGGCGATGAGAGCCTCGTCCGTCTGGTCTGCGTAGATGGCGGCGTCGAGCGCGTAGCGTGCGCGTTGGAGACGCTGCGCGAGCGCCTGACCTTCGGGCGCGCTCGTGCGTCGAATCTCTCGGAGTTGCGCGCGCTGCTCAGGCGAAAGATTGAGTTGCGCCAGCAGATGCGCGGCAGCGCGACGACGCAGCGCACCGGGTCGCAGCCTGCGCGCGTCCTCTTGCGTTGGGGCGGAGTCGGTCGGCTCCGTCTGCTGCGCGCGTGCCTCCGTAACGTGCGTGAAGGGAAGCGAGGCGCAGAGCGCGACGGCGCAGAGGGCTGCGGCGAGATTTTTTCCGGCGAACTTGCTCATCACTGACAGTCTCTCCTGAATCCGTTTTTGGCTGTTTTGAAACGCGCCGCGCTTTAGTTGACGACGCGCAGCAGGTCGTAGAGGCTCGTCGTGTCGTCTTCATCTTCGACGCGTGCCTGCTCCTGACGACGCAACGTCTGTGAACGCTTGGCGGCGTCTGCGCGTTGCGGCGCGCGGCGTGCGCCGTCGTTCGAGAGTGTGCGTCCGCGAACGTCGCGCTGGACGCTCGCAGGGACGACAACCGTTTGACCGTCCTCCTCACGCTCGGACAACTCCGCACGCAACTCTGCGCGCGCGCGTTGCGCCTCGGCTTTCAACATCGCTTCGACCTGCTCGCGCGTGAAAGTGTTGGCGTCGGCGGCCGTCTCGAATGCCTGTGTCGGGCGTCGCTCGGCGCTGTCGCCCGTGCGGAAGGCGAAGCCGTCTGCGTCCCAACGAACCTCTGCGCGCGCCATCGTCAGGATGGTCAGCGCGCAGAGCAGAGCGACGGCCGCCGGAGCACAGACGCGCAGCCACGCGGGCGAGAGCGCGAAGAACTCGCGTATGGCTGCGAGCGCCGAACGCCTGCGCGCAGACTGCTGTTGCGGCGCGCGTCCGACGGAAGCGTCGAGCGCAAGCGTCGGCGTGATGCTCAGCGTGTCGGCTCGCCACGCGCCGATTGACTCGCGCAGCGCGCCGAAGGCGGCCAACTCCTCTCGACAGGCGGCGCACTCGCGCGCGTGCTGCTCGAAGCTGCGAGCCTCTTGCGCATTCGCTTCCTTGTAGAGATAAGCGACGAGGTCTTCGCCGCGTTCGCACAGACGCGTGCGCGCTTTTTGCGACTCGTCCGCCGGGTTGAATTGCTCTCTCATCTTGGTAATCCCTCCGTGCCATACTTGCCGAGCCGCAGACGCAACTGACCGAGCGCCGTGTAGAGACGGCTCTTAACCGTGCTCAGGGGGATGCCGAGCGCGTCGGCAATCTCCTGAAACGTCAACTCCTCGAACTCCTTCATCAAGACCACAGCGCGCAACTCCGGCGGCAGAGCACTGACGGCGCGCCTGACCGCCTCGGTCTGCTCGCGCCGCTCGGCTGCGCCCGCCGGGGTCGCCTCGTCCGGCGTGGCGAGAAAACGCTCGCCCGCCAACTCCTGCTCGTCCTCTATCCCCGTCTCCGAACGGACGCGTGCGCGGCGCTGGCGCGTGATGCACTGGTTGACCGCAATGCGGTGCAACCATGAGGAGACTTTGGCCTCGCCGCGAAAGCCGCGCAGGTTGCGGAAGGCTGCGAGGAAGGTCTCCTGCGTGGCGTCGCGCGCCTCCTCCTGACTGCCGAGCATGCCGCAGGCGAGCGCGAAGATACGCCGCTCCCAACGGCGCACAATCTCGCCGAAAGCCTCCGGCTCGCCGGAGAGCGCGCGTTCCACGATCTGCTCGTCGCTTGTCGCCGTCTCGCTCATCAATCCTTCATCGGAAAGCGTCGCAAACGCCTCGCCACACGACCTTTAGACGCCTCACACGCCCCTGCGGTCTGTAAAAGTATAGAACAAGAGTGATAGGTGATGGGTGATAGGTGATAAGAGAAAGCAGGATTTCTCCTATCACCCATCACTTATCACCTATCACCTAATATATCAACAAGTTAAAGTTTGATTAACTGTTGACAGGACGGGTCGCGGGAACGTAGTATGAGAGGTGCGCGCGCGCGTCGCGCCGACCTGAAAAAGTCCGTCCTGCCTTGGCTGTTTTCGCTTCGCCTTCTGAATTCTGAATAAAGACCCGGTCATGTTTGAAAGTCTCGCGCGCGTGCGCCTGCTCTACATCGTGTTGGGAACGCTGCTGGTCGTCGGCCTCGTGCCGGTCGGGATGGCCGGGTGGATGCTCTCGGTCAGGAGCGCCGACGAACTGCGTTCGGTCGAAGGACGCTATCAGGCGCAACTCGTCGAGGACAAGGCGCGGCAGATAGAGCTTTACGGACAGCGTTACCGCGACGTGGTGACGGGGCTGGCGCGCGCCTTCGAGTTGGCGGGCGGCGTCCGTGTGCTCGGCGACGAGGGCAGCGATTATCGTCTGAAGAAGGTTTTAAATGAAGACCCGAACCTGCTGGCGCTCGCCATCCTGCCCGTCAGCGGGACGCCGCACTTTGCCTACAAGCCGGACGCCATCGGGCGCGAAGAGGTCGATGAACGGGTCGGCGCGTCGCTCGCCCGGATGACCGGGCGCGGACTTGTGATACGCGGGCCGCAGGTCATTCGCTCGAATCAGGAGATGGGGTTGACGGTGGCCGCGCCGGTGATGGGCGGCGGCGGAGGCGGCGACGTGGTGGCGGCCGTCGTCGCGGTCGTTTCCTTTCAGGAAGTCTTTCAGGCCGTGCAGCAGCCTTCTTCGATGAGCGAGCGCGAGTTGTTGGAGAGAGGCTTGCCGGTCATCTTCGTCGTCAACAGAGAGGGGCGCGCCGTCGCGCACCCGGATGCGCGCGTCGCTTTTGCCGAGCGCTCGATGACAGACCTGAAGGTTGTGCAGGACTGGATGGACACGGGGCGACAGGTACAGTCAGCCCTCTCGCCCTTCATCGCCGAACGCGACGACCGGCAGATTGAGATGCTCGGCGCATATGCGACGGCGCAACTCGACGATGATGCGCGCCTCGGCGTCATCGCCATACAGGACGAGCGCGCCGCCTTGCAATCGGTCTCGGACATGCGCCGGCAGGTGCTCTGGATAAGTCTGCTGGCGGCGATGCTGACGCTGCTCATCGGCTTTCTCTCCGCCAAGCAGTTGACGCGCCCCGTCGCAGACCTCGCGGCGGGCGCGCACCGCATCGCGGCCGGAGACTTCTCGCAGCGCATCAACGTCCGCAGCCGCACGGAACTCGGCGACCTCGGCGAATCCTTCAACCTGATGACCGACAAGGTCGAGCACTACATCGAAGACCTGCGGCGCGCGGCGACGGAAAACCGCGAACTGTTTCTCGGCACGGTCAAGGCTTTGGCCGCCGCCATCGACGGCAAAGACCCTTACACGCGCGGCCACTCGGAGCGCGTCTCACGCTTCTCGCTCGCCATCGGCGAACGGCTCGAACTGCCCGACGACGAGATGGAAAAACTGCGCATCAGTTCGCTCCTCCATGACGTGGGGAAAATCGGCATTGACGATGCGGTGCTGAAGAAGCCTGCCGCGTTGACCGATGAAGAGTACGAATTGATGAAGCAGCACCCGCAGAAGGGCTACAAGATTATGTCGCAGATACCGGGCATGAAAGACTTTCTGCCCGGCATGTACATGCATCACGAGATGATGGACGGGCGCGGCTATCCGCAGGGCTTGAAGGGCGACGAGATTCCGATGCAGGCGCGCATCGTCTCCGTCGCAGACACCTTCGACGCCATGACGACCGACCGTCCTTATCAACGTGCCATGAAGTTCGAGGATGCTCTGGCGCTGATTAAAAAGTTCGTCGGCACGCGCTACGACGCGCGCGTCGTGGATGCGCTCGTCGAGGCGTGCGAGTCAGGGCAGATTCAACCGGGGCGCGTGCGTCTGTCGAAACGCGCCAAAGAATACGCCGCCGGAAAAGCCCCTGCGCCCGTCGCCTAAATCCGCAAAAATTCTTCTCCTTGACTTGGCGTCTCCTGCGTCCCGGCGCGGGAGACGCTCAGAATTTTTGTGCGCCGGTTTTGTCGAGGCACGGCAGTTCCGCGTATAATCGTGAACTTTAAATCCGTCATCACTTTTCAAAGGTAATCATCTATCGCATGGCCTTTTGGAGACGCAAAAAGGAAGACCGCTTCATCACGCTCGGCTTGAATGAGCCGCCGACGCCGGCCGAACGCGCGCAGACGAAGGACGAGCCGCGACTCGAACCTCCGGCCGCGCCCGTCGCGCCGCCCGTCACAGAGACGGCCGCGCCGCCCGCCACGCTCGAACCGACGCCGACCGGCGCCGCGCCGACGCCCACGCCCGCGCGCGAAGCCTCTCCGATTGTTCCCGCAGACGAGCGCAGAGACGACCGCGCAAGCACCGCCACGCCGCCGCCGCAGCCGAAGCCGACGCCGCCGCGCCCCGTCCCGTCGCGCTCGCCGTTTACGACCTCCGTGCTCGGCCTCGACCGCTCGATGGAAGAGCTGAAGGCCGAGGAAGAGGCGCTCGAACAGGCTTTCGCCAACCGCTTCCGACGCGCCATCGCCGCCACGCGCGAGTCGCTCTCCGAGCGCATCGACACGGTCTTTCAAGGCCGCAAGGTGATTGACGCCGAACTGCTCGACGAACTTGAAGAGGCGCTCATCGCCGCCGACATCGGCGTTGCCACCACGCTCCACATCCTCGACACCGTCCGGCGCGGCATCACGCGCAAAGAGATTAACGACATCGAGGCGCTCAAGCAGTCAATCAAGAGCGAACTGCTCGACATCCTGCGCCAGTCCGAAAATCAGGGCGTTGCGTCCGAGACGAGCGTGCCTGAAAACGTGACGCCTTATGTCGTGATGGTCGTCGGCGTCAACGGCGTCGGCAAGACGACCACCATCGGCAAACTCGCGCAGCGCATCAAGGCCGAAGGCAACGACGTGCTCATCTGTGCGGCCGACACCTTCCGCGCCGCCGCCTCCGACCAGCTCGCCATCTGGGCTGAACGCACGGGCGTCCCGCTCATCCAGCAGAAGTCCGGCACAGACCCGGCGGCCGTCCTCTTCGACGCTCTCAAGGCCGCCAAGGCGCGCCACTCCGACGTGCTCATCGTCGATACGGCCGGGCGTCTGCATAACAAGTCGAACCTGATGGCCGAGCTTGAGAAGATGAAGCGCGTAGCGGGGCGCGAAGTCGAAGGCGCGCCGCACGAGACGCTGCTCGTCGTTGACGCCGTGACCGGGCAGAACGGTCTCGAACAGGCGCGGCAGTTTCTCAAGGTCGCGGGCGTGACCGGCATCGTTTTGACCAAACTCGACGGGACGGCCAAAGGCGGCATTGCCGTCGCCATCGCAAAGGAACTGAATCTGCCCATACGCTACGCGGGCATCGGCGAGAAGGTGGACGACCTAGTCGTCTTCGACCCCGAAGCATATGTCAACGGACTCTTTGAATAAGTCCGGCGTCGGGAGTCTCAAGTCTGTCGTCGTGTGAAGCGAGGCGCGCGCACGTCCGGCGACCGACAACTCCTGACCCGGCCTCCACATAGGATTTTGACTTCAGACTTCAGACCTCAGACTCCTGACTTCGACTCACGCATGATGATGCGTGCGCTGGAACTGGCGGCGCGCGGGCGCGGGCAGGTCAGTCCAAGCCCGCTCGTCGGCTGCGTCGTCGTCGCGCCAAGCGGGGAGGTCGTCGGCGAAGGTTTCTATCTCTACGAGCGCATCAAGCACGCCGAGACGCTTGCTCTCGAACAGGCCGGAGCGCGCGCGCGCGGCGCGACCGCCTACGTCTCGCTCGAACCGCACGCGCACACGGGACGCACGCCGCCCTGCACCTCCGCGCTCATCGAGGCCGGTGTGGCGCGCGTCGTCTTCGCCGTCGAAGACCCGAACCCGCTCGTCTCAGGTCGCGGCTTCGCGCACCTGCGCGCGGCGGGCGTCCGCGTCGAGAAGGGCTTGCTCGCGCACGAGGCCGAGCGCCTCAACGAAGTCTATTTTCACTATCTGCGACGCGAGCGCCCGTTCGTCCACCTGAAACTGGCCTGCTCGCTCGACGGCCGCATTGCGACGCGCACGGGCGATGCGCGCTGGATTACCGGCGAGGAGGCGCGCCGACGCGTGCATGAACTGCGCCACGCTTACGACGCCGTCCTCGTCGGCGCGGGGACGGCTGCAAAAGACGACCCGCTCCTGACCGACCGCAGCGGCAACAAGCGACATCGCCCGCTGGCACGCATCGTCCTCGACCGTCGGCTCGAACTCTCGCCGGACTCGCAACTGGCACGCACGTCGAGCGTCGCCCCCGTGCTCGTCTTCACGGGCGAGGATGCCGACCGTGCGAAGGTCTCCGCGCTCGAAGCGCGCGGCGTCGAGGTGGTGCGCCTCGCGTGCGGCGGGCGCGACCTCGCTGGCGTGCTCGCGGAGTTACGGCGTCGCACACTCTGTAGCCTGCTCGTCGAAGGCGGCGCACGCGTCGCCGGTGCGTTCCTCGAAGCGGGACTCGTGGACAAAGCGAGTTTCTTCATCGCTCCCATCATCATCGGCGGCGGCGAAGCTAAATCGGCCGTCGGCGGCGCAGGCGCCATCACTGTCGAGGAGGCCGTCAAACTCCGCGACGTGGAAATCACACGACACGGCCGCGACGTGGAAATCACCGGCTACACTTAGGGAGTGATGGGTGATAAGTGATAAGTGATAGGTGATGGGTGATGGGTGATGAGATGGAAGACAGCCGCGCCCTCGTCACTCGTCTCTGATTACTGACCACAGGTTTTCAACTTATCACCTATCACCTATCACCTATCACTGTTCATATGTTCGAGCGCGCGAAGAAGAGTTTGGGGCAGAACTTTCTGGCTGATGAGCGTGTGGTTGAGCGCATCGTCGGGGAGTTTGCGCCGCGCGCGTGGGAGACGGTGATGGAGATTGGGCCGGGGCGCGGGGCGTTGACGGGCGCGCTGGTCGAGCGTGCGGGGAGGGTCGTGGCCGTCGAGTTCGACAGTGCGCTGGCCGAACATTTGCGCGCGCGCTTCGGCGGACGCGAGAGCTTTGTGCTGATTGAGGCCGATGCGTTGGAGGTCGATTTTTGTGAGGCGATTGCTCCGGCGTCGTCGGCGCGCGTTGTCGCCAATCTTCCGTACAACGTCTCGACGGCGATTCTTCAGAGGTTGATTGCGCAGCGTCTCTGTGTGACGGAGATGGTGCTGATGTTGCAGAGGGAGGTTGTCGAGCGCATCACTGCGCCGCCGTCGAGCAGCGCGCGCGGCTACCTGTCGGTGCTCGTCGAGGCTTACTGCGAGAGCGAGCCGCTCCTTGATGTCGCGCCCGGTTCGTTTCGTCCCGTGCCGAAGGTTTGGAGTACGGTCGTGCGCTTGCGCGTGAGAGAGCGCGCGGAGTTGGCTGCGATAGACGAGCCTCTGTTGTGGCGCGTCGTCGGCGCTGGTTTCGCGCAGCGACGCAAGACCATCTACAACAACCTGCGCGGCGCGCCTGAGGAGTTACGCGCGCGGGTCGAAACTGTGGGCGGCGCGGGCGCGTTGCTCGAAGCGGCGGGCGTCGAGCCGAGCCGTCGCGCCGAAACGCTCGCGCTTGATGAGTGGCTGCGGTTGGCCGCCGCGCTCTCGCCTAAGAGTGAGACTCGACAATCGTGATTCCGTGCTCTTCCAGACGAGCCTTGTAACGTTGCGCCTCTGCCGGTCGTCCCATCCGCAAGAGATAACTGTAGAGAATCGCGTATCCGTGCACGGCAAACTCCTTGTCGCGCTCCAACGCCTCCTCGATGTGCGCCATGCCGGAGTCGTCGTCGCGCTGGAGCAGGAGTTGTCCGAGCAGGAAGTTGGCCGAGGCGTAATTGGGGTTTGGCTTCGGCACTGAACGCAGGAGCGGAATCGCGTCTTCGGCCTCACCGAACTCGGCCGTCAACTCGCCGAGCTTGTATCTCTCGTTGGGCGTCAACTCGGACGTGCGCGCCTTCTCCGCGAGTTCCGCCATGCGCTCGCGTGATTCGACGACGTAGCGGTGGCGTTGCCGCCAACTGTCGGAGATGCCGCGCTGCCAGACCTCGTCGAACTGCGCGGCGAGGCGCGCTTCCGCGTCCGCGCCGAGGAAGCGTTGGGCGGCCGTCTCGGCGAGCGGCTCGAAGCTTAGATTCTCGACCCAGTCGGGTGACGCGGAGGAGGCTGACTGAGGTGGATAGTTGAGCGCGGCCAGACGGTCTGCAAGCGAAGGGTGTGTGTCGGAGTGGCCGGTCTTTTCGTGCAGCGCGCGGCGCACGAAGTCCGTCGCGCTCTCTTCGGGGACGGGGCCGCGCAGGACTTGCGAGAGGTTGGCGAAAGCGCCGCTCACGGGGCGCGGCTGCGTGTCCGCTTCTTTGAAGACGCCCGGCCAGTAGTGCTCTGAGATGTGGTCGGCCTTGGCACGCATGGCAATCAACGCCTCCGCGATGACGCCCGACCCGGCGATGCGCGCCGCCGCCTCGTCGGCCTCGTAC
Organism: Pyrinomonadaceae bacterium; assembly: GCA_035942915.1. Lineage (GTDB taxonomy): Bacteria > Acidobacteriota > Blastocatellia > Pyrinomonadales > Pyrinomonadaceae > DASZCR01. The sequence goes on along the minus strand of DASZCR010000206.1, from coordinate 12,578 downwards.
TCGTGCTTGCGCGCGAGCACAAAGGAGTAAGCGTGAAAGTATGGCGCGTACCAATTGAAGAAGCGTTCAAAGAGGAACGCGCCGTATCGCTGTTCGCGCTGGAAGCGTTCGAGCAGTTGCAGCCATGTGCGCCGGACGCGGTAAATCCAGCCGGTGAAGCGGCCGTGTTTGCCGGAGAGGTGGCCGAGTTCGTGTGCGAGGACGGCGCGAAACTGTTCGGGCGTGAGCGCCTGCATGAGCGGCAGTCCGAGGCTCAGGTAGTTGCGAAACCAGCCGAGCGGCCCTAGTCGCGGCAGTTGCACGACGCTCGCGTTGTATTCGCCGTCGATGAGCACGCGGTCGATGCGCGGCGAGTCGAGGACGCGCGTGATTTCGTCGACGGTGGCGAACAGTTCGGGCGCGGTCTCGCGCGTCAACTCGTGGCCTTCGGGCGGAGGGATACGCACCCAGAGAGCGCGCAGGACGAAGACGGCGAGCGCCAGCGGAATCCAGCCAACCTTGATGACGAGCGCGTTGACTTTCCCGCTCTCCCACATCAGCCAGCCGACGAAGAACGCCAGAGCAAGCAGGATAACAACCACCGACAGCAGGTATGCGTAGCCGAGCAGGGCAAGCAGCGCCACGCGCCGTCGATAACCTCCGGGGTCGCGTCGCGCCGTCTCCTCCAGACGCGAAACCAACTGCTCATATTGCTCGTTTGTCATCTCCATAGCTGTCTGCTCCTTTCGCCCTCAAGCCGATACCTGACACGGCAGGGGCGCGGGCGATTATAACCGCAGGCGCGGCGCAGTATGCGAGGCGCGGGGCGGGCAGATGCGGATTGGCGGCGACGCTGTGTTATACTGCTCTGTACTTTCCACCCCTTTTAAAGTTTGGCTCGCGCCCGGCGCTCGCCGGTTGTTTTGGAGAGAAAAATAGACCCGTGAACAAGGTTATCGAGATTATCCCGCTCGGCGGAGTCGGCGAGTTCGGGATGAACTGTATGGCCGTGCGTTACGGCGACGAGATGCTCGTCGTCGATGCCGGTATGGGCTTCCCCGAAGAGAGCGTCTACGGTGTGGACGTGAGCGTTCCCGATTTCGACTTTCTGGACGAGTACAGGGACGACATCACGGCCATCGTCCTCACGCATGGTCACGAAGACCATCTCGGCGCGCTCCCCTACATCCTCAAAAAATTCAACGTCCCCGTCTATGCTTCACATTTCACGGCCGGACTCGCCGAGAGCAAACTCGAAGAGCACGACCTGACGGCCGATGTGCTCGTCCATCGCGTCGAGCCGCGACAGGTGGTTGACATCGGCGTCTTCCGCGTCGAGTTTATACGCGTTTCGCATTCGCTCGTGGACTGCTTCGCGCTCGCCATTCAGACGCCGGCCGGCACGATTATCCATACCGGCGATTACAAGGTGGACGAAACGCCCGTCATCGGCGAGCCGATTGACCTGCGGACGCTCCGGCGCTACGGGCAGGAGGGCGTGCTCGCCCTCACTTCCGATTCGACGAACGCGACCGTTCCCGGCCGCACGCCCTCAGAGCGCGCCGTCATTCCGGCCTTCGAGGAGATTTTCGACGAGGCCGAAGGGCGCATCATCGTCGCCACGTTCGCCTCCTCTATCCATCGCCTGCAAATCGTCCTCGACATCGCGCAGCAGTTCGACCGTAAGGTCTGCGTCCTCGGACGCTCGATGATGAAGAACGTCGAGATAGCCGAACGGCTCGGCTACCTCGACATCCACGACATGCTCGTTCCGCTCAATCAGGCGAAGCAACTGCCCGACGACGAAATCGTCTATCTCGTGACCGGCTCGCAGGGCGAACCGCGCGCCGCCCTCTCGCAGATGGCGACGCAGTCCTATAAGGGCTTGACGGTCGAGGACGGCGACACGGTCGTTTTGTCTGCGCGCATCATTCCGGGCAACGAGCGCGCCATCTCGCGCCTCGTCGGCGAAATCTACAAACGCGGCGGGAAGATTATTGACGAGAAGCGGCGTCTCATCCACGTCAGCGGCCACGCCTCGCAGGAGGACATCAGGATTATGACCGAGGCCGTGCGGCCGAAGTTCGTCATCCCCGTTCACGGCGAGTATCGCATGCTCTATCGCCACAAAGAGTTCGTCAAAAACCATCTCGGCTACGACGAGCAGAACGTGATTCTGATTGAGAACGGCGACGTGCTCGAACTCGACGGCGAGCGCGCCACCGTGATTGACAAACGGACGGTCGGCCGCACCTTCATCGACGAGACGGGCTTCGAGGAGATTGACCGCGAGACGGTGCGCGAGCGCAAACAACTGGCCTACGACGGCGTGGTCACGCCGGTCGTCACGATGAGCGAAAAGACGGGCGCGCTCGAAGCGCCGCCCGAAATCGTCACGCGCGGCGTCATCGGCATCGACGGCAGCGCCAACGGGCTGGTCAAAAACATGCAACGCATCGTCGCCGAGACGGTCGAGGCCGCGCCCGTCGCCGAACGCCGCGACCCGACGCTCCTCAAAGAGCGCGTCCGCGTCGAACTCAAACGCTACATCCAGAAACAGACCGGCGCGCGCCCCATCATCGTGCCCGTTGTCGTGCAAATCTGAGAAGTGATGGGTGATGGGTGATAGGTGATAGGAAAAATCCTGTCTTCTCCTATCACCCATCACTCATCACCTATCACCGTCCACACTATGGCAGAGACGAACGTCGCCGAGTTGTTGCGCCGCACGCGGGTCGAGGTCGCGCCTGCGACGTTCGTCCTCGTCGGGATGCGGCATGAGGATTGGAAGCGGCTCCTGGAAAATCCGGAGTTAAGCCCGCGCGCTGGGTCGGACTTCATGCTGCTGCGCGACCCCTACGAGGTGACGCTCTTGGTCGAGGAAGAGGACTGGCGTGCGATGCGCCACGCGGCGCGCGAGGCGCGCGTCGAGCGAGACTTCCGGCTCGTCACGCTCGATGTCGAGTTGGCGTGGAACGTGGTCGGCTATCTGGCGCGCGTGACGGAGTTGCTGGCGGGGGCGGGCATCTCGGTCGGCGCGCTCTCGGCCTTCTCGCGCGACCACTTGATTGTCAAACAGTCAGACCTCGCCAAACTCCTGCTCGTGCTCGGCGAGCACGTCGAAGAACTGTGCTGAGACTTGCGGACTTATGCGCGTTGATTGGTCGAAACAGGTCGTCCTGATAACGGGTGCATCGAGCGGCATCGGTCACGCCGTCGCCGTCGAGTTGGGAAGACGCGGCGCGTCGGTCGGGCTGTTCGCGCGGCGCGCGGAGATGCTCCTGAGAGTGGCGGAAGAGGTTGAGCGGGAGGGCGGGCGCGCGCTGGCATTGCCGGGAGACGTGCGCGACGCCGCGCAGGTCAACGCGGCGGCTGCGCGCGTGCGCGAGATGTGGGGGCGCATCGATGTGCTCGTCGCCAACGCGGGGATGAGCATGGTCGTTTCGGCGACCGACCTGCGCGCGGCCGACGTGAGCGAAGTGATTTCGATTAACACCATCGGCGTCGTCAACAGCGTCGCCGCCGTGCTGCCAGACATGGTGGCGCGCCGCAGCGGCCACCTCGTCGCTGTCTCAAGTCTGGCCGCTTATCGCGGACTGCCCAAGTCGAGCGCCTACAGTGCGAGCAAGGCCGCCGTCTCGACCTTCTTCGAGAGCCTGCGCGTTGACCTGCGTAAGAGCGGCATCGCCGTCACCACCATTCATCCCGGTTTCATCAAGACGCCTCTGACGGCCAATCGCAAGAGCCGCCTGCCGTTCCTGCTCGAACTCGACGACGCGGCGCGCCGCATCGTCCGCGCCATCGAGCGACGCCCACGCACATACGCCTTTCCGTGGCAACTTGCCAGCCTCGTGCGCCTCATGCGCTACATGCCCGACGCGCTCTACGACCGCATCGCCGCCAACAACTCATTCCGCGAATGAATATCAGTCTCAAGCCTGCGGTCTGAAATCTATAGAGTCATCAAACTTCAGACTTTAAACTTCAGACTTTAAACTTCAGACTTCAGACTCCCGACCTTCAGACTTCAGAGTGCTGACTTCAGACTTCTTATGACTATTCTCCAAGCCATCGTCCTCGGCATCGTGCAAGGGCTGACCGAATTTATTCCCATCAGTTCGACGGCGCACCTGATTTTTGCGACGCGCGCGACGGGACTGTCGCGCACGCTCGACGCCGAACAGATAACGGCCACCATCGCCGTCATTCAACTGGGGACGCTCCTCGCCGTCTTCGTCTACTTCGCGGGCGACATCTGGTCGATAGCCTCGGCCTTCGTCCGCGACCATCTGGCGCTCGTCGGCGTCGGCCAACGGGCGCGTGGCGTCGAAGGCAGCGGCGGCAGCGGAGGCAGCGGCGGCGGCTTTTTCGCGCGGTTGTCGGACGAGGCGCGTCTCGGCTGGTTGATTATCATCGGTTCGATACCGATTGGGACAATCGGTCTGCTGCTCAAGAAGCAGATTGAAGGGCCTGCGACGAAGAACCTGTGGCTGATTGCTGCGATGATGATTGTCGTCGCCGTCCTGCTCATCATCGCCGAGCGTGTCGGGCGGCGGCGCAAAGAGATGCGCGACCTCGGTTTGAAGGACGCGCTGGCGGTCGGTTTTGCCCAAGTGCTGGCGCTCGTGCCGGGCGCGAGCCGTTCGGGTTCAACCATCATGGGCGGACTCTTTGCGGGCGAGACGCGCGAGACGGCGGCGCGCTTCTCCTTCCTGCTCTCCATTCCGGCGATTGCCGCCAGCGGTCTGCTCGAACTCTTCAAAGAGGTCGGGAAACTACCGGCCGGGAGCGCCGCGCCGCTCATTCTGGCGACGGTCGTCTCCGGCGTCGTCGGCTACGCCTCCATCTGGTTTCTGCTGCGCTTCCTGCGAACGCATTCGACGAACATCTTCATCGTCTATCGTCTCATCGTCGGCGCGCTGATTCTCGCGCTATTGGTGGCGGGCGTGCTCGCCGCGCACGACGCCGCGACTGTCTGATTCCGTTAGCCGCCAGCGTGCCTGTTCGGTTAAACTATCGGTCAGCCCCGCCTTGCCAACCGCGCAAGCGTAATTCTGAAAGTAAGAGGGCAAATAAGTTCCCATGAGCGAAGAGTCGAAAAGCGAAACCGTCTCCCCTTCGCAGCGTCCGCGCAGCCCCCGCGTGCCCGTCAACTTCAGCGTCGAAATCGAAGGTCTCGACGCGGCGGGCAAGCCCTTCCGCCAGAGCGCGGAGGCCGTGCGCGTCAGTCGCGGCGGAGCGACGCTGGTGACTGACGCGGGCGTGCGCGTCGGGGCGCAGGTGCGTCTGACGCCGCCCTTCGGACGCGCTCTCGACGCCGAAGTCAACGGCGTCTGGATGGACGAAGCGGACGGACGGCAGCGCATCGGCGTCAAACTTCTCGACCAGAACGGCTGGTTCGCCGAGTAGAGAATGAGAGCCGACTGCGAGACTTTTACGGAGCATAAACGCTGGCTGGTGCGTGGCTGCGACCGCGCGCGCGCACGTGCGCTCGCAGGCGCGCTCGGCCTCTCCGAGACGGTCGCCGCGCTGCTCGTCGCGCGCGGCATCACAAACGCAGAGGACGCGCTTGCGCTGCTGCGTCCATCCTTCGACCAACTCCACGACCCTTTCCTGATGCTCGGCATGCGCGAAGCGGTCGCGCGCGTCCTGCGCGCCATTGAGGCGGGCCAGCGCATCCTCATCTACGGCGACTACGACGTGGACGGAACGACGGGCACGGTCGTCCTGCGACGCGCGCTCGAAGTGCTCGGCGCGCAGACCGGCTATCACGTCCCGCATCGCTTCACGGAAGGCTACGGCATCCGCCGCGACGTGCTCGAAGGCGCACGCGATGAAGGCTACGGCCTCGTCATCAGCGTCGATTGCGGCATCCGCGCACACGAGCCGCTTGAGTGGGCGCGCGCCCAAGACCTCGACGTTATCGTCACAGACCACCATCTGCCGGACGCCGACGAAGGCGCGCCGCCGGCCTTCGCCGTGCTCAACCCGAACCAGCGCGGCTGCGCGTATCCCGACAAAAATCTGGCGGGCGTCGGCGTCGCCTTCAAACTCGCGCACGCGCTCTTTCGTGAGCGCGGACGCGAAAATCTCGTCAAAGGGTTTCTCAAAGTGGTCGCCATCGGGACGGTTGCCGACGTGGCGCAACTCGTCGGCGAGAATCGCGCCATCGTCTCGCTCGGCCTCGCGGACTTGCACCGTGCGACAAACGCGGGCTTGCGCGCGCTGCTGGAAGTTTCCGGCTGCGGCGACGGGCGCGGGATGCGCGCCTGCGACCTCGGCTTTCGCATCGGCCCGCGCATCAACGCCGCCGGGCGCATGGACGCGGCGCGCGCCGTCGTCGAGTTGTTCGAGGCGAAGGACGCGGAGGAGGCGCATCGTCTGGCCGCGCACCTCGACGCGCGCAACCGCGAGCGACAGGTTGTGCAACGCCAGATTACCGAACGCGCGCTGGCGGAATACGAGTTGAACGGCGAAGGCGTGGGCGCATCGGTCGCCGTCATCGCGGGCGACGGCTGGCACAGGGGAGTCATCGGACTGGCCGCCTCGAAGATTGCCGAGCGGCTGCATCGCCCCTGCGTCGTCATCTCGGTGGACGAAGACGGTCTCGGTCACGGCTCGGCGCGCAGCGACGACCGCTATCACCTGCTCGATGGGTTGACGGCCTGCGCCGACCTCTTCGAGGCCTTCGGCGGCCACGCGCACGCCGCAGGGCTTGCCATCCGCCGCGAAAATATCCCCGAACTGCGCCGCCGCCTCAACGAGCACGCCGCCGTTATGATGAAGGCCGAAGAGGGCGGTGTGCCCGTCGTTGAGATAGACGCTGAACTGCCGTCCGAAGCTCTCAGCCTAGAGCTCTTCGACGAGTTGTGCGCGCTCGAACCTTTCGGCGCGGGCTGGCCGACGCCCGTCTTTCGCACCGCAGACCTGCGCGTCGCGGCAGAACCGCGCATCGTCAAAGAGCGTCATCTCAAGTTGCGCGTGACGGGCGCGGATGGACAGACGCACGATGCCATGTGGTGGGGCGGCGCCGAAACAATCACAGCAACGCCGCGCCCCGGCGAACGCATCGAACTGGCCTACACCGTCGAGAAAAACACCTGGCAAGGCACGACGCAACTACAATTGGAAATCGTGGATATGAAGAGAAGTGATAGGTGATGGGTGATGGGTGATAGGATAAAAACTGTCTTCTTCTTATCACCTATCACCTATCACCCATCACCGGTCACTTATCACATATCACTGTGAAATCTATGCAGGAGATTAGACGAAGGAGAGCGATAGCCATCGGGTTGCGTGCGCGCGCGCCGGTTTACGTGCGCGTGCTGGCGCTGGCTTTGCTCGCGGCCGGACTCACCTACGTCGGACTCTCTTACTGGCGCAGCCGCAATCGCCCGGAATTTCGTATGCGCAGCGGCCCGACCGAGTTATCGACGGAGGTCGTCCGCCGCGTCGAGGGCTTCGAGCACACGGAGACGCGCAACAACAAGCTCTACCTGAAGGTGACGGCCGCGCGCGAACTGACTTTCGCCGACGGCCATCACGAACTCGAAGACGTGCGGATGGAACTCCACCCGGAGACGGGCGAAAAGCCCGACACCATCAGCGCGCGCCGCACCATCGTCTTTGACGATAACCGGCGCGTCGCCTTCTCCGGCAACGTCGAGATTGAGACGCGCGACAGCCTCCGCGCCAAGACTGAGGCCATCGAGTACAACATCAACGAAGAGGTCGGCCGCACGGACGTTGCCATCAGCTTCGAGCGCGAGAACGTGCGCGGGCGTGCCGACGGCGCGACCGTCGATGCGAAGAACAAAAAGCTCGAACTGCGCGGCGGCGTCGAGATTACGGTCGAGCCGGACGCCAACAGCAGCACGGGCAACGCGGCGCTGCCTGCCAGTCCGGCGCGCGGCGTCCCCGTCACCATCCGCTCCGCGCAGGCGCATTTCGACCAGAACACTCTCCACCTCTCTTTCTCCGGCGGCGCGACGGCCGAGCAGGGCGCGGACGTGATGAGCGGCGAGACGCTGGCCGCCACCTTGAGCGAACGCAAGCGCGTGCGCCACGTCGCCGCGCGCGGAAACTCTTACCTGCGCTCGTCCACGCAGGGACGCGCGGCCGAAGTGCGCGCCGCCGACATGGACTTCGACTTCGACGGCGAACAGAAACTCAAAGCCGCGCGCGCCGTCCGCGACGTGCGCGCCAACACCATCGACTCGGACGCCGACGTGGCGCTTCAGACCGCAGGCGAGCTCTTCGTCAATTTCGTCGCGCAGGGCGACCGCAGCATCCTCAGAGAGATGCGCGCCGGAAGCCGTCCCGTCATCACGCTCTCGGCTCCGAAATCGAAGGCGGGCGACCCGAAGGCGGCCAACAAGCGGCTCACGGCCGACTCCGTTCGTCTCTTCTGGCGCACGGCCGGACGCGACCTCGAACGCGCTGAGGCCGAAGGCAACGCCGAGCTCTTCGTCGAACCCGTTCAGGCAGTCCCCGAAGCCGACCGCAAGACGCTCTTCGCGCCGCGTTTCAACTGCGAATTTTATGAGGAGGGAAATCTGGCGCGTGAGTTTGTCGCGGCGGGCGGCGCGAAGGCGGTCGTTGACCCCGTGCAGCCCTCCGAGCGGCGCGGCACACGCACGCTCACCTCGCAGACGATGACGGCGCGCTTCGTCCGCGAGACGCAGGATGTCGAACGTCTCGACGCCGCCGGAGAGGCGCGCTTTCAGGAACTCGAACGCACGCTCACCTCGCAGAAGATGACCGCTGTCTTCAACGCGCAGGCGTTGGAACGCGTTGACGCGGCAGGTTCGGCCAAGTTCAACGAACGCGACCGCAACGGGCAGGCCGCGAACGTCTCCTACACGGCAGGCGACCAGGTGGTGCGCCTGCGCGGCGGCGAGCCGGTCGTCTGGGATTCGCGCGCGCGCCTCAAGGCGGCCGAGATTGACTCCGACACTTTCAACAAAATCTCCTACGGACGCGGACGCGCGACGACGACCTACTACAGTCAGGAGCAGACCGGCGGCGCGACGCCCTTCGGCAAGCTCAAGAGTCCGGTCTTCATCGTCGCCGCCGAAGCCGAGTTTCAACATGAAACCGGCTTGGGCATCTACACGGGCAGCGCGCGCGCGTGGCAGGACGACAATTTCGTCAAGGCCGACAAGATTATCCTGCGCCGCGAACAGCGCCGGATGGAGGGCGAAGGCAACGTCCAGAGCGCGCTCTATCAGGCGCGACGCAAGGATGCGTCGGGCGGGCGCACGGTCGTCCCCGTCTTCGCCACCTCGCGCCGCATGTTCTACGCCGACGCCGAGCGACTCCTCCACTACGAGGGCGCGGTTGACATCAAGCAGGGAACCGAACGCATCAACTCCGAGGTGGCCGACGTGTATCTGCGCGGTGACGCCTACGAGGTCGAGCGCACCATCGCGCAACACGCCGTCGTCGTCACGCAACCCGGCAAGCGCGGCACGGGCGACCGGGGCGAATACACTGCGGCCGACGAGACGGTCGTCTTAACGGGCAACCCGGCGCGCGTCGAAGATGCACAACAGGGCACGTCCGAGAGCCGCCGCCTGACCGTCTACCTGCGCGAAAACCGCGTCGTCTCCGATGGCGGCCAGAGCAAACAGAACACCGGCCGCGTCCACTCGACGCACAGGATACGGAAGCCGTGATAAGTGATAAGTGATAAGTGATGGGTGATAGGTGATAGGTGATAGGTGATAAGAGAAAGCAGGATTTCTCCTATCACCTATCACCCATCACCTATCACCGGAAAGTTATGCAGACCGAAGAGATTATCAGCGCGGTGCGGAGGGAGGCGATTGAGGAGCGCGAGTCGCGCCGCAGCGGTGCGCCGTCGAGGAGTTCTCTGGCCGCGTCGGAGTTGGTGAAGCAGTACGGGAGGCGGCGCGTGGTTGACGGCGTCGGTCTGCACGTCGAGCGCGGCGAGGTCGTTGGCCTGCTCGGTGCGAACGGCGCGGGCAAGACCACCACCTTCTACATGATTATCGGTCTTGAGCGCCCGGACGCCGGTCGCATCCGTCTGGGCGAACGCGACATCACGCGGCTGCCGATGTACCTGCGAGCGCGGCTCGGCGTCGGTTATCTGCCGCAGGAGCCTTCGGTCTTTCGCAAGATGACGGTCGCCGAAAACGTCCTCGCCGTCCTTGAGACGATGGGCTTGCGTCGGCGCGAGCGGTTCGCGCGTCTCGAAGAGTTGCTCGAAGAGTTCGGCATCGGCCACGTCCGCCACACGCGCGGCGACGCGCTCTCAGGCGGCGAGCGGCGGCGCACCGAGATTGCCCGCGCCCTCGCCACAGAGCCGCAGTTCATCCTGCTCGACGAGCCGTTTGCGGGCATCGACCCGAAGGCCGTCGATGACATCCAGCAGATGATTCTCTACCTGCGCGGGCGCGGCATCGGCATCCTCATCACAGACCATAACGTGCGCGAAACGCTCGGCGTCACAGACCGCGCCTACATCATGGCCGAGGGGCGTATCTTCCGTGCGGGCGCGCCGCTTGAGTTGACGGAAGACCCGGAAGTGCGTCGTCTCTACCTCGGAGAAAAATTTCGTATGTAAGAAGGGCTGCGCGCCCGCGCGTAAATCGGTTATAATCTCTCCCGTGCCGCAATAGCTGGCGGCGACCAAGAATCACACAAGAAAATTTAAGACGCAGTCATTAGAGCAAACGCATGTCCGTCAAGCTCACCACCAATCTTTCGCAACGGCTCGTGTTGACGCCCCAATTGCGGCAGCGCATCGAGATGTTGCAGATGACCTCGATTGAGTTAAGCGACCTCATCCAGCAGCAGCTTCTCGAAAACCCCGTCCTCGAAGAAGTCGCGACGCAGGACGAGAAGCGCGAAATCGAGAAAGAAATCATCGACCAGTTGACCGGCGCAGATTCGGCCGACGCGGACTTGTCTGCCTCCTTCGACTTCTCGGCCGCTTCCAACGGCGCATCCGGCAACGGCACGGGAGACCTTCCGGCCGCGTCCTCAGCCGCCGAGACGCCCGGCGCAACTGACGCCGCCGCGAGCGAGACCAGCGGCTCGGAAATCGGCGACGACGATTTCGACACGGTCGAGCCTTCCAGCGATTCGTTCGAGGAGATAGATTTCGGGCGCGAGTTTCAGGACTACCTAGACCCCGGCTACAAGACGCAGGAGTTCGAGTACAAAGAGGACGCGCCGACCTTCGAGCAGTTCCTGACGCGTCCGCCCTCTCTGTCCGAGCATCTCGCGTGGCAGCTACGCATGACGCACGTCGAGGAATCACTCTATGACGTGGCCGAGTCGGTTATCGGCAACCTCGACGGCGACGGCCGTCTCAACGCGACGAACGAAGAGATTGCCGCCTTAGGCAACTGGTCGGTCGAGACGGTCGAGCACGCGCGCCAGATTGTGATGAATCTCGACCCCGTCGGCTGCGGCGCACGCGACGCGCGCGAATGTCTGCTCGTCCAACTCAAAGCGCGCGGTACATCCGAGTGTCAGCGCGGGGCAGACCAGTGCATCGCCGCCAAACTCATCAGCGAGCACTCTCTGGTCGACCTTCAACAGCACAAGTTGCCGAACCTCTCGAAGCAGATTGGCGTGCCCGTCGAGGAACTCGTCGAGGAGATTAAGCACATCCGCCTGCTCGACCCGTATCCCGGCCGTCGCTACTCTTCGGAAGAACCGATTCTGATTGCGCCGGAGGTCTTCATCGAGAAGGTTGACGACCAGTATGAAATCTACTTCGCCGACGACGGCGGCCCGCGCCTGCGCATCAGCCGCGACATGCAGAACATGCTCGGCCGACAGGACACGACCAAAGAGACGAGAGATTTCATCAAGGACAAGATGCGCTCGGCCGTCGACCTGCTGAGGAACATCGAGCACCGGCGTCAGACCATCTTCCGCGTCGTCGAGTGCATCGTCCGTCGCCAGCGCGAGTTCCTCGACAAGGGCGTGCAGTACATCAAGCCGATGATGCTCAAGGACGTGGCCGAAGATACAGGGATGCACCTGTCAACGGTCTCGCGCGTCGTCAATCGCAAGTTCGCGCACACGCCGCAGGGCGTGATTGAGTTGCGCCGCTTCTTCACCGAAGGCATGGTCAACGAGGAGGGCGAGGAGGTCTCGACCCGCATCATCAAGCTCAAGATTAAGAAGCTGATTGAGGAAGAGGACGCGCACAATCCGATAACGGACGACCAGGTTGTCAAGATTTTAGCCAAAGACGGCATCAAGCTGTCGCGCCGCACCGTCGCCAAGTACCGCGACCAGATGCAGATACCGGGGTCGCGCGAGCGCAAGGCCGTCGTCTGAAGGCGAAGGGTTTTTAAGCAGTTCACAATCCATCAAGAGTCGGCCGGCGGATGAGAGGCGTCGTCGTCTCTCGTTCGGGCGAGACTTGCCAGTGCTCGCCACCGGCGAAAGGGGAGAGCAAGGATGAAGTTCGAGTACACGGGACGCCACATCGAGGTGACGCCCGCCATTCGCCGCCACGTCGAAGAACACTTCCAGAAAATCGACCATATCTTTCAGGACTCGTCAACCGCCGCCGCGCACGTCATCATTCAGGTCATCAAGAACCGCCACAT
>DASZCR010000205.1:0-8973 GCA_035942915.1 Pyrinomonadaceae bacterium | reverse complement strand
GTCGCGCGCTGTTTCTTTCACTGATGGAGGCGAGGCGTCGTGATTAGCTTTCCTGAACGCTCGCGGCCGTCGCACACCGTTACGTTTTGACTTCGATGGCGACCTCTTTTTTGCCGCAGGGCGAGTTGAAAGTGACGGTGTACGTGCCGGCCTTGTCGCTGATGGAAGAAATCGTGTAGCGCGCCACGTTGGCCTCGATGTCGGCGGGCGTGCGCGGCTCGGCGAGGATGATGATGTCAGCCCAGTCGCGCGTGAGTGCGCTGATGCGCGCGAGGTCTGTGTTGCCGCCGTCGCCGAGACTGACGGTGAGCGTCCTCGTTTCCCTGTTCTTGAGCGAGAGTGAGCTTTCGCTGACGGAGAGCGCGCAGACGCCCCTCTCCGCCGTTCGCGTCGTCGTGCGTTCGGCGACGGGCGCGGGCGTCTGAGTGGGAGATGGAGAAGCGACCGGCGCGGTCGTGTCGTTTGACGCGGGCGGCGTATTGGTGTTGGCCTCCGCTTGAGCTTGCGGCGTGGGTGTCGGCGTCGGCGTCGGGACGGATTGAGCGGGCGGAACTTGCGCGACCTCTGTCGGCGTCGCCTGCTCCGGCACTGCCTGTGAAGGCGTCGGCGAGGGCGCAGCGACAGCGACGGAGGCGCTTGCCGTAAGCGACGGGCTGTTGCTGCCGCTGCCGCCGCTGACGCCGCTCGTCGCGGGCGTGGAGGCGGGCGGTTGTGCAATGGCGGCGGCGACACTGTCTGTTGCAGCGTTGGCGGTGCGCGGCTCGTTGAGGATGCGTTCGAGGCCGTTGAGCGAGCCGTTGTTGAGCTTGCGATAGAGCGTCTCAATGACGACGCGGCGCGTCGGTTCAGGCGACCACTTGTAGGCGCGGACGTAGGCCGTGAGCGCCTCTTTCTGGTTGCCGGTCGCGTCGAGCGCCGCGCCGATATGCCACTGCGCGGCGCGCCACCAGGGGCTTCCTTCGGGTAGTACGCCGGTGGCGAGTCGGAGGCGCGCGACCGCCTCCGTCTGTTTGCCTTGCAGGTAGAGCGACCACCCGGCGAGGTCTTCGATGCGCCCGCGCATGACGTTCGAGAGGATGTGTCGAGCCACCTGCGGGACGTTCGGCGTCGTGCCCGCCGCGATGGCTCTGGCGCGGATGCTCGTCAACTCGTCGGCGACGGTTGCCACGGGCGCGGCCGTCGTGTTGAGCGCGGCTTCGACGCCGAGCATCGCCGCTTCGGCCTGTTCGACGACCGTCTGCAAAGCCGCACCGCGTTGCAGCAGTTGGCTGGCGACGTAGAGATGTCTGAAGGCGCGCATCGGGTCGTCGCCGGAGACGAACTCGGCGGCAGCCGCCAATGCGTCGCGCTCGGCAGCAGCATCGAGCCTCTCGCCCGACGACGTGCGAACGGCGAGATGGAAGGACAGCAGCGCCTTCAACATCCGTCCCTGCGCTTCGTTCTCGACGCCTTCGTACTGAAAGATGCTGGCGCGTCTCTCAGGTGCGAGCAGTTCGGCGAAACTCGCGGCTCGCGCCGGAATCCGTCCGGCCAGTCGCGTCTCAATCTCTCCGCCCTTGAGCGAGAAGGTGCGCGCCAGCTCTTCAGCCGCTTCCTGATAGAGACCGGCGGCGGCCATCGTGCTTGCCAGTTCGTAGTCGAGCGTCGGGAAGCGGCCGATGGTGCGTGCGAGACGCAAAGCACGCTCGGCTTCAAACGGGCGATTCTCTACCAACAGTGCGCGCGCAAACGCCATCCTTGCCCAGACCCATTTAATCTCACGCGCTTCGAGCGCGACGGCCTTGCCTGCCAACTCCAATGCGCGCGCGCCCTCGTTGTGCGCCGCGTACCAATAGGCCGCGCCGACGAGCAACGGCAGATTCTCAGGCTGTTCGGCGAGCGCCGCCTGCAACTCGCGCTCAGCCTCCTCGCGCTGTCCCGTCTCGAACAGAGAGAGCACGAGGCCTGCGCGCGCGCTCGTGTCCTTCGGGTCGGCCGCGAGTTGCTCGCGGTAGAGCGTGAGCGCCGCTTCGGGCTTGCCGTTGGCGCGTCTGAGGTCGGCCAGACTCTTGCGCGCGCTCGCCGCCTGCGGGTTGAGTTCGAGCGCACGCGCATACTTCTCTGCCGCCTTGTCGAGACGCAGATTGAAGCGATATGCCTCGCCGAGCGCCTGATGCGCCGCTGCGCTCTCAGGCGCGAGCCTGACGGCCGACTCGGCCAGACGTTCGGCCTCGTCTGCGCGCTCGACGCCGAGATAGAAGGCCGCCAGTGCGAGCAGGCGTTGCGGATGACGCTTGACGCGCTCCTCGATGCGACGCGCTAAATCGAAGGCCGCGTCCGGATGGCCGAGCACGTAGAGGTTGGCGGGCAGTTGTGAGACGACGTTGGCAAAGAGGCGGTCGGACTTGTCTGCGGCATTGGCGGCGAGCGCGGAGTCTAGGGGTGCGTCGGCGACGGCGCGACGGAAGAGTTCGATGCCGCCGAGCGCGTCGCCCACGCGCAGGCGTTCGTCTCCGAGCGCGGCTCGCGCGCTCGTCAAACTTTCGAGTGCGCGCACTCTCTGTGCGGACGCGGCCGGGTTGGCGGCGATGAGAGCTTCGAGGCGTGCGACGCGCTCTGCGGCCGGAAGCTTCTCTTTGCCGAGCGCGTCGAGCGCGTTCTTGAGAGCCTCTTCGCTGGCCGGGTCGGCCGGCGTCGCCGTTGCGGCTGCGGCAGCAGCAGGCTCAGTCGCTTTCACGCGCTTCGCTTCGGGTCGCTTCGCGCCTTGCGCCGCGCCCTTCTTCTGCGTGGGCTTGGTCTGCGCCGTCACCGTCTGCACGAGACACGCGCAGGCAAAGAGCAGCAGCGCGAGAGACATCCGTCCGAGTCGTTTCTGATTCGTCATGAGGCCGCCATTTTAGAAAAGGCAAAAGGCAAAAGGCAAAAGGACACAGCGAAGATAAGAGGGATGCTCCTTCTTATCTTCGCTGTTGCCTTCAACCTTTCGCCCTTTTACTTTCGCTCGGACTTCAGCGTGCGCGCACGGTCTCCGGCGCGGGTTGTGGTTGTTGGCCGGACGGCTGTGTGCGGCCGTCTTCGCCGATGGGCGCGGGCGGCGGTTGCGCAACCATCTTTTCGAGCGTCGCTTCGAGCGCCTCGCCGATGCGCGAGACGAAGACGAACTCCAACTCGCGGCGCACGTCTTCGGGGATGTCCTCCGTGTCGGCCTCGTTGCGCGCCGGAAGCACGACGCGGCGAATCCCTGCGCGGTGCGCGGCCATCACCTTCTCCTTGATGCCGCCGACGGGGAAGACCAGCCCCGACAGTGTAATCTCGCCCGTCATGGACGTGTCGCCGCGCACGCGCCTGCCGGTCATCAGAGAGGCCAGCGCCGACGTGATGGCGATGCCCGCCGAGGGGCCGTCCTTCGGAATCGCGCCCGCCGGGACGTGCAGGTGGACGCCGTAGCTCTTGAACATCTGCGGGTCGATGCCGAACTCCGAGGCGTGCGACCAGAGATAAGAGCGCGCCGCGCGCGCAGACTCCTGCATGACCTCTCCGAGTTGACCTGTGATAGACATCCCGGAGCCGCCGGGCAGCAGCGTCGCCTCGATGAAGAGCAACTGTCCGCCCGCTTCCGTCCAGGCCATGCCGGTGGCGACGCCGGTCGATAACTCCTGTCGAGCCGCTTCCGGGTAGAAGCGCGGCGCGCCGAGCAACTCCTTGATGTCGGAGGCTTCGACGTGGACGCGTTCGACTTCGCCCTGCGCAATCCTGAGCGCGGCCTTGCGTGCGAGGCTGCCGATGTTGCGCTCCATCTGGCGCACCCCGGCCTCGCGCGTGTAGCGCGCGGCGATGAGCATGATGGCCTCGTCGGAAATCTCAAGCTGGTCGTCGCGCAGACCGTTCTCGCGCGTCTGTCGCGGCACGAGGTACTGGCGCGCGATGTGGAGCTTCTCCTGGTCGCTGTATCCGGCCAGCCCGATAATCTCCATGCGGTCGCGCAGCGGCGGCGGAATCGGCGCGAGTTGGTTGGCCGTCGCAATGAAGAAGACCTTCGAGAGGTCGAAGGGCAAATCGATGTAATGGTCGCGGAAGCTATGGTTCTGCTGCGGGTCGAGAATTTCGAGCAGCGCGGCGGCCGGGTCGCCGCGAAAGTCCGCGCCGAGCTTGTCTATCTCGTCGAGCATCATGACGGGGTTGTTGACGGCGGCGCGCCTGAGCGATTGGATGATGCGTCCGGGCATCGCGCCGATGTAGGTGCGACGATGACCGCGCAACTCCGCTTCGTCGCGCACGCCGCCCAGCGAGAGTCGCTCGAACTCGCGCCCCAGTGCGCGCGCAATCGAGCGGCCGAGCGAAGTCTTGCCGACTCCGGGCGGGCCGACGAAGCAGAGGATGGGACTCTTCGAGTCGGGACGCAGTTTGACGACGGCGAGAAATTCGAGGATGCGCTCCTTGATGTCTTCGAGTCCGTAGTGGTCTTCGTCGAGGATGCGCCGCGCTTCGCGCAGGTCGAGCTTGTCCTCGGAAGACTTCTTCCAGGGCAACTCCAACACGTATTCCAGATAAGAACGAATCACGTGATAGTCGGGCGCGGCCGACGGCAGACGCTCCATCCGACGCAGTTCGCGTTCGGCCTCCTTGCGCACGTCATCGGGCAGGTCTGCCTCTTGCAGACGCTCGCGCAACAGTTCGGCCTCGGCGCGTTCGCCCCCCTCGTCCTCGCCGAGTTCCTTCTCGATGGCTCGCTTTTGCTGGCGCAGGAAGTAGTCGCGCTGCGCCTTGTCCATCTCGCTCTGCGCTTCGGTGGCAATCTTCGAGCGCAGTTGCATGATTTCAAGTTCGCGCGCGAGGCGCGTGTAGGCCAACTGCAAGAGGTCGTCCACCGTCTCGGCTTCGAGCATCGCCTGCTCCTGCTCCAAACCGAGGTTGAGCACGGAGCCGAGGAAGTAGGCAAGCTGGACGGGGTCGTTCGACGTAAGCACCGCGTTGCGAATCTCCGGCGGGATTTCCGGCAGCATCGCCAACGCGCGCTGGATGAGCGCCTGCACGTTGCGCCAGAGCGCCTCGACCGCCGCCTCGTCGCGGCGCACCAGCGCGGGCATCACCTGTACGCTGGCGCGCAGGTAAGGGTCAACCTGCGTCCATGCGAGGACGCGCACGCGCTCCGTCCCCTGCACGATGATTTGCAAGGCGTCGGGCGCGCGCATCATGCGCTTGACCATCACGAGCGTGCCGACTTCGTAGAGGTCGTCGGGCGGCGTGGCCTCTAGTTCAGAGGCGCGCCCTTCGCGCACGCTGACGCAGGCGAGCAACTTCTCCTGCGTCAGAAGCGCCGACTCGACGGCCGCAATCGAGCGCGAACGCCCGGCCGCGAGCGGCACGACTGCGCCGGGAAAGAGCGTCGTGTTCTGTAAAGGCAGAACGGCAATCTCGAAGACCCCGGCTTCGGGCTGTGCCAGAGAGGGCGCGCCGGTCGCGGCCGGTTGCTGCGTGCCAGTTGTGCCGCCGGACGCAACCGGCGGCCGGTTCTTCGCTTCATGTGCGGACGAGGCGGCGTCGTCTACTGCTTGTTCTTTTCGAGTCTCTTCAGCCATGACAGGTAACTTGTTGAGAGCGCCCTTGCGGGAAAAGTTTTGTGCGGCCCCCGGTTAATCGCAGTCGCTCTCCTTGCCGCGCAGGCGCAGGACGAGCAGACCGTCGTTGTAATCCGTATCGACCTCCGCGCCCTCGATGGGGCAGGGGAAGCGAATCAGCTTCTCGAAGCGGCTGTAGGTGATTTCGAGTTGATGATAGGAGACGGTTTCGGCGTGAAACGTATCGCGGCGGCAACCACTGACGCGCAGCGTGTCGCCCGCAATCTGAATCTCAAGCTCTTCCGTGCAGACGCCAGCCAACTCGACCTTCACAATCCAGCCCTCGCTTGTCCGATACACGTCGGCCGGCGGATACCACGCGCGCCCGCCGCCCTGCGCGACGCCGCGCGCCTTCGGCATCAGACGAAAATAACGTTCGATTGAGCGTGCCATAAAAGCAGTGATGAGTGATGGGTGATAAGTGATAGGTGATGAGTGATGGGTGATAGAAAGAAGACAGGATTTCTCTTATCGCCTATCACCTATCACCCATCACCTACTTAATCGTCAGCCGAAAACTTTGTTCCAGAACGACTGGCCGCTGGAAATCTCTTCGAGCGCCCCGGCCAATTCGCGGTCGTCCTCTGTTTCGAGCGCCACGTCGGCCATCGAGATGATGCCCCGCAGCACGTTGTCGCGGTCAACAACCGGGATGCGGCGCACCTGCTTGTCGCCCATCTTGCGGATGGCATCGACGACGCGGTCGTTCGGATGCGCCGTGTGCACCTCGGTCGTCATAATCTCTTCGGCGCGTGTGACGCGCGCATCTTTGCCTTCGGCGATGGCGCGGACGACAATGTCGCGGTCTGTGATAAGACCGACGAGTTTGCTTCCGCCGACGACGTTCGGCTGGACGCGGTTGATGTCCGGCCGCTGCTCGGCCAAGTCCGTGAGGCTCTCCGGGTGGTCAACGACGGGGATAACGCCTGTGTCCTCGTCGCGCATCATCGCGGCCACTTCCTGCAAGGTCGTATTGCGCGTGGCGACCGTCACGTCGCGCGTCATGATGTCGCGGCAGCGGACGTGCGAGCGCGTCGCTCCGCGCTCACGACGGCGTTCGCCGCCGAAGGTGCGCCGCAGGTAGTCTCGCCCCTCGTCGAAGAGCGAGCGTCCGCCGCGCTCGTCTCTGTCGTCGCGTTCGTCGTCTTCCTCGAAGCGACGGCCGCGCCGCACGGGACGGTCGTCGTAATCGTCTCTGTAGAAATCGCCGCGCCCGCCGTAGCCGCCGCGTCCGACGCCGCCGCCGTAATCGTCGAAGTCGCGTCCGCCGCCGCCTCCGCCGTAACCTGCGCCGCCGCCTATGTCGCGTCCGCCGCGCAGCCCGCGCCGGTCTTCGTCAAAGTCGCGCCCGCCGCGCCCGTAATAATCACGCCGTCCGCCGCCGCCGCGCTCGTCTTCATAGTAGCGACCGCGCTCGCGGCCGCCGAAGAAATAATCGTCGTCTCTATCGTTGCGGTATCTCGACATCAATCTTCCTCCTCAATGATTTCGCCACCGGACGCAAAACGCGTCCCGCGAATCACACGCAGAGGACGCGCCGTACGACACGCTGACGGCGACCGCTGCCGCACGCGGCAAGTCGCACACGTCTCGAATGGCTCAAGGGGAACTTGCGCCAATTATACTCGCTTCGTTCGAGATTGCCAGACGACAGCAGGGAGGAAGAAGAAGGGATGAGGACGCAGGGATAAGGAAGAACCTGTCTCTGGTTCAACACACATCACTGCGCCCACATCTTTTGCGTCTATTGTCTTGTTTCGATTTCGGCGACGAGGCGAACTTGCGCGCGGATGTCGAGCGCGCCGGGTTCGATGGGCGTCTGTGCGGCCGACCCGGCAGCCGCCATCGCGCGCGTCTCTGCGTAGATGGGCACGGGCGGGCGCACGAACGCGCCGCCTTCTTCGACCTCGTAGACGCGCGCGACGCGTCCGCCGAGAGCCTCTGCGACCGTCTGCGCTTTGCCGAACGCCTCGCGCGTCGCTTCCGAGAGCGCGCGTCGGCGTGCCGCCTCGTCGCGCCGCAAGGTGAAGGCGAGACTGTCAACGCTGTTCGCTCCGGCGCGCGAGGCCGCGTCGATAACCGCGCCGACTCTCGTTAAGTCGCTCATCGTCACGACGACCGCGTTGCGCGCGATGTAGCCAGTGATGGTCGGCGATTCGTTCTGCTTGTAGACGTACTGCGGTTGCAGACTGTAGCCGCCCGTCTTCACCTCTGCGCCCGCTCCGGCCGCCGCGCGCACGGCGCGCACGACCGCATCCGTGCGACTCGCATTCTCAGCCTGCGCTTCCGACGCGCTCGCGTTCTGCGTGACGACGGCCAGCGAAAGCACGGCCGTATCGGGCTGCGATTGGACTAACGCTTCGCCCGTCACGGAGACGCGCGTCAAGCCCGCCGCGCGTCCATCCGTGATGGGACGCGCCTGCGCGCCGTCGCCGCTGCCGCCGTTGTCGCCCGCCGTCTGCGTGCGTTGCGGGCGCAGCGTGCGCGCCTCGAAGGGCGTGCCCTCCATGTGAATCGAGACGGCATCCTCTTTGGTCTCGCCCTCTGCGATGACGCGTGCGCCTTCGCGGAACCAACTCTCGCCGGAGAAGCGGCGCGCGTTCAAGATGAGGTATTTCTCGCCGCCCTCTGTCACGACGAGCCAGCCGCCCGCCTCCACCGTCCGCGCGAGCCGACCCGTCAACGTCAAGTCCCTCGACGCAGCGAAGCTTTGCACCGCCAGCGAGAGCGTCAAAGCGCACGCGGCCATCAATGCCGACACAGTTCTTTTCATGACTACATTTCTCCTTTTCGCTTGTCTCAAAGCCACCCGGCCGCGCACTCCGCAGGAGAGTCGAAATGAATGAAACGCGGGCGCGGCCGCACGCATCTTTGAACGTGCGTCGAGCACGCGGCTTGCGCTCATGACGGCCGACCTGCGGTTTGCCCCCGTCAACGCAGTTTGTTACGATTCGACGCAACGATGCAATCGTTTGATGCCAACACATCAGAGCCGACGGGCGAGCGGCGCGAAGGCGTGCTCGTCACGGTCGGGCGCGTCGAGGACGTGCCCGAAGGTCGTGGCGCGACCGTCGAACTCAAGAGCGGCCGCGAACTGGCGCTCTATCACATCGACGGGCGCTTCTATGCCATCGACAACTTCTGCCCGCACAAGGGCGCGCCCCTCGCCGACGGGCGACTCTACGGCCACGCCGTCGAATGTGACTGGCACGGCTGGAAGTTCGACGTGCGCGACGGCGCGTGCCTCAATCGCCCCGCACACACCATCGAATCCTATGAAGTCGTCATCGAAGACGGCTGGATAAAAATCAGAATCTAACACGCCACACAAATCGAAGAGGCCGCGAGGAGCGTCTCCTTCATGGGAGAAACGCTC
>DASZCR010000204.1:0-2150 GCA_035942915.1 Pyrinomonadaceae bacterium | reverse complement strand
CTGTCCCGTGCACCTCAAGCGTCTCGCGCGCGCGAGACGCTTGAGGTGCACGGGACAGAGGTTGAGAGCTTCGGTTAGAAGCGGAAGACGGTGTCGAGTTGGAGGCGCGTCGTGGGGCGGTTGAGCGAGCCGGGAGGTGTTGCGCCGAAGACGCCGAGCAGGCCGTTGGGACGATGCGTGACGAGGCCGGTCAGAGAGAGCGTGACGCGCGGGTCGAGGGCGTAGGCGACGATGAAGCGTTGCACGGCCATGTCGGATTGTTGGGCAGCGTCGCCGAAGTTAAAGGGCGTCAGCACAGCGTCCTTCTCGACGCGCATGAAGGTGTAGTTGAAGAGCCAGTCGCCGCGCTGCTGCTGTTTGCCCGCCTGCACTTCGAGCCAGTAGGCGAGGTTCTCGCGGTTCTCAAGGATGACATCCGCACCGCCCGCCCCGGCCGTCACCACGTCGCGCGCCTGCGTGTTGGTGATGAAGTTGACGAGGAGCATGACGGGGAAGCGTTTGCTGTGCGCGAAGTCGAGGCGCGCGATGAGGTCAACCAGATTGAAGCCGGAACTGAGACGGCCGTCGCGGTTGATGGCGTTGTTTGTCCCGGTCGAGACGCCGACGTTGGCGTTGCCGGAGACGAACTGGTCGCGCGCGACGGTGGCGAAGCCCGTGACGGTCTGCGCGGGGGTCGTCGCCGTCGCAGGGATGTTGACCGTGACGGGAATCTGGACGTTGCTGCCGAAGAACTGCGCGGGCATGATGAACTGCGTGCCTGAGTAGTAAAGGTCTGCGGCCGTCAAGGTCAGCGCCGTCCGCTTCGTCGGCTCGAAGCGCGCGCGCACCTGACCGCCGTAGAGCGCGAGGTCGCGTCCGGCGCGGCGCGAGGCATCTGCGTTGACCTGTCCGTTAGCGCCGACGACGAAGGCCGAAGCGCGTTCGAGGAAGGGAAGTTGCCACGCGACGAAGTCGAGGCGCGCGAGCGCGGAGTTTTTGAAGGTGCGCGTGTAACTCTGGTTGAGTCCTTCGGGCTGGATGTCGTAGTCGAAGGCCAGTTCGGTGTGCGTCCAGGGCGCATCGAACTTTCCGGCCTGCACCTGAAAGCCGGGCAGGCGCGATGGTTTGTAGGTGGCGTAGGCTTGGTCGAGCGCGAAATTCTTGTGCGAGAAGAAATCTGTAAGCGTCTGGTTGGCCGAGATGATGTCGGGGAAACTGCCGGTCGCAAACCTCAGCCCCCACTCAAACTCCTTGCCAATCTGGCCGCGCGCGACGAGGCGCGCACGCAGGCGCAGGCGTTGGCGCGAGGAGATGGCGTTGCCGACGACGGTCGGGTCGTTGGCGTTCGGCCCGCCGTTCAACTGTCCGTAGATGGATTCGTAGCGCAGGCGTAAGTCGCCGCTGAAGCTAATCGAACCGAGTTGTCTGGCAATCGCCTCGCTCGTTCGCTTGGCCTGTTCCTCGATGCGCGTCATGCGCTCTTCTGTCTGCACGCTGTCTTGCTTCGCCGCGTCGGCCGCGCCGGAGTCGTAGACGGCAGCCCGCACGCTCGCTTCGGCGGGCTGGCCGGAAGCGTGCGGCGACTGCGCGGCGGAGGCGAGCGACGCGTCTGCGCCTTCGACGCGCGCGCGCAGTTGGAGCAGGAGGCGCGTCTGCTCGTTGAGCGCCGCGCGCAGGCGTTCGAGTTCCTCGCGCTGCTCGCGTAACTGTCGCCTTATCTCTTCGAGTTCCGACGCCGTAGGCGAAACTGAGCCGCCGTTGCTGTTGCTGCTGTTACTGCGCGCATTGTCGGCGGTGTGTGCATGTGAGGCGGCGTCTGCGGGCGGCGTCTGCGCGGCGGCCGTCGCGAGACAGGCAGATGCGAAGACGAAGAGCAGTAAAGTGCGTCGCAGAATAAGAGGCATCCGTCAAATCCTTTCCATCGGAATGACCGGTTGAAATTGTTGAAGAAAGATTCTGAAGAGCTGGAAAATCGTCCGAGAGGGCATCTTAAAGGCGCGCGTCCTTAATGTCACATTAAATCGAAGATGAAGAAAGGCGTGCGCGTGGTGGCTGCATCGTCGTCCGCGCGCTTCGTTGTCACCCGCGCGCGTCGTCATGTAGAATTTCGTCAACGTATCACGCGCGCGACAGGCACGGACAGGCTATGGCTCTTCTGCACATCACGGACG
>DASZCR010000203.1:0-3490 GCA_035942915.1 Pyrinomonadaceae bacterium | reverse complement strand
GCAGCCCGTCGAAGACTACACGACCTCGCGCGTGCTCACGATGGACTACGTGCGCGGGCGCAAGATTACAGACCTCACGCCGCTGGGGCGCATCGACCTCGACGGGCATCTCCTCGCAGACTATCTCTTCCGCGCCTACTTGCAGCAGATACTCATCGACGGTTTCTTCCACGCCGACCCGCACCCCGGCAACGTCTTCCTGACGGAAGAGAATCAGATTGCCATCATCGACCTCGGCATGGTCGCGCGCATCGCGCCACGCTTTCAGGAGAGCCTGCTGCAACTGCTCCTTGCCATCAGCGAGGGACGCGGCGACACGGCCACCGACATCACGATAAAAATCGGCGAGCCGCGCCAGAACTTCGACGAGGTGGAGTTTCGACGCAAAGTCTCCGACCTCGTCACGCAGCATCAGGCGTCGAACATGCGCGACATGGACGCCGGTCGCGTCGTCCTCGAAATCACACGCATCGCCGGGGAGAACGGCTTTCGTCTGCCCGCCGAGTACACGATGATTGCGAAGACGCTCCTGAACCTCGACCAGATAGTCGAAACCCTCGACCCGTCCTTCGACCCGAACCGTGCGATTCGTCGTCACGGCATGGAGATTACCCGCCGCCGCCTGATGCAGAGCCTTTCGCCGGGCGGGCTCTTCATGTCGGCCATCGAGGTCAAGGACTTCGTCGAGAAGCTGCCCGGCCGGGTCAACAAACTGCTCGATGCGGTCGCCAACAACGAGGTCGAAATCAAGGTGGACGCCATCGACGAAGTGAAGTTGATGGAAGGCTTGCAGAAGGTCGCCAATCGCATTACGGTCGGCCTCGTGCTGGCGGCGCTGATTGTCGGCGCGGCGCTGATGATGAGAGTCGAGACGACGTGGAAGATTCTCGGCTACCCGGCCATCGCCATCATCTTCTTCGTCATCGCGGCGGGCGCAGCGCTCTTCCTCGCCTTCACCATCCTCTTCACAGACGAGAAGCGGAAGAAGAGCGACCCGCGCTGATAACCTGACGGGAGACGCGAGATGCAGCCGACCGACAGCCAGACGCCCGACACGCTCTATGAACGCGCCGAACACGCGGCGCGAACACTGCGCGCACGCTTCGGCGGCGGGGCGCAGGAGGTGCGCGTCGCGCTCGTCCTCGGCAGCGGTCTCGGCGCGTTCGCCGACGACCTCTCGGACGCCGTCGCGCTGCCTTACGAAGAGATACCGGGCTTTGCGCGCTCGACCGTCGAGGGGCATGCGGGTCGCCTCGTCTGCGGCACGGTCGAGGGCGTGAGGGTTGTCGCCATGCAGGGGCGCTTCCATTTCTACGAGGGCTACACGTTCGACGAGGTGACGTTTCCCGTGCGCGTCTTCTCGCGTCTGGGCGTTCACAGCCTCGTGCTGACCAACGCGGCTGGGGGACTCAACAACGCTTTCACAGAGGGCGCGCTGATAGTCATCTCAGACCATCTCAACCTGATGGGCGCAAACCCCTTGCGCGGCGCAAACGATGAACGCTTCGGCCCGCGCTTTCCAGACATGACGCACGTCTACGACCCGGAATATCAGGAGACGGCCATCCGCGAGGCGCGCTGCACGGGGTTGGAACTCAGGCGCGGCGTCTACGCGGCGCTGACGGGGCCGAGTTACGAGACGCCTGCCGAGATTCGCATGTTGCGTCTGTTGGGCGCAGACGCCGTCGGCATGAGCACCGTGCCGGAGGCCATCGTCGCGCGGCACATGGGAATGCGCGTCCTCGGTCTCTCCTGCATCACGAACATGGCCGCAGGCGTCCTCGACCGTCCCATAGACCACGCCGAGGTGATGGAGACCGGCGCGCGCGTCCGTCAGACCTTCGCGGAGCTTCTGCGTCGCGTGATACCGAAACTACAGTGATAGGTGATGGGTGATAGGAAAGTTGTGATAGGTGATGGGTGATAGGTGATAGGAAGAAGACCTGTTTTCTCCTCTCACCTATCACCTATCACTTATCACCTTCGGAGCGGAGCGACGAATGATTATCGGCATTTGCGGCGGGACGGGTTCGGGGAAGACGACGGTGGCGAACCGCATCCTTGAGTCGGTGAGTGCGGGCGAAGTGGTCTTTCTACAGCAGGACTCTTACTATCGCGACCTCGACCAACTGCCGCTCGACTTCCGGCAGAAGGTCAACTTCGACCACCCAGACGCGATAGACAACGACCTGCTCGTGACGCATCTCAAAGCTTTGAAGGCCGGTGAAACCGTCGAGCTTCCGCTCTACGATTTCAAAACGCACGCGCGTCGCCCGGAGACGCTGCGCGTCGAACCGCGACCCATCATCATCATCGAGGGCATCCTTATCTTCGCCGACCAGCGACTGCTCGACGAGATGGATATCAAGGTCTTCGTCGATACGCCGGACGACATCCGCTTCATCCGTCGTCTCAGGCGCGACGTGGCCGAGCGCGGGCGCACGGTCGAGTCGGTCATCGAACAATATCTGGCGACCGTCCGGCCGATGCACATGCAGTTTGTCGAGCCGTCGAAGCGTGCGGCCGACGTGATTATCCCCGAAGGCGGGCACAATCTGGTGAGCATCGATTTACTCAGCGGTCGCATCCGTGAGCGTCTCTCCGGCGAGCGGCAGCGCGTCGAGAAGGCCGCAAGTGCCGCCAAAGGAGCGAGAGGAGAACAGGGCGGGTGAACGAACAAGAGATTATTAAGGCGGCAACGGAGGCGCGCAATTGCGCGCTGGCTCAGTACTCGAACTTCTGCGTCGGCGCGGCGGTCGAGACGGCGGACGGGCGCGTCTACACGGGCTGCAACATCGAGAGCGCGGCCTACGAACTGACGATGTGCGCCGAGCGCGTGACCATCTGGAAGGCGCTCTCGGAAGGCGCGCGGCAGTTCCGGCGCATCGTCGTCGTCGCCGACACGGAGCGCCTGACGCCGCCGTGCGGCGCATGTCGCCAACTCATCTGGGAGTTCTGCGGCGACGTGCCCGTCACGCTCGCCAATCTGCGCGGCGATACCGAAACGCTGCAAATGGCCGAACTGCTGCCGCGCCCCTTCGATGCCAAGTTCCTCGAAGAGACCGGCGCGCCGAAAGCTTGAAACTCGGCCATGATTGTCTCGGCAGAGCCGCTCCGCCAGACCTGCACATTTCAGCAACCGAACCAAACATGCAACGAAACTCAGCACGCCTGTTCACCACGCTCCTGATTCTCCTCTCGCTCTGTCTCTGCGCGCAGACGAGCGCGCAACGTCGTCCCGGCGGGCGCTCCGGCGGTGGAGGCAACAACAACGCGCGGCGCGTCGATTTGCTCGTGCGCGGCGGGACGGTGGTGACGATGGACGGCGAGCGGCGCGTGTTTGAGGACGGCGCGGTGGCCGTCGCGGGCGGGCGCATCGTGGCGGTCGGACGCCGCGCCGACATCGAGCGGCGTTACACGGCCGCCGAAGTGATAGATGCTGCGGGGCGCGCCGTCATCCCCGGCCTCATCAACGGCCACACACATATCC
>DASZCR010000202.1:0-14244 GCA_035942915.1 Pyrinomonadaceae bacterium | reverse complement strand
GTGTCAACCCCCGCCGCACGGACGAAAAAAGAGACCGACGACTGCGGTCGTCGGCCTCCCGGTTAGCCTCGAATGAGCGCGGAAACTTACGCGCGTTTGAGATTACGCGCCGACTGATTCCGCGCAGTCGTCTCGCCCGTCGTCTGACGCGCATTGGCGGCCGGAGCAGCGGCGTCTGTAGCGTCGTCCTCCGCCGCGCCGTGCATCTTCTCTGCGCGCGCCGTCATGCGCCGGTCGAGGTCTGCAATCTGTTCGGGCGTGAGGCGGTAGATGTTCGGCTGGTTGTGATAGACCTTCGCGCCCGTCACCACATCCGCCTGCTTGAAGCCGAGCCGCTCGGCTTTGGCGACCAACTCCTGAACGCTCATCTGCGGCGCAACCAGAGAGATGGGCGTCGCCTTCTCTTCGAGCACTTCGGGCACGGGCGAGGGCTTCGGCGCTTCCAGCGGAAGCTCCGTGCCGTGCTCGCGCTTCATGTGTTCGAGGAAGTCTTTAAACGTCACGTCGCCCGTCAACTCGAAGCCGACCTCGAAGGCGGGGCTGTTCGACTTGACGACCTGAAAGACGCGCGTTATCTCGCCGTCGCGCTCCTGCAAGGAGACCTCGACCATCACGTCAACGAAATATTCGAGACCCGAAGCCGTCATCGGCAGCACGCGCCCGACCTCGTTGTCCTCTTTCGCCTCCTTACCTCTGGCCGGAATCTGGTCGACGATGACGACCGACTTGCCGCTCTCCATGCAGAGACGGCGCAGGACGCCCTGCAAGACCATCTGGTCGGCGGCCAACTCTTCGGCCGAAGGCTGCGCCAATTGGTCGCCCGTCCGCTCGCGCACGGCCGCGATGGTCTCGCTGTGCTTGGCGCTGAAATAGGCCGCCCACGAGTCGAGCGCGAAGCAGCCGTAATTCTGTTCGCGTCCCTCGCCCGACAGCGCCCAGTCGATGAACTCCGGCAATTCGTCCGGGTGCTCGATTTCAAGTCCGTCGAAATGCGTGCCGACGCCTCTCAGCAGGCGTGACTTGCGCTCCACGTCGAAAATGCAGAGGCGACCCAAACCGGCCTCCGACATGCTGCGAATAAAATGGCTCTTGCCCGTGCCTGCGCCGCCGCGCACAGCCATCACCAGACGCTGCTGCCTCGGGCGGCGGCTGAGGGGGTTCACTTTCGTCTTCGTTGTCGTCGTCATCGTCTCTACTCCTGAAAAATTGGTTCTGGCGTGTCTGCTGCAACGCAAGCGGCCTTGACGGCCGACTTTAACTGCGCGCCGCCAACTCCTACACGGCGCGGCTCTTGTCGAACGGCGGCGACTATAGCACGTTCCGCGCGAGAATGGAACACCATTTCACGCGTGAAACAGGAAAAAGTGAAAAATTTTTAGTCCCGAAGGCGAGAGATGTCAGGGGAGAAGGTTGTTAAGCAGGTCGTCGAGCCATTCGAAGTCGATGGGTTTGGTGACGTAGGCGTTGCAACCTGCGGCGAGGGCTTTGGTGCGGTAGTCTGTTTCGAGGTGTGCGGTGACGGCGACGATGACGGTCTCGCGCGTCTCAGGGCTAGCGCGGATGTGGCGTGCGGCGTCGAGGCCGTCCATCACGGGCAGGCTCAAGTCCATGAGGATAATGTCGGGGCGTTCGCGGCGTGCGAGGGCGACGGCCTGCTCGCCGTTTTCGGCTTCGAGCACGCGATAGCCCTGCTCTTCGAGCGAGAGGCGCATGGCGAGACGCGTGTCTTCGTAATCTTCGACCACCAGCACGGTTCTTAAATCGGGGGAGCGATTTTCACCCATCTTGACTATAGAGACCTCCCGGACTCGGTCACGGCCGACGCGCGAACCATATCTAACATGCGCGACACGGCGGACGAGCCTCCGTGTCTGCAACATAATATCAATGCAATCAGACCGCAACGATTGGAGCGTGGCGTCTGTGGTTTAAATCTGGCGATGCCTGTCGGTCGGGCGTCGCTCTCCTTCGAGACGAGGCATAGACGGCCTCGAAAAATCACACCAAATTTTTGATAAAGAAGACTTCGGGCGAGAGAGCATACCCGCGCGTGCAGTTTTTTTCCAGCGCCGTCGCGGCTCTCGAACCGTCCGTAGTGCTTGAAAGGGCAAAAGGGAAGGTGAACGAACAGAGTTACCGCGAGCGCGAGTGCGTCCATCGCCACAGAGGAGCGGCGGGCAAGTTCTATCGAGGCGAAACCTACGTGCAGTCTCTACAAAGACTGCGCAGCGCCGCGAAGGCGATGAAAATCTCCGGCAACGTGACGGCCTTCTTCTGGTCGGACGCCAAAGAGGTCATCGTCTGGCTCTGCCGCGACTGTGCCAACGACCTGAACCTGCCGGACGCGCCCGCCTAAATAGCTTTGCGGCTTTGCGTGACAATCTAATCTCACGCAAAGCCGCAAAGGAGCGGCCGGGTTTAATGTCCGGCGTCAACCGGCGAGCGGTTTACCGCAGCGATTGCAGTAGCGCGCGGAGGCGTCTCTCTGGGGCGCGCCGCAGGAGTCGCACGAGCGGCCGACGCGCAGGTCTGCGCCGCAGGTCGAGCAGAAGGTCGAGCCTGCGACGGCGACGGAGCCGCACGTGCCGCAGCTACCGGGCATCGGCGGCACGTAGCCGCCCGCCTTGCGCGCGATGTGCGACTCGATAATCTTCCACGCGTCTTCGGTCAGCTTGTGTTGCCAGTAAGCGCCGAGCGCGGGCAGCGCCGCGAGCAGACCGACCGACAGGATGAGCGCGACGGCGGCGACCGCAGCCTTGTCGAACCACTTCTGCATGCCGATTTCGACGCGCGTGCCGCCGTGTTCAGGCGTAATCTTGATGGTCAGCGCGGCCGACAGCCCGGTCATCTCGCGCAGCGTCGAGGTCTTGCGCGCCTGTAAGACGGCCGTCGCAGAAATCTGCATCGTCTGCACCTCGAAGCCCTCATCCGCGTCGAAGAGTTGACGCAACTCGACGAGCAGTTGCTGCGTGTCTGCCTCGACGCCGGGGTAGTATCTGTTATCCATAAAACTTCGCTTCCGACAATCCTTTCACCTTTGAGTCGTTCGGCGCGGCATCGCGCGCGCCGGTCTCTTTTACGCTTAAAGGAGGCGCAGGGTTCGGCCGTCGCGGGCGTTAGCGGCCGTTCTTCTTCTTCTTGTCGCCCTTCGACTCATCTTCCTTTTCGTCGAGGGGGTGTTTACCGGCCGCTTCGACAATCTCCTCGATGCGTTCGATGGCCTGTTCGAGGGCTTCGCGTTCGGCTTCGTCCTGCGAGGTTGTACGCAGGGCGTCGAGCGGGGCGGCGAAGCGCGTCGCGGCCTCAGCCAACTTCTTGAGAGACTTTTTCAGGAGGGGACTTGAAGGGATGCGCGCGGCCGTGTCGTCGATGTTGGTGATGGCTTCGTCGAGGATGCGCGAGAGGTCTCCGAGCAGTTGCGTCCGCGTGCCTTTGAGTTCGCCCCACTCGACGGCCTCTTTGGGGGCGCGCGCGGCGGCCTGCTGCGGGTCTGTGACGGCGAGGAAACGACGCTCGGCGGCGCGGATGAAGATGCCGATGCGCTTGTCGAGTTCCTGATTGTCACGCACCTTCTCAATCTCTTCGGGCGTGAGGTGCTCGCGTTGCGGAGCAGCAGCGGCGGCGTGCGCGACCGTGAGAGAGGAGAGGAGGAGCGCAACGACGAAGAGCGCGGGGAATCTGTGGCGCGAGGCAAAAGTGTTCATGGCTTCGATTCGGATGAGAGCGAGGCTGATGGGGAATCAACACGCGTTCGTGCGCGATGGCTTATCGGTTGCGTACGCGGCCGATTCGTCTCTAACGTTGTTCGGGTTTCTTCTTGGAGGCGTCGGGCGAAGAGCCTTTGCCGTCGGTCGTACTGCCGGCGCTCTCGCTCTCCTTCGGCATCCGTATCACCGTATCGTCATAGAAGGAGTTGAGCGCCTCGACGCGTGCTTCGCGGACGAACTCCATGCAGGCTTTGACGTGGACGGCTTCTTCGGAAGGAGTGATGCGTCTGAGGGTTTCGATGCGCGGCATGTGCGCGCGCAGGGTCAACTCCATGCGCTTGAAGAGGTCGCGGCGCTTGCCGTCCTTGCGGACGTTCTCCTTCACGTTGCGGACGGCGTCTTCGATGATGGCCTGATAGACGCCCAACTCGCGCCCGGCCGCTTCGTAGCGTTCCGAGGCCGTGTGCGTCGCGGCACGATGGAGACTCTCTTCGGCGAGTTGCAGGCTGAGCTTGTTGCGCGCGCTCGCGTCCTTCGCCAGAGAGAGTTGCTGTCGCAGGTCTTCGGGGATGTAACGGACGGGAGGCGGCGAAGGGTCGTCGGTGGCGATGGAGGGTTGCGACTGTTGCGGCTGCGCGTAAGTGACGGCGGCGGCTGAGACCAAACAGGCGAGCAACAGTAGTGTGCGCGCGGCCGTCGCGTGCGACTGCCCGAACCGTTCGTGGGCGACCTCTCGTGTGTTACTTATCATCGCGCCCCTTTTTCTTTCCTTCTCCCCGTTTGATTTGATTGCGCAACGTCGGCAGACGCAGGTTGACCTTTTCGATTTCGAGTTGATTGGTTGCTGCGTCGGCACGAGCGATAAAAGTTTCGTAGGCGGCGAGCGCCTCATGGTATTCGCCGAGGTGGTCGTGTGCGCTGCCGATGAAATAGTAGACGACGGCGAGGTCTGGTCGCGCGCGCGCAATCCATTCGTACTCCACGATGGCCTGTTTGTAAAGCTTTAGCTCGTAGAGGGCGGTGGCGAAGTTGGCGTGCGCCGGGTAGTCTTCGGGCGCGACGGCGAGAACCTGCTTGAGGATGTTGGCGGCCGGGGCAAACCTGCGGAGTTGAATGAGCGAGGCGGCATAGCCGGTCGCGTAGGAGACGTTGCGCGGTTCAATCTCGGCCGCGCGGCGGAAGTATTCGAGCGCCTTCTCCGGGTCAGCCTTGCGGTTGAGTTGACCGAGGCAGGAGAGCAGCGAGGCGTTGCGCGGCTCACTGGCGAGCAGCTTTTCGAGCGCGGCGCGTGCCTCCGGCGTGTCGTCGCAGTTAACGGGCGTCAGCGCCGCCTCCAACTGCGTAAAGCGCGCATCGCGCTTGGCCTCTTCCGGCACGTATTTGAGAATCTCGCGCGCCTCTTCGCGCTGACCTGCGCGGTCGAAGAGCGCAGCGATGTCAATGGCGAGTTGCGTGTCGCGGCGCGCAGGGTCTTGCAGGTTTCTCAGGTCTGTGAGCGCGCTCTTCTTGTCGCCCGCGTCGAGGTAGGCTTCGGCGCGGCGCAGGCGCGCCTGCGTGTTGCGCGGTTCGAGTTCAAGCGCACGCGAAAAACTCTCGGCCGCCGCCGCAGGGTCTTTCGCCTCCTGCTCGGCCGCGCCGCGCGCCAGCCAGAGCGTCGGCGCACGCTCTTCGACGGCCGTCGCACGACGCCACAGCTTGACCGCTTCCGCCTTGTCTCCGGCGCGACCCCGCACAGCCGCCAGCGCGGCCAGCGCCGTCAGATTTTCGCCGTCCAATTCCAACGCCCGCCGCAGCAGCGGTTCGGCCTCCTGCTCGCGTCCGGTGCGCGCCAGCAGACTTCCGAGCGAGGCGCGCGGCAGCGCCCAATCGGGACGCAACTCGGCGGCGCGTCGATAAGCCTTCTCGCCTTCGGAAGCGCGATTGAGCAGGACGAGCGTGTAGCCTCTCTGATATTCGGCTTCCGGGAACTCCGGTTTAAGGCGTGCCGCCTCCTCGTAGAATTCGAGCGCCTCTTCGAGGTCTTGCGTCTCGCGCGTCTTCTGGAAGCGTGCGAGACGGTTTTCCCCCTGCTGAAAGAGCTTGAAGGGGTCAACGGCGTCGTCGCCGAACTCGTCGCCCTGCGCGCGTACGACCGACGGCGCGACGAGCAGGACGAGCGCGATGAGCAACCCTTTTATCAGGACGTGCGAGTAGAGGCGAGAAGGCATCACGAAAAACAGCTTCACCTTCGGAAGCAAGGAGCCGCGAGAAACTTCGGAGCGCAAAATATAACATGTCGGCCGTTGCAGCGTCCAAGCCGTGCAACGTGACTGAAAATGGATGCCCTCAAGGCGCTTGCGGGTTGCGTCGCCAGAAGGCTCTTGCTAACATGCGGCCCCGAAGCAATTCTTAATCAAACTTCATCACTCGTTAACTGCGAGCGGAAGTGTCGGCGAGCGCCACTGCTGACGCGCGCGACCCGGCTCGAAGGGTGCGAAGAGACTTGAACAGTCTGGTAGCGGAAGAAGCGTCCGGGTGCGGGGAGTCCGTCGCCGCGTCGGTTTCAGAGGAGGCGTTGGCGAAAGAGGAGGCGTTGCGCGCGTGGCTGCGCGAGACAGGCTCCGTCCTCGTCGCCTACTCCGGCGGCGTTGACAGCGCATATCTCGCATACGTCGCGACTGCGGAACTGGGCGACGGCGCTCTGTGCGTTACGGGCGAGTCGGCGAGCCTCGCCGAACGCCAGCGCGAGGAGACCATCGCGCTCGCACGCCGCTTCGGCTTCCGCCACGAGATAATCACCACCGCAGAGACCGCCGACCCGCGTTATCAGGCCAACGCACCCGACCGCTGCTACTTCTGCAAGACAGAACTCTACACAAAGCTTGCGCCGCTCGCAGAGACGCGCGCGTTGGCGTGCGTCGTTGACGGCTCGACGACCGATGACCTCGGCGACTACAGGCCGGGACGCGCCGCCGCCGCCGAGCGCGGCGTCCGCAGCCCGCTCGTCGAGGTTGGAATGAGCAAGCGCGAGGTGCGCAAGTTGAGCCTGCGCGCAGGACTGCCGACGTGGGACAAGCCTGCGAGCCCGTGCCTGTCTTCGCGCATCGCCTACGGCACGCCCGTCACCATCGAACGGCTGAGAACCGTCGACCGTGGCGAAGAGATTATGCGCGCGCTCGGCTTCAGGGAGTTTCGCGTCCGGCATCATGACGAACTGGTACGGCTCGAAGTCGCGCCCGCCGAACTCGAACGCGCGCTCAAGCGCGAGGTGACGGACGAACTCGCGCGACGCTTTCGCGCCCTCGGCTTCCGCTACGTGACCCTCGATTTGCATGGCTACCGCACGGGAGCGATGAACGAAGTCCTTAAAAACCGTGATGGGTGATGCGTGATGGGTGATAAGAGTAGACGGATTTTCTCTTTATCACCCATCACCCATCACTTATCACCTGCTTGGAGAGTCTTATGGCAAATGCGATGGTTGACGATACGCGGCAAATTAGCGAGGACAACCCCTTCGAATCGATGATGGAGCGGTTCGACCGCGCGGCGCAGAAACTCGACCTCAATCCAGACCTCTACGCCGTGATGCGCGTGCCGAACCGCGAGCTGAAGGTCTACATCCCCGTCAGGATGGATTCGGGGCGGATGGAAGTCTTCGAGGGCTACCGCGTCCAGCACAACTTCGCGCGCGGCCCCGCCAAAGGCGGCATCCGTTACTCGCCGGACGTGACGATTGACGAGGTGCGTGCGCTGGCCGCGTGGATGACTTGGAAGTGCGCGGTCGTCAACGTCCCGTTCGGCGGTGCGAAGGGCGGCGTCATCTGCGACCCGACGCAGATGTCTCTCGGAGAGTTGGAGCGCCTCACGCGTCGCTACGCGGCCGAACTGATTGACTTCATCGGCCCGGAAAAGGACGTGCCCGCGCCCGACATGAACACCAACGAGCAGACGATGGCGTGGATTATGGACACCTACTCGATGCACGCGCGCCACACCGTCAACGCTGTCGTCACGGGTAAGCCCGTCGACCTCGGCGGCTCGCGCGGCCGCCGCGAGGCGACCGGCAGGGGACTGCTCTTCGTCATCAACGAGGCCATCAAACGCTTCAAGATGACGCCGCCCGCGACGCGCGTCGTCGTTCAGGGGTCGGGCAACGTCGGCGGCATCGGCGCGCGCCTGCTCCATGAGGCGGGCTACAAAGTGGTCGCCATCTCGGACATCTTCGGCGGTATCTACAACCCGAACGGCATCGATATCCCGGCCGCGCTCACGCACTTGCAGGCGACCCGCTCGTTTGAGGAGTTCCCCGGAGTCGAGCGCATCTCGAATCAGGACTTGCTCGAAATCGAGTGCGACGTGCTTGCGCCGTGCGCCACCGAGAACCAGATTACGTCGGAGAATGCAGACCGCATCAAGTGCAAGATTCTGGCCGAGGGCGCCAACGGGCCGACGACGGCCGCCGCCGACGAAGTGCTCCATAACAAAGGGATTTTCGTCATTCCCGACATCCTCGCCAACGCCGGGGGCGTGACGGTCTCCTATTTCGAGTGGGTGCAAGACCGCATGGGCTACTTCTGGAAGGAGGATGTCGTCAACGACCGTCTGCAGGATGTGATGGTCGCCAGCTTCGGCGACGTGGTGCGTTATGCCGACCAACATGCGGTCGATACACGCACGGCAGCCTACATGCTGGCGATAGACCGCGTGGCCTACGACACGCGCATGCGCGGCATCTACGCGTGACAAAAATGTGTCTTAATTTTTCACGCTAAGTCGTGAAAAAGTCTTGATTTCGCCGCTTAAGTGGAGTATGGTCTGGCGGAATTTGGTATGTCGGCGCAGAGTCTGTTTAAGATGCTCTCAAGAGACGAAAGCGCGGGCATGGCAAGTCGAGATGTTGACATGAGCGCACCTGTTTTCGTATAAGCAGACCCGGCGCTTACGTTAAGCCAAAAGAAATTCAACCAGTTGAGAGGCGCGCAGAGGCAAGTGCAAGAGCGCCCGCGAACGCTGCAACCGAAAGCGTTCGGCTCCTCTCGCTGCTCCGCTCCATCCTACAAGACGTTTCGGTCGAGGGCGGTAGCAGTTCTACTTTGACTTAGTTTGTACGCTTGTAGTTTGGAGCGTCCGCGCCCTGCTCAAATAAAGCTTCCGGGGTCGCGCGTGATGTCCGTGGAAAAAGATGTGGATGGAGAGCCAGATGCATCGAGACATCAGCCGGTCTGAAGTTGTGAGTAGCACGGTCGCCCCCTTCCGCAAAATTATAAACTCATTTCGCAGGAGGAATGCGATGAGACTCGCGAGAAGAGCGCTCGTTGCCGCGCTCGCCACGTTGATGCTGTGCGCCGCAGTATCAGCTCAAACTTTACGGCAGGAGAACGACCCACGAAACACCGCTCCTACCGTCGGCACAGGCGGCTCGCCCGGCGGGCCTACCGGACTCTTCACCATCTACGACGGACAGACGCTGCGCCGTGGAGAGTTCACCTTCAGCATTGCTTACGGCAATTACGACCGCGACCCCGGCGACGTTGATATCGCCGAGATTCCCGTTAGCTTCCAGCTCGGTCTCTCCGACCACCTGGAAGTCTTCTTCAATACGGATGCGTATCGCGGCGTCAACGTCAATAATCCGCGCCATCTGTCCAGCTTCTATCTGCCGAACTCGCAACTGTTCTTCAGCGCGACACAACGCGGCAGCGGCGCGGCCATCGTGCTGGCACCCGACTTCAGATTTACGACCCTGACGAACGCCACGCTCTTCCGCCCGGCCTTTAATCAGCCGTTCGTCCAGTTCCCGTTCGTCGGTCAGCCAGGCCCGAACTTCGGTCTGACAGGCAACATCATCGCGCCGCC
Source organism: Pyrinomonadaceae bacterium (assembly GCA_035942915.1). Taxonomy (GTDB): domain Bacteria; phylum Acidobacteriota; class Blastocatellia; order Pyrinomonadales; family Pyrinomonadaceae; genus DASZCR01. The sequence goes on along the minus strand of DASZCR010000202.1, from coordinate 4,699 downwards.
CCTGTCGAGCACGTTGCGCGCGACGCCCACCGGCGAGAGCGGCAACTTCAGCGCGGCGGACGTGTTCCCCGGCATCGGCTCGCCCTTCGGCAGCATCCTGCCCGGCATCGTCCTCTCGACGCGCGTGATTCCGGCCAACCTGACGTTCCAGCAGTTGACCGTGCCCGACCTCTTTACCATTGCGCCCGTCTACCTGCCGGATGCGCCCTTCGTCAACCGTCTCTACGGCGAGTCGAGCTTCAACACGCTGACCTTCGGCGCGAACATCCGTTTCACCGGGCCGAACAACCCTTTGAGCGTGAACCTGATTCCGATGTACCGCTGGTACATGGATAAGGCCGACGACGCTTCGGGCTTCAATCAGTTGCAGCGCGGCGCAAGCCCCGGCGGCGACATCGGTGACTTCGGCCTCTTCGGCGTCATCGGCGGACGCCTCTCGCGCTCCGTCCACATGGCGGTCAACGCCGGTTACTTCCTGAACAGCAACCCGCAGTCGGAAGCCTTCGGCGTCGGCAAGGTGACCTTGCTCGACCGTCCTGACGAGTTCATCACCGGCATCGGATTCGACTTCCCGATTAACGAGCAGTTCCAGCCGATGCTTGAGTTGAAGTCTATCAATTACGTCGGCGGCCGCACGCCCAACGCGTTTGAGAACAACCCGCTCGACTTCATCGGCGGTGTGCGCATCTTCCCGCGCCGTTGGTTCGGCTTCAGCGCCGCTTACCGCGCGCACCTGAACCAACAGGGCGACCGCTTCCTCGACTTCTTCGGTGATGACGACGGCGGCAACGCCAACACCGGCTTCGTCAACAACAACGGTTTCCCGCTGGCCTTCCAGACGTCTGAGAACCCGCACGGCTTCATCGGACAGTTCTTCATCGGCCATCGCAACGAGCGCGCTCCGGCCGTCGTGCCGAACCAGCCGCCGACCGTGAACCTGACGGCCTCGTCTTCGAGAGTCGTGCTGGCGGCCGATTGCGGCGCTAATCAGCGTCCGTCCGGCGCTTGCACGCCGACGAGCACGTCCGTGCAACTCGCAGCCAACGCCACCGACCCGGACGGCGACACGCTGCTCTACACCTACAACACGACCGGCGGTCGTATTGTCGGCGACGGCCCGAACGCCACGCTCGACCTGTCGGGTGTCGCACCGGGAACCTACACCGTCTCGGTCGAAGTCGATGACGGCTGCGGCTGCATGGCCTTCTCCTCGACGACCATCACGGTCGAGCGTTGCCCGTGCGAAGAGGTTGCGGCTCCGGTGGTCTGCCCGACGGTTCGCGTGAGCTGCCCGGATAGCGTCCAGCCCGGCTCGCCGATTACCTTCACGGCCGATGTCTCCGACGGCGACCGCAACGTGACGCCGACCTTCAACTGGACTGTCTCGGCCGGCACCATCAGCAGCGGTCAGGGCACGTCCTCGATTACGGTTGATACGACCGGCCTCGGCGGACAGACCGTGACGGCGACGGTCGATGTCGGCGGCTACGGCGCAGAGTGCCGCGCCTCGAATAGCTGCACGACCTCGATTGTGGCTGTCCCGCTCGCACGCAAGATTGACGAGTACGGCAACATCCGCTTCAACGATGAGAAGGCACGTCTCGACAACTTCGCCATCGAGTTGCAGAACAATCCGGGTGCGACCGGTCTCATTATCGCCTACGGCGGACGTCGTGGCCGTGCCGGCGAGGCTCAGGCTCGCGCCGAACGCGCACGCGACTACCTCGTCAACCAGCGCGGTATCGAGGCTTCTCGTATCCAGACGCTCGACGGCGGATACCGCGAAGACCTGACGGTGGAACTCTGGATTGTGCCGACCGGCGCGACGCCGCCCACCGCCAGCCCGACCGTCGACCCAAGCGAGGTACAGACGACCCCGACGCGTCGCGCGCCCCGTCGTCGTGGCCGTCGCTAACAACGAAACGCTCGTGTCCTTAAACGACGCGACCTGAACCGAACGCGGGCGATGTTTCTTGAAAGGGAAGCATCGCCCGCTTCGCTTTATACAGGGGGGAACATCACCCGCCGCCGCCAAAACCCCGACGCCCGTGAGAGACCCCTTTCGTACAACCGCCCTGCGCGCTCGGCGCATCCTAAACGGGCGTTCTCATCTTTCCCCCTCGAACACATTTGGCAAAAACAGCTTCCGTTTGATAAACGTTTAAGTCAGACGAAGGGCACGCGCGCCGCAGGGCGCGGCCGTGCTGAAACGAGTACTCGAAGACAACTCCGACGATGATGCGACACATGAAAAAAGCCTTATCTCTGCTCATGCTCTGCGCCGTGAGCTTGGCGCTCTGCGCGCCTCTGGCAGCGACCGCGCGCGCGGCCGAAAACGGCGATGGAGAGTTCGCCCAACCTTTGAACTGGATGGTCACGGGGCCGATGGGTGGCGACGTCCGCTCGCTCGTCGTTGACCCGCAAGACCCGCAGCGTCTCTACTTCGGAACTATCGATGGTCAGGTCTACACCTCGACCGACGGCGGCCAGACATGGGCGCGCGTCGCAGGCTTTAATCGCCCCGGCCTCTACATTGACCATTTGATTGTTGACCCGCGCGACTCACGCGTTATCTATGCGGGCGCGCATCGGCACAAAGAGCCGGGGGGATTCTTCAAGACGACTGACGGCGGCACGACCTGGCGCGAAGCGCCGGAGTTGAAGGCGGAGGCCGTCCATTCACTGACCCAAGCGCCGTCGAATCCCGACATCCTGATTGTTGGCACGAATCGCGGCATCTATCGCTCGAAGGACTCCGGCAACACTTGGGAGCAGTTGCCGACCTCTTCGACGCCCAATCTCATCAACGTCGAGTCGCTCGCCATCGACCCGCGCGACTCCAACGTAATCTACGCAGGGACGTGGTGGTTGCCTTACAAGACGACCGACGGCGGCCAGACTTGGAACATCATCAAAAACGGGATGATTGACGATTCGGACATCTTCGCCATCGAGATTGATGCGCGCGAACCCGACCACGTCATCGCTTCGGCCTGTAGCGGCATCTACGAGACGCGCAACGGCGGCGCTCTCTGGCGTAAGATTAACGGCATCCCTTCGCAGTCGCGTCGCACGCGCTCCATCCTCCAGAACCCGGCCGTCCCTTCGGCCATCTATGCGGGAACGACCGAAGGCTTCTGGCTCTCGCAAAACGGCGGGAACGACTGGAGGGTGACGACCAGCCGTCAGAACTTCGAGGTTAACGCTATCGCCGTCCACCCGAAGAATCCGCAGACGGTCTACATCGGGACGAACAACTACGGCGTGATGATTTCGCGCGACGGCGGTAAGACGTTCGCGCCCTCGAACGACGGCTATTCGGGTCGCCGCGCCTACTTCGTGCTGCCCGACCGCGAACGTCCCGGCCGCATCTACGCCACGACCATCAACACGGCCACCGGCGGCGGCTACTTCTTCGTCAGCAACGACGCCGGACACACCTGGCAACTCTCTGCGCGCAACATGCCGAACCGGCTCATCTCCTATGCCATCCTTCAAGACCGAAAGGACGGCAACATCATCTACCTCGGAACCAACTACGGCCTCTACAAGTCCACCGATAGGGGCGCGTCATGGTCTGCCATCGGAGCGCCGAAGCCGAAAGCATCTGCGAAGGGCAGGGGCGCGCGGCGCGGCGCGCGCGCTTCCGACGCTTCGTCCGCGAGACCCGCCAGCACGGGCACCGCTTCAGTTTCGCAGGCCGCAAACGTCAGGCGCGCGCAGGAGGCTCTGAACGCGGCCGGGTATGACGTCGGCACGCCCGACGGCGTGGCCGGTACGCGCACCGTCGCCATGCTCAGGAAATATCAGAGCGACAAGGGCGTGCCCGTCACAGGCAAACTCGACGACGCGACGCTCAACGCGCTCGGTCTCGGCGGCGGTATGCAATCTTCCGGCGCGACAGCCGAGGCGATGCAGAATGCGCCCGTCGTGCTGACCGAAACCGTCAACGCGCTCGTGCACACTTACGACGAACGCGACGGCCGACCGGGCATGCTGGCCGCCACCAACGCCGGACTCTATCGCACATACGACCCGTCGCAAGGTTGGGAGAGGCTTCCTTATGGCGCGGGCTTCGACGCGCGCACGCTCTGCATCTCGACCGTCGAGCAGAACCCTTCGACCGTCTACGTCGGCACGGCCACTTCGGGCGTGCTCGTCACGCGCAACGGCGGCAAGACCTGGCAGCAGGTGCGCGGTGTCCCGACCGACGGCCCCATCAACGTTATCGAGCAAGACCCGCAACGCTCTGCCTACGTCTACGTCGGCACGACGCAGACCTTCTACATCTCGCACGACGGAGGTGAGAAGTGGCAGCGACGCGGCGGCAACCTGCCGCTCGGCAGCTTCACCAGCATTCTCATCAACCCGGCGAACCCGGATGAGATTTTCGTCGGCAACGCCTACGAGCGCGGCGGTCGTGCCTTCAGCCCGGACGAGGGCGGCGGCGTCTTTCGCTCGACCGACGCCGGGATGACCTGGCAACGTCTCGACCCGCAACTGCCGAGCCGCCGCGTCTGGTCTCTCGCCTTCGACCCGCGCGACGCCAGCAAGCTCTTCGTCGGCTCACACTCGGCGGGCGTCTACATCGCGTTGCGCAACGCGGGCGCAGCCACCGCCTCGTCTCAGGACAAGTGAGCAGTGGGGGCGGCGAACTGAAAGATTGAGTTTGCGAAACGGGCGCGGCGACGTTTGAATC
>DASZCR010000201.1:0-16865 GCA_035942915.1 Pyrinomonadaceae bacterium | reverse complement strand
CCCGCAAACGCGGGCTTTTTCTACGGGAAGATCAAATCCCTTGATGGGAAGAATCAAATCCCCGAAAGTGGAATTTTCAAATCCCTCTAAGGGGGCCGTTACTGGTGGGCCATCTTGCCGATGAGGGTGAAGAGGGGGAGGTACATGGCGATGACGATGGAGCCGATGGTGACGCCGAGAAAGGCAATCATGACAGGCTCGATGAGGGTCAGGAGGCCGGCGATGGCGGCGTCCACCTCTTGCTCGAAGAAGTCGGCAATCTTGCCGAGCATGGCGTCGAGCGCGCCGGTCTGTTCGCCGATGCCGACCATCTGCGCGACCATGTTCGGGAAGACATCGGTCTGCTTCAAAGGTTCGACGAAGCTTTCGCCCCGCTCGACGCCGACGCGGATTTTGTTGATTGCTTCTTCGAGGATGACGTTGCCCGCCGTGCGCGCCGTGATGTCTAAGGATTGCAGGATGGGGACGCCCGAAGAGAGCAGCGTCGAGAGCGTGCGCGAGAAACGCGCGACGGCCACCTTCCTGAGAATCATCCCCATCACGGGCAACTTCAGCAGCAGCGCGTCTATCTTGCGCCGACCCTGCGTGGTCTTGTAGTAGGCGCGGATGCCGAAGCCGATGCCCGCGATGACGCCCGCGATGACGAGACCGCCGACGCCGGCCATGAATTCGCTGATGGCGACGACGACGCGCGTCGGCAGAGGCAACTGTTCGCCCGGCCCTAAGAGGCCGAGGAAGATGCTCTGGAACGACGGGATAACGAAAATCATGATGACCGCGATGACGAGAATCGCGATGACGATGACGGCCGACGGATAAATCATCGCGGAGATGATGTCTCGTCGCAGCTTGACTATCTTCTCGATGTAGGTTGACAGACGTTGAAGGATGAGGTCGAGGATACCGCCCGCCTCGCCCGCTTCAATCATGTTGACGAAGAGTTGGTCGAAGACCTTCGGATGGCGCGCCATCGCGGCTGCCAGAGTCGAACCCTCCTCGACATCGACCCGAACCTGCGTGAGCACCTGTGCGAAGAACTTGTTCTCCTGCTGTTGCGAGAGGATTTCGAGGCACTGAACGAGGGGGAGGCCGGCGTCAATCATCACGGAGAACTGGCGCGTGAAGACAGAGAGTTCTTTGGCGGGCACTTTCTTGCGGCCGCCGCCGAACTTCGGGACGGCAACCTCGCGCCCCTTCTCCTTGATGGAGGTGAGCATCACCTGTTCGCGCCGCAGCAGTTGTTTGAGCAACTCGCGGTTCTCCGCGACGCGCTCGCCGACGATGGTTTCGCCGACGCGGTTGCGGCCTTTGAAAACGTATGTGGGCATGAGTCGAAAACTCCGGTAGGTGATGGGTAGTAGGTGATGGATGATGGGTGATAGGTGATAGGAGAAATCCGTCTCTTCTTATCACCTATCACCCATTACTTATCACCGCTTTATCTGGTCGGACGGACGCCGACGGGGCGCGGCTGCGCGTAGGGCGACGGGTGCGGCTTGGGCGTGCCGGGCGCGGGCGCGCCGTTGCCGCCCGTGTTGACGCCTGCGCCGTGCTCGATGAGGTCGCGCAACTCGTCCGCGTTCGAGGAGCGTTGGATGGCGACTTCGAGCGTGATGAGCCGTTTGTGATAGAGCGTGGCGAGCGATTGGTTGAAGGTCTGCATGCCGAACTTGCCCTGACCCGTCTGCATCATCGAGTAAATCTGGTGCACCTTATCTTCGCGGATGAGGTTGCGGATGGCCGGATTAGGGACGAGGATTTCGAGCGCCATCGCACGCCCGCGCCCGTCTGCACGCGGCAGCAACGCCTGACAGAGGATGCCTTCGAGGACGAGCGAGAGTTGCGCGCGAATCTGCGCCTGCTGCGCGGAGGGGAAGACGTCGATGATGCGGTTAATGGTCGAGGCGGCGCTGTTGGTGTGGAGGGTGGCGAAGGTCAAGTGGCCGGTTTCGGCGATGCGCAGGGCGCTCTCGATGGTTTCAAGGTCGCGCATTTCACCGACGAGCACCACGTCCGGGTCTTGGCGCAGGGCTGTGCGTAAGGCTTCGGCGAAGCCGCGCGTGTCGGCTCCGACCTCGCGCTGGTTGACGATGCAGGACTTGTGACTGTGCAAGAACTCGATGGGGTCTTCGATGGTGACAATGTGCTCGTGGCGCTCGCGGTTGATTTTGTCGAGCATCGAGGCCAGCGTCGTCGACTTACCGGAACCGGTCGGGCCGGTGACGAGAATGAGGCCGCGCGGGCGTTCGCAGAGTTGCGAGACGACAGCCGGGAGGCCGAGCGCGTCGAAGGATTTAATCTCGTAAGGGATGGCGCGAAAGACCGCGCCGACCGCGCCGCGCTGGTTGAAGAGATTGGCGCGGAAGCGCGAGAGGCCGCGCACGCCGAAGGAGAAGTCGAGTTCAAGCGCCTCCTCGAAGCGATGCTTCTGCGCGTCGGTGAGCACGGAGTAGGCCAGCGCCTTCGTGTCGGCCGAGGTGAGCGTGCGGAAGCCTTCGAGCGGCTTCAAGTGACCATCGACGCGAACCTGCGGCGGCGTGTTCGTCGTCAGGTGAAGGTCTGAGCCGCCCATCTCGATGAGCTTCTTGAGAAGGTCGGAGAGCGAGAGCTGTTCGAGTGGCGTTTCGTTTCCTGTCATAGCTGTCTACCTGTTTCGAGGCCGGGGCTGATGGTTTGAGTGAGACCGGCGTTGAATAAGACCGACGCTGTTTGCGCCGGAGAGTGTGTGCGCGTCTCTCGTCTTGGCTTGCGGGTTAACGAGCCGAACTGGCGGCGACGGTTGCCGCTCCGCTCGGTCGCAGAGAGCCGAGCACCTGCTCAGCATCGGCCGCGACGGGCGCGGCCATCTCGACCGGCACGACGGTCAAAAGGCTGTAGACGCGCCCGCCGATTTCCGTGAAGTAGAACGTCCAAGACTGAACGCCCGCGCCGCTCGCGCTGCTCTGCGCGAGAACGACGTAGACGTGTCGGCCTTGAATCGTGCGCTCGATGTCATTGACGACCCAACCGCTTTCGAGAACCATGCGGTCGATGACGATGCGGCGCAGTGCGCCGAAGGGAATCGACGCGAGCATCTTGCCGCGCGCGTTGACGGTGGCAATCTCAGCGCCGGAGAGCATGACGGGCGCGATGTGTGCCATGCCGGAGGCGCGTCCGTCGGAGGTATTGAGCGTGAAGCGCATGGCGCCGGGCGCGCCCGCGCTCGCGCCGCGCCAGTTCGTAGGCGCAACGAGGTCGAAGGGAGCACGCGGCGCTTGCGCTCCGGCGGAGGCGGTCATGATTCGCGCTTTGCCTCTGGGTCTCGGCGGGACGGACGTGGCAAGCGACGCGCTCGGCGCTGAGTTCGCGTCCGGGGCGACGCCGGTGCGACGCGTGAGACGGCGGCGGGCGGCGCGTTCCTGTCTCTGCCGGATGAGCGCGCGGCGACGACGCCACCACGCGCGCGAATGGCGCACGCGCTTGTGCTTCGACCTCCGATGCACGTGCGTGCGGCGCGACCAATGCGCCAGCGAGTCGCCGATGGGCATCCCCGTCGCCACCAGCGAAATGATGATGATTGCCAGAAGGATAGGCCGCAACTTCTTCATATCTTTTAAGCCACCGTCTCCCGCACGACCTCTTCGAGCGTCGTGACGCCGTTTCTAATCTTGTACAGTCCCGACTCGCGCAGCGTAATCATGCCTTCCTCGATGGCGCGCTTGCGCAACTCAAGAGCCGACGCGCCGATGAGAATCAACTCGCGAATCTCATCCGTAATCTCCATCACCTCGTAGAGTCCGACGCGCCCCTTGTAGCCGGTGTTGTTGCAGGTCTTGCAGCCGCGTCCCTTGTAGGTCTTCATCTCTTTGGCCTCGGTGGCCGAGAAACCCACTTCGACGAGTGCTTCGGGCGGCAACGGATGCTCAGTCTTACAGTCTGCGCAGATGCGCCGGATGAGACGCTGCGCCTGTATGAGATTGACCGAGGTGGCGACGAGGAAAGGCTCGATGCCCATGTTCATCAGGCGGGAGATGGTGGAGGGTGCGTCGTTCGTGTGGAGGGTGGAGAGGACGAGGTGGCCTGTGAGCGCCGCCTTGATGGCGATTTCGGCCGTCTCGAAGTCGCGGATTTCGCCGACGAGGATGATGTTCGGGTCTTGACGGAGGAAGGAGCGGAGGGCGGCCGCAAAGTTCAGACCAATCTGCTCCTTCATCTGCACCTGATTGATGCCGACCAGATTGAACTCGACGGGGTCTTCCGCCGTCATGATGTTCGTCTCCGGCGTGTTCAGAGATTGCAGCGCAGAGTAGAGCGTGTTCGTCTTACCCGAACCGGTCGGGCCTGTGACGAGCACCATGCCGTAGGGCTTCGAGATGTTGCGCTGGAACTTAACGAGCGATTCCGGCTCAAAGCCGAGCCGCGTCATGTCGAGCATCAGGCGCTCTTTGTCGAGCAGGCGGAGCACGACCTTCTCGCCAAAGAGCGTCGGCAGCGTCGAGACGCGGAAGTCCAACTCGCGCGAGCGCCCCTGCGCCTTGAGCTTAATCTTGATGCGACCGTCCTGCGGCAGACGCTTCTCCGAGATGTCGAGCTTCGACATAATCTTGATGCGCGAGATGAGCGCGTCTCGCAGACGCATCGGAGGACGCATCACCTCGTAGAGCACACCGTCGATGCGGAAGCGGATGCGCAACTCTTTCTCGTAAGGCTCGATGTGGATGTCGGAGGCGCCGCGTTGGAGACCGTCGGCCAGAAGGACGTTGACGAGACGGACAACCGGCGCGTCCTCGCTCATCCGCGTCAGGTTCGAGAGGTCGATTTCGTCGTCTTCGTCGATGACCTCGACGCCTTCGGGCGCTTCGGCGTCGAAGTCCAACTGGTCGAGCGTCACGGAAGGCTCGGCGTGAAAGCCGTTGCCGTTCCCATTGCCGTTGCCGTTGGCGTTCGCTTGCAGCGTCTCCTCGACGGCGCTCGCCAGTTCAATCTCGCGCGACTGCGTGTAGTACTTCGAGATGGCGTCCTGAACGCTCGCCTCCGAGACGACGACCGGCTCGATGTTGAGGCCGGTCATAAACTTTATGTCGTCCATGGCGAAGACGTTGGTCGGGTCGACCATCGCCAGCGTCAGCGTCGCGCCGACACGCGAGAGCGGGAGCACCGAATATTTCTCGGCCACCTCGCGCGGAATCAAGCGGATTACCGTGTCGTCGATGTCGAAAAGCTCTAGGTTGACCGAAGGCACGCCGTACTGTCGCGACAAAACGGCCGTAATCATGTCGTCGGAGACGAGGCCGAGTTTGACGAGATTGAAGCCGAGGCGTCCGCCGTTTTCGCGCTGGAAGTCGAGTGCTTCGCGCAATTGCTGCGGGGTCAGGAGATTTTCGCGGACAAGAATTTCGCCTAATTTGGCAGACATCTTGGAAGATTTTCCACTGTTTAAGAAACTTGCAAGGGGCGGGCGGCTGGTTGTGTCTGAAGCCGTGCGAGTTTGAGACGGAGGGCTGGCGGGGAACAGCCAACTCGTTTGTCTCAAGGCAACGATGACAAACATCGTTGGCAAAAGCATGTTACTGACTTATCCCCTGTCTGTCAAGATGAATTCTGGAAGAGGTCAGAATGAATTCTGGAAGGAGTCTCAGGCAGAGACAAAACCGCGTCCAGAAAGCGGACTTTCCGGACGCGGTCGGTAGGATTAGAGACGTTTGAGAGCCGTTTTCAGCGCGCTTCTCAGCCGCGTCGGCGGCGCGTCGGGGCGGGCTGAATCTTCTCCGGTTTGATGTTCTCCTGAGTCTTCAGGAATTCGAGAATCTCCTTAGCCTCGGTCTTCATCGAGTTGGTTTCGGGCGCTTTCTCGACGAAGCGGCCGATGAAGTTGGCGGCCTCCTGGAAGTTGGCCTTTTCGCCCGTGTTAAAGAGGGCGAAGCCGAGGTAGAGATAAGCATCGGCGTTCTCGGGGTCTTCGGCGAGGATTTTCTTGTACTCCTCGGCGGCGCGTGCGTAGGCGTTGGCGTCGAAGAGAATCTTGGCGGCGTCCGTACGCATCTGGGCTTTCTTGGCCGGGTCGGTCTGAAGGTCGATGTACTCCTGAAAAGCCGTGAAGGCGGCATCGGCCTGCGCCCTGTCAACCTTCGTCGCAATGAGGCGCATGGCTTCGGCGCGTGTGCTGTAGGCCGCCAGCTTGTTCTGATTCTGGCTGGCTTGCATGGCCGGGTCGGTCGAGGCTGTCTGCGCCTTCACCAACTCGACGGCTCGGTTGGCCGACTCAGCGGCCTTGCGCCAATCGTTGAAAGCGGCCTCCATTGCCGCAGCCTTAGCCGGGTCGTCATTCGCCATCTTGATGGACAAGTTGAAACGAGCCGCGCCGCGCTGACGATAAGCGTCAGACCTGTTGGCGAGAAGCGCAGTGTCTTCGCGCGCGGCCAAGCCCTCCTCGTACTGTCGGATGGCCTCGTCGAAGTTGGGGATAGCAGCGCTGAAGTTTTTTTCCGAACTCGCCTTAATGCCTGCAATCCGCGCCTCGTTGCCAGCCTTGAAGGTGCGCGAGACAACCTCGTTGCTGTTGACAATCTTTTGGTTCTCAGCCTCGATTTTGGCCGTTTCGGCGAGCCGCTTCTCGCGCTCTTCTTTGCTCTCTTTGGTGTCGGCAGCGGCGGCAGCGGCGGCCGGAGTTGCGGCTGCTGCGCCACCGCCACCACCTCCGCTCGTGCCCGATTTATTGCCCGCCAAAATCGTCTTCACGTCGTCGAGCGTCAGACGCTTGCTCTCGCCCGGTTCGAGCCGGAAGCCCATCTCAGGCGTCTGCGAGATGCGGACGTTGGTCTGGAAACTGGAACGCGCGCCGGGCGCGCTGACGATGATAGTGTAGACGCCTAGCGGCAGACCGGCATGTCTGTAGACACCGTTCTTGTCGGTCTTGAGGCCGAGGAACTTGCGCGAGATGTCGGTCTGGTAAAAGTCTACGATAGCGTCCTGGACGGGAACTTCGGAACCGTCGGCCTGTCTCATCGTCACCTTACCGGAAACCGGCGTCGATTGAGCCGACGCGACGACGGCGCAAGCCGAGAGCAGCAGCGCGGCGACGGCGGTGCGGAAAAATAGGTTGATACGCATGGTCTCTAATCTCCTGACGAGTGTTGTTTAGCGGGGGCTCGCAACCTTGTGACAGGCCGGTGCTTAAGATGCACGCGCCGCACACACGGTTGTCAATTTTGTCCGCTATGATAGCAGCAAACGGGGCTTGCGCGCGACCCTTCTTCAAGCCTCTCCGGCGTACTCGACCGGGTCGGTCAGTCCGGCCTCTGCGAACGCGCGCAGCCGCAGCCGACACGAGTCGCAGCGTCCGCAGGCGCGCTCCTCTGCGCTGTAACAAGACCAAGTCAGTTGCAGCGGCGCGCCGAGCGAGAGGCCGCGAAGGATAATCTCGGACTTCCGCAGATGGATAACAGGCGTCCTAATCTCGATGCGCGTCGCGGGTCGCGTGCCCACGTCAACGGTGCGCTGGAAGGCTTCGTAAAACTCCGGCCGACAATCCGGGTAGCCGGACGAATCTTCGGCCACCGCCCCGATGTAGATGCTTTGCGCGCCGATAACTTCCGCCCAACTGACGGCGACGGCCAGCAGGTGCGCGTTGCGGAAGGGGACGTAGCTGGTCGGGATGGAGCGCGATGCGAGGTCTGCTGCGGCGACGGGGATGGACGGGTCTGTCAGAGACGAGCCGCCGATGCGCGCCAGTGCTTCGAGCGAGACGACGAGGCGGCGCGCTGCTCCGTAATGGTCAGCCAACTCCTCGAAGGCGCGACGCTCGCGCGCTTCTGTGCGCTGCCCGTAGGAGACGTGCAGGAAAGCCAGTTCCTCATTCTCCTCGCGCGCCAACGCCGCCGTCACACACGAATCCATCCCGCCTGAGACGAGGCAGACGGCGAGGGATGGGCGCGCAGGGATGACGGATGAATCGTCTTCCGCTTCCGTCTCATCTGCGCCCGCCTCGAAGGCGCGTTCATCCCATCCACCGGCGACGAGTCCCGATTCAGATGCTACCCCTTCAGCCCTCATCCCTGTCCTCACACACCGCGCGCCTCCGCGCCCCAGATTTGCTTGTGCAGTTGCAATTGCAGACGCACGTCGAGGCCGCTTGAAGCGACCCAGTCGGCCAACTGCGGGAGGTCAACCGCGTCCCAGACGGGCGAGATGAGGACGGCGCGCGCGCGTCTCGTGAGGTCGTAGCGCACGACGACTTCGCGCGTAAACTCCCAGTCGGCACGGTCTGCGACGACGAACTTGACTTCATCCTTGTCGGCGCGCAGCCGTTCGAGGTTGGGCCAATGATTGCGCTCGGCCTCGCCGGAGCCGGGACACTTCACGTCGAGGATGATGCAGGCGCGTTCATCGACACCTTCGGTCGAGACGTAGCCGCCCGTCTCAATCAAGACTTCATAACCCTCTTCGCACAGTCTGCGAATCAACTCGAACGCCTCGCGCTGCGCGAGAGGCTCGCCGCCCGTGACTTCGACGAGACGACAGCCGAAGTCGCGGACGCGTTCGAGCACCGCCTCTAACTCCATCCGCTCGCCGCCCGTAAACGTGTACTCGCTGTCGCACCACACGCAGCGCATCGGGCAGCCCGTCAGCCGCACAAACGAGCACGGTCGGCCGACGTGTGTCGATTCGCCCTGAACCGAGCGGAAGATTTCCGTCACGCGAAGCATCGCTTCTTTGTATCCCACGCGTCCGGCGGTGTCAAAGTTGAAGCGGTTGGGCAGATTGGCGGGCGATATTCGTGTTAGCATACGCCGACGATGCAGCGTGCATCGAAGCGGACAGATGAGCCTGAAGGTGGCAGCAAACGTCGAACAACTGACGCGCGAAGGCGCGGCGCGCGTGCTTGAGCGCGGCGGCGGCGCGGCGCGTTCGCTCGACACGGAGGCGCTCCTGCCGCGCGTGCGCGCAAGCGTGAACAAATATCTTCTGCGTGACCGGCCGGACGCTTCCGCAGAGGTCGTCCGCGAGTTCATCGACGCTTTGCGCGCCGAAGAGTTGGTGCTCGTCGTCGCCTGCGAGCGCGGCGACGAGGCGGCGTGGCGAGAGTTGATGGAAGGCTACCGCGCGACGGTGATGTCGGCGGCGCGCGCGGCGAGCGCGGGCGAGTCGGAGGCCGAAGAACTGGCGCAGTCGGTCTGGGCAGAACTTTACGGGCTGCGCACGCGAGCCGACGGCGCACCGGCCGGAAAACTCGCTTACTATTCGGGCTGCGGCTCGCTCGGCGGCTGGCTGAGAGCCGTCGTCGGGCAACTCGGAGTCGATAGACACAGGCGCACTTCGCGTCTCGTGCAGACAGAGGAGGCGACCGACTTCGACCGGCTCGTCGGAGATGACGCGGCGACGACGGCGCGCGCCGACGGTTTCATGCCGCGCGCCGCGCCCGACCCGGAACGCGCGCTCGCGCAACGCGAAGCCACAGAGTCCGTGCAAGCGGCTCTCGCGCGCGCCGTCGCCGGGCTTGACGCGGAAGACCGCCTGCTCGTCAAGCTTTATTATCTCGACGGCCTGCGTCTGAAAGAGGCCGGAGCGGTGCTCGGCGTCCACGAGGCGACGGCCAGCCGACGCTTAACTCGCATCCATACGGAGATACGCCGCCGCGTCGAGGAGATACTCGTCGAAGAGCGCGGGTGGACGCGTGAGGAGACGGCGACGCGTCTGGCAGAAGTGGCCGCGCGTCTCGACACAGACCTTTCCTCTCTGCTCACGGCCGAAGCCTCTGCGGGCGACAAACGCGGCGAGGTTTTCGAGTAGGGCACAAGCCGTCAGGGGCGCAAGAAAGAGGGGCGCGAAGCGTTCTTCAAATGGTTGGTGTGAAGCGAGTTGAAAAGTCGTAACTTTTGATGAAATCGGAATTCGACAAAGAGATTGACGCTCTGCTCAGACGCGCGACCCGTGATACGGCGCGGCGCGAAGACCCCTTGCGCGCAGCCGTCTCGGTCGAAGACGCGACGGCGCATCTGGACGCAGACGAGTTGAGCGCCTACGCCGAGAACGCTCTGCCTCAGACGACGCGCACGAGATACATGGCGCACCTCGCCGACTGCGACCGCTGCCGTCGTCTCGCCACAAGCATCGCTCTCGCCTCGAACGTCGCTCTGAAATCCGACGAGAAGACTGACGCGCATGCGCTCGCTCCCTCCGAGACGGCGGCCGCTTCAGGGTGGCGCGCGCGTCTCGCCGCGCTATTTGCGCCGCGCACGCTCGGCTACGCGCTGCCCGTGCTCGCCGTCTGCATCGTTGCCTTCATCGCCTTCATCGCTCTGCGCGACTCGCGCGATGGCGAAACGCAACTGGCGAAACACGAACCCGCGAATCCCAACGCGGCCGCGCAGATAAACGCGCCCGCCGAAGTGACCACCAACACGACAACGACGACCGCGACGACCAACACGACCGACGGCACGCTCAACACCAACACGAACACGGCCGTCTCTTCCGCGCGTCAAACTTCGGCCGATGCGCCGCCTGAGAGCCGACCCGACGCGCCCGCGCCGAAGCCGGAGTTGTCCGGCGGGACTGCCGACGTCAGCACCGTGACTGTTCCGGCCGCGCCCGTCGCCGCGCCTACAGTCGGACAGGACGCGAGAGGCGAGTTCCGCGTCGAGTTCGCGCGTCCCTCTCCAAGCGTGCCGCCCGCCACGCACATGGAACCCGGCGCGTTGCGCGGTAGGGCCAACACCACGACGACCACCGCCACTACCGGCAACACACAGAACCGTTCGGACGTAACCGAGCACAGGAGCGACGACCGAGCCGACGCGGTTGCCGCCGCGCGTGCGCGCAACGAAGCGTCGCGTCAGGAGATGAGCAAGCGGAGGGGCGACGTGGCCGGTGATGAGGTGGAAGAACGGGGGCAGGCGATGAGGCGCGAGCGTGCGCCTGACGGTTCTCGCTCGTCGCCGCGTGCGCGTCGCTCCGGCAGTACGGAGTCGTCGCCCGAAGACGCTTCCGGCACGGGCGCGACGCGCAGCGTCGGCGGTCACAGATTCCGTCGGCAGGATGGCGCGTGGGTTGACGTGAGATACAACGAAGGTATGAGCACGACCAACATCCGTCGCGGCACGGAGCAGTTCCGCGCCCTCGCCGCAGACCTGCCCGAACTCGAACGCATCGCCAGCCAACTCAACGGCGAAGTCATCGTCGTCATCGGCAATCGCGCCTATCGCATCCGCTGACGCGCGGGGTAGCAATCCTCCCGACAACGAACAACAGACGCCCATCCAAACCAGCGCCGGCTCTCGTATAATCTCGCGGCTCGACAACTTCCAGCGCCCGGCCCCCTCGCACGAACTGCCCGGCACGACATCGATTTTCAAGGAGACAGCAATGGTCTTTCGCGGCCCCTTCGCGGACGTGTCAATCCCCGACATCTCTCTCACCGAACTGGTCTTCAGTCGTCTCGCACAACACCCTGACAAACCTGCGCTCATCGACGGCCTGACGGGACGCACCATCACCTACGCCGAACTGCACGAACGCATCAGACGCGTCGCCGCGAGCCTTGCCAAGCGCGGCTTCAACAAAGGCGACGTGCTCGCCATCTACAGCCCGAACGTGCCGGAGTATGCCGTCGCCTTCCACGCCGTCGCCATGCTCGGCGGCGTCAACACGACCATCAACCCGCTCTCGACCACCGCAGAGGTCGGCAAACAACTCGACGACTGCCGCGCGAAATATCTGCTCACCGTCCCGCAACTCGTCGATGAAGCGCGAGAGGCCGCGCGCGGAACGCAGGTGCGCGAACTGTTCATCTTCGGCGATTCGGCGGACGCCGTCGAAGGCACGACCGCCTTCGACTCGCTCCTTGAAGCTGACGCCGCAGACGTGCCGCACGTCGTCATCAACCCGCGCGAAGACCTCGCCGCCTTGCCCTATTCAAGCGGCACGACCGGCGTCTGCAAAGGCGTCATGTTGACGCACTACAACATGGTGGCGAATCTCCGGCAGGTTGAAGGCACGGGGCACAGTTCGACCGACGACACGCTCGTCTGCGTGCTCCCGCTCTTTCACATCTACGGGATGCAGGTGATTATGAACTGCGGCCTCTACATGGGCGCGACCATCGTCACGCTGCCGCGCTTTGAACTGCCCGTGCTGCTCTCGGTCTTCGAGCGTTACGGCGTGACGATGGCGCATCTCGTCCCGCCCGTCGTCCTCGCGCTCGCCAAACATCCGTCGGTTGACGACTACGACCTCTCGAAACTGAAGACCGTTTTTTCGGCCGCCGCACCGCTCGGCGAGCAGGTCGCACGCGCCTGTGCCGAGCGACTCGGCTGCACGGTCAAACAGGGCTACGGCATGACGGAGGCGAGTCCCGCAACGCACATGACGCCGCCCGTCAACGTGTGGAGGAAGTACGGCTCGGTCGGTCTGTGCGTGCCGAACATGGAGTGCAAGATTGTTGACGTGGAGACGGGCAGGGAGTTGGGCGCGGACGAGGAAGGCGAGATTCTCGTGCGCGGCCCGCAGGTGATGCGCGGCTACCTGAACCGACCCGACGCGACGGCCGAAACCATCGACGCCGACGGTTGGCTGCACACGGGCGACATCGGCTACGCCGACCGGGACGGCTGCTTCTACATCGTTGACCGCGCCAAAGAGTTGATTAAGTACAAGGGCTTTCAGGTCGCCCCGGCCGAGTTGGAAGCCGTGCTGCTTGAGCATCCATCGGTCGCGGACGCGGCCGTCATACCGAGTCCCGACGATGATGCGGGCGAGATTCCGAAGGCGTTCATCGTCGCGCGCGGAGGCGAGGCGTCGGCCGAAGAGTTAATGAAGTTCGTCGCCGCACGCGTCGCGCCTTATAAGAAGGTGCGCAAGGTCGAGTTCATCGAGCAGATTCCGAAGTCGCCCTCCGGCAAAATCCTCCGCCGCCTCCTCGTCGCACGCGAACGCGCCGGGCGAAACTGAAGACGCTCGCGGGCTTGTGTGTCAGTGTTGCTTCCGCCGGTCGCTTCGCGCTAAGTTATGCCAGCGTCGAAGACCCCGTAAGTCCGAACCCAACACACAAGAGGAAGCCCGAACTATGAACGGAAGCCTGCCGTCTTTTCGTCCGTCACTCAACACCCTACTCTCAATCGCACTTCTGAGCGCGTCACTAGCGCCCGCCGCGCACGCGCAGCAGCAACGTCAACGCCGCCGCCCTGCTGCCGCCGCCTCGTCAAACGTCGCACGCACCGCGCGCGACGCCGAGATTCGACAGATGGTCTCCGAAGTTGACGCGGGGCGGATTGAGCGCACCATCCGCAAACTCGTCTCCTTCGGCACGCGCAACACGATGTCGGAGCAGGACAATCCCACGCGCGGCATCGGCGCGGCGCGCGACTGGCTCTATCAGGAGTTTCAGAGCATGACGGCGCAATCGGGAGGGCGTCTGACGGTCGAACTGCAATCCTACATGCAGGAAGTTGACCCGAAAGTTCCGCGCATCACGCGCCCGACGCGCATCACGAACGTCGTCGCCACGCTGCGCGGCACGCAGCCCGCTTCGGCAGACCGCCTCTACGTCGTCAGCGGCCATTACGACTCGATGTGCTCGGACTCGCGCGATTACGAGTGCGATGCGCCGGGCGCAAACGACGACGCGTCGGGCGTCGCGGCCGTCGTCGAGTTGGCGCGCGTGATGTCGAAGCGCCGTTTCGACGCGACGATTATCTTCATGGCGGTCGCGGGCGAGGAGCAGAGTCTACTGGGCGCGACTCACTTCGCCGAGCAGGCGCGACAGAAGAACTGGAACGTCGAGGCGATGTTCACCAATGATATCGTCGGCAACTCTCTCGGCGGCAACGGCGTGCGCGACCGGCGCACCGTGCGCGTCTTCTCCGAAGGCGTGCCGACGAACGAGACCGACGAGGAGAAGGCGACCCGCCAGAGAGTCGGCGGCGAGAACGACTCGCCCGCGCGGCAACTCGGCCGCTTCATCAAGGAGACGGGCGAGCGCCACGTCCCAAGCATGCGCGTCTGGCACATCTACCGGCGCGACCGCTACCTGCGCGGCGGCGACCACATCCCTTTCCTCGAACGCGGCTACGCGGCCGTGCGCTTCAGCGAGCCGAACGAGAACTACGACCACCAACACCAGAACGTCCGCGTCGAGAACGGCAAACAGTACGGTGACCTGCCGGAGTACGTTGACTTCGGCTACGTCGCGCAGGTCGCGCGCGTCAATCTCGCCGCTTTGGCCTCGCTCGCGCACGCTCCGGCGCGCCCGAAGGACGTGCGCATCCTCACGCAACGTCTCACCAACGACACCGATTTACAGTGGGCGGCCAACACCGAGCCAGACCTTGCCGGATACGAAGTCGTCTGGCGCGAAACGTCCGAAGACAGGTGGACGAACTCGCGTCCGGTCGGCAACGTCACCAAGTTCACGATGAGCGGGATGTCGAAGGATAACTACTTTTTCGGCGTCCGCGCCGTTGACCGCGAAGGCAACCGCAGCCCCGTCTCATACCCGCGTCCGCTCGGTCGTTAGAGGCTCAATGCCGACGCCTAAATTTTTCCAACTATCGACGCAGCGGGCGCGTCTAAATGGTCTGTAAAGACGAAATTCCTGAGGAATAAGCCGGTTTTTGCGGTGACGAGGAGAGGCGGATGAGAGTTTTCGGAAACAACCTTCGGCAGACGAAAGCGAGCAGGTGTGCGCGTGCGACGGCCGCCGCGCTGGCCTTTGTCTCGCTGCTTGCCAACACCTTCTCGGTCGCGCCCGCCGTCGCGCAGAAGAGCCCGGCCGCGCCGCGCGCCGAGTCGCAGAGGTTGACGGAGGAGCAGCGCATCGTGCACGTCCTCAACCGTCTCGCCTTTGGCGCGCGCCCCGGCGACGTCGAGCGCGTCCGGCGCATGGGCGTCGAGCGCTACATCGAACAGCAACTCAATCCTGCAAAGATTGACGACTCGCTTGCCGAGTCGAAGCTACGCGGATTGCCGACGCTGACGTTGACGACCGGCGAGTTGATGGCGCGCTATCCGAACCCCGGCGCGCTGCTGCGCCAGATGCAGCGTCAGGGCAGACTGCCCGAAGAACTGCGCGCGCTCTACGAAGCGCGCAGGGGCGGCGCGCAACAGCAGCAGGCGCAGGCCGGTGCGAACATGAACGCGCAGCAACAGCCGCAGCCATCGAGCGAGGCCGAGAAGATGGTGGCCGATGCGTTGAATGCTCCGATGGCGCAGGCGGGCGAGCAGGGGGCAGGGAGGAACAATGAAGGCAACGCGGCGCGGCGCGAGTATCGTCGCGCGCTGGCCGAGTTCATGGTCGAGAACGGTCTGCAAAGTCCGCAACGCATCATGGCCGAGTTGCACGCTTCAAGGCTCGTCCGCGCCGTCCACAGCGAACGGCAGTTGCAAGAGGTCTTGGTCGATTTCTGGACGAACCACTTCAACGTCTTCATGGGCAAAGGCGTTGACCGCTGGTTTCTGACCTCCTACGACCGCGACGTGATTCGCCCGCACGCGCTCGGCAAGTTCCGCGACCTGCTCGAAGCGACCGCGAAGAGCCCTGCCATGCTCTTCTATCTCGACAATTTCCAGAGCGTCAGTCTCAACAACCGGCGACTGTCGCCCGAAGAACGCGACAGCCTGCTTGGGCAACTCGGCCCCGAAGCGCGCGCCCAACTGGAACAGCGCACGCGTCGGCAGCAGCGCATGGGCGGACAGCGTCGCCGTCAACAGCAGCCACAGCAGGCGGGAGAACCCGTCGCGCGTCAGCCGCAGAGGATGCGGCGCGGCATCAACGAGAACTACGCGCGCGAGTTAATGGAGTTGCACACGCTCGGCGTCGATGGCGGTTACACGCAGAAGGACGTGCAGGAGGTGGCGCGCTGCTTCACCGGCTGGACGATTTTCGACCCGCGCGGCTTCGCCAACAACGAGGAGAACGGCGGCCGCTTCGTCTTTCATCCTTTGTTGCACGACGACGGCGAGAAGACCGTCCTCGGTCACAAGATTCCGGCGGGCGGCGGCATCAAGGACGGACTGATGGTGCTCGACATCCTAGCTCGCCATCCGTCAACGGCTCGTTTCATCGCCACCAAACTCGCCCGCCGCTTCGTCTCGGATAATCCAAGTCGCGCACTCGTCGAGCGCGTCGCCGCCGCCTACACCAAGTCCGACGGCGACATCAGAGAGACTTTGCGCGCCCTCTTCTCGTCGCCGGAGTTCAACTCGGTCGAGGCGCGCCGCGCCAAGATTAAGACGCCGTTCGAGGTGGCCGTCAGCGCCATTCGCGCCCTCGGCGGCGAGACGAACGGAAGCCCCATGCTCCATCAATGGATTGCGCGCATGGGCGAACCGCTCTACGGCTATCAGGCTCCGACCGGCTACCCGGACGTGGCCGAGAACTGGGTCAACACGGGCGCGCTGCTCGAACGCATGAACTTTGCGCTCGCGCTGGCGAGCAATCGCATACAGGGCACGCGCGTTGACCTTGCGCGCTTCACCGGAGAGAGTGCGGCGACCGGCCGCGCGCTCGAACAGGAGCGACTCGTTGACCGATTCATCGAAGTAATCCTTCAGGGCGAGATACCACCGAGAGGACGCGAGGTGCTGCTCAAGCGTCTCGGTGAACAGGCCGCCGCGCCGACGCCGCAGACGACAGCGATGACGCCGAACGCGAACGCCGAGATGACGACGGCGACCGACATGCGCGCCGCACGCCGCGCACGCCGTCAGGCGCGACTCGCCGACAGCACACCCGTCGGCAATCTCGAACTCGCACGCGTCGCCGCCCTCATCCTCGGCTCGCCCGAATTTCAAAGACAGTGACAGAAGAGAAGTGATAGGTGATAAGTGATAGGTGATAAGAGAAGACAGGTTTTTGTCCTATCACCCATCACCCATCACCCATCACTGAG
>DASZCR010000200.1:0-38516 GCA_035942915.1 Pyrinomonadaceae bacterium | reverse complement strand
CTCCCAGACGGGGCCGGAGCGGTTGCCGGCGACGAAGCAGGTCGAGACGTGGACGAGCGCCGGCCGCCGCATCCTCCTGGCGAACTTGATGACGTTCTGCGTGCCGACGACGTTGGTGCGCAGGGCGCTCTCGAGCGGCGGGTTGAAGGTGACGTTGCCGGCGCTGTTGACGAGCACGTCGATGTCTTCCGCGACCGCCGCGGCCTCCTCCTCGGCGAAGCCGAGGTTGTCTTCGGCGATGTCGCCGTTGACGATCCTCACCTTGTCGCGGATGAAGTCCTCGAAGGCCGCGCCGTAGCGCTCGCGCAGGGGGTCGAAGGGCGGGGCGGTGACGACGTGGTTCCAGAAGCGGGAGTCGGACTCCTCCTTCGAGCGCGCGCGCACCGTCACGTAGACGCGCCCCACGCCGGGGAAGCGGTCGAGCAGCATGCTCAGCATGACCTTGCCGACGAAGCCCGTCGCGCCGATGATGAAGAGGTTCCTGCCCTGATAGATTTCGGTCGGAGATAATTTCATCGCTTCACTATTCCATGTCGCAGACGCCAATCATCGGCTGATGCAACATTGTAATCTCTGCCGAGCGTCCCATGTAACTGCGCGCCATCGCAATCGCTTCCGTCAGATTGTCGGCGCGCTCCCAGCCCAACATCGCCGGGACGTGCGCGTTCTCCGCTCCGGCCGCAATCACGCGGCCGACGTGCTGGCGGCCGTTCTCGCCCCAGTACCACATGAAGAAGGGATGCGCGCCGTGATAGGCGTTGCCGCGCCGGTACATCTCGATGTAACTCGGATTGGTGGCGAACTCGCGCTCGTACTTGTCGCGCAGCACGTCCGAGTCGCGCGTCTCCGGCAGGAGACGGTTGAAGAACTCGATGTAGCTCGGATGAAAGTTATGGTCGAACTCGTCGTAGCAGGGATGATGGAGGATGAGCACGCCGCCCTTCTTGAGCAGAGGCTTGTTGCGGTAGAAGTTGAAATGATAGCCGAGTCCCATCACCTGCACGAGCAGCGGGTTCAGGATTGAATAGACGTTGTAGGGCGAGATGTCAGGAATCCCCGTAATCAAGATGTCGCACTGGCCGTTGATGGGGATGGCATACTGGTCGAAGTTCTTCTTGAGAATCTCGGCGTGCGTCGGCTCGGTGCGCCCGGCGTGGCAGGCAATCATCTCGTACTGCGCGGGGAACGAGTGCAGGAGCTTGCGACGCGCGGCGCGCGGCATGGCCGACATCGTGCGGCGCATGGTCTCGAACTTGAGCCGGTCGAACGACTTGAATTCGTCCTCGTTCTTCAGGAGGAAATCCATCTCGCCCGTGTACATGCGATTGTTGAGCGCCGTTTCAATGTGAAAGACGTTCATGTGCTCGTCAACGAGCTTGCCCAGACGCTCGACCTTGTGATTGAGCATCGAACGCTTCGGGTCCATGTAGCTGTCGGAGTCGCGGATGGTCTGCGGCTCGTGGTGCGCGCGCAAAGACTCGTAGTCGCAGAGGCCGACGGCGACCGACTTGTGCCCCCCGTCCATCGGGACGAGGTTGATGTTGACGTAGATGACGAGGTCGCTTTCGGCGGCGCGACGATTGATGCGCAGGGGTTCTTTGTGCCGCGTCTCGCCGAGGAGCGTGAGGCCGTCGTCCCACTCGGCATCGTGGTTGTAGTAGCGGTCTGGATAGAACTCTTTGAAAATCTTCGCCCCGACCATCCGCCGCATCTCCCACTCGGTCATCTTCCGATGGAGCGAGTTGGCGATGACGATATGCACGTCATCGACGCCGTGACCGGCGAGCATGTCGAGGACGATTTCGAGCACGGTCTGACGGACGTCCGGCGTCTTCATCGGCGGCAGCGGCAGACTGATGTCGTCGACGGCGATGGTCACCTTCATGCCGGGCGCGAGTTGCGCAAACAGCGGGTCGCAATCGTGCGGATGATTGAGCGCGTAACGGATGGCCGCCTCGCGGTTCGGCAAGCCCTTAATTGGCGGCTTCGGATAGATGACGCGCGTCCCAATCGGCAAATCTTCGAGAATGAAATCCTCGCCCGAAGGAATGATGCGCGGCGCACTGTCGCGGTCGATATAGACGACCGACTCATGGATTTTTCGTCTTAACTGTAAGCTCATAGTTTAAGTAACGAGTGACGAGCGACGAGTGACGAGCAGGAACAAGTTTTTCACTTGTCACCGCTCACTCATCACTTCAAATCACTTCAAATTCAGCACCGGCCAATCGTGATGCAGCGCCGTCTGGCGCAGGCGCATGTCGGGGTTGACGGCGGCCGGGTGGCCGACGATGGAGAGCATCGGGAGGTCGCTCATGCTGTCGCTGTAGGCATAAGACTCGCTCAGGTTGATGCCCTCGCGTTCGGCGAAATTTCTAATCCAGGAAGCCTTAGTGGCCGCCGCCAGCACGGGCGGGAGCAGGCGCCCCGTCGCGATGCCGTTGACGAACTCAAGATGGTTCGCCACGTAGTCTTCGATGCCGAGGTATTGCATCAGCGGCTTGACCGAGATGTCGAGCGCGCCGGTGACGACCACTTGCCGGAGACCGAGGCTGCGCGACTTCTGTATGAGGTCGAACGCGCCGGGGAAGACCGCAGGTTTTAACACGTCCTCGAACAGTTCTTCGGCGAAGAAGCGCAGGCGGTCTTCCGATTCGCCCTTGTAGCGTTTGAAGAAGAGGTCGTTGAAGACCTTGCGGCTATATTGGTCTGTGACGGCGAAGAGGGGAAGGCTGACGACGGTCGCAGCCGTTTTACGCAGCGAGCGCAGGATGCCCTGCTGGTTCTTGGCGTAGAAGCCGAGCGTGTGCACGAGATTCGTGCTCACGAGCGTTCCCTCAAGGTCGTAAAATGCGGCGGCGGCCAAACTTTCCTCCGTAGCGTGCGAAAAGTCCTCGAAACAGGTCTGTCTTCAGTTGTAATCCCGAAAGTTACAGGGCGCGCATGTGTAGGGAAAGAAATATACTCCATTCGGCCGGATTTTGTAATCAGTTGGGAAGCCTCCCGTCACGCGCACGGTGCTATACTGCCTCGTCCCGGCTCGCGCTCGACTCTCCGTACAGGTTCACGCATGGCTTATTCGCACACGGCACGCCGCCGCCTCTGGCTCTCTCTCTTCGCCGCCGCACCGCTCTGTCTGATGCTCATCTCGTGCTCGTCGCGCAGGCAGGAAACTCCGGGCGCGCGCGCCGAGAATCGTGGGCCGACCGAGTCCGAAGTGACGGCGCAGGCCGATAGGCTGTGGGGTGCGCGCGAGAATCTGGAACGCGTGCGCGAGTCGGTCGTGCTGCTCAGACACGCGCGCGCGGCCGACCCGCGCAGCTACGAGACGGCATGGCGACTCTCTCGCGCCGCCTATCGCATCGGAGCCTACGGGACGGACGAAAACGACCGCGACACGGCCTTTCGTGAGGGCATCGCGTCGGGCGAAGCGGCCGTCCGCATCGCGCCCGGCAGAGCCGAAGGCCACTTCTGGCTCGGCGCCAACATCGGCGGGCGGACAGAGTTGCAGGGGGCTATCGGCAGCCTCGCCGCCGTCGAAGACGTGCGCCGCGAGATGGAAGCCGTCATCAAGATAGACGAAAGCTTTCAATCCGGGAGCGCCTACATGGCGCTCGGACAGGTTGACCTGAAACTGCCGAAGATGCTCGGCGGCGACCCGCAACGCGCCGTCGAATATCTGGAAAAGGGCTTGCGCTTCGGCGAGCGCAATGCCTTGTTGCGCCTGCGTCTGGCCGAAGCTTACCTCGCCGTCAAGCGCAAGGAAGACGCGCGCCAACAACTCAACTCCATCTTCACGATGACGCCGAACCCGGACTACCTGCCCGAATACAAAGAGGCCGTCGCACGCGCCCAAACCCTCCTCGAAAAGACCAGATAGCGGTCGCTCCTACAAAATCTTCGCCTCACGCGCTAAGATACGGCGCAAGTGAAACTCGCTACGTGGAACGTCAACTCTGTGACGGCGCGCCTGCCGCTCGTCACGCAATGGCTCGCACGCGCGCGCCCGGACGTGCTCTGCCTGCAAGAGACCAAATGCACGGACGAGCGTTTCCCCAGAGAAGCCTTCGCCGAACTCGGCTACCGCTCGGAGGTCTACGGGCAGCCGACCTACAACGGCGTCGCCATCCTCTCTCTCGCGCCCCTGACAGACGTTCAGCGCGGCTTTCATGATGATACGGAGGACGCGCACGCGCGCCTGCTGGCGGGAACGGTCGAGGGCATCCGCGTCGTCAACGTCTACATCCCGAACGGCGCCTTCGTCGGCTCAGACAAGTACGCCTTCAAACTGCAATGGATGAAACGCCTGCGCGAGTTCTTCGACGATAACTACTGGACGGACGACGACGTGCTGCTCTGCGGCGACTTCAACGTTGCGCCCGAAGACAGAGACGTGCACGACCCCGAACTGTGGCGCGGCAAGATTCTCTTCAGCGCCAGAGAGCGCGCCGCACTCGAAGAGCTGCGCGAGTGGGGCTTTACCGACGCCTTTCGCCTGCACGTTGCCGAGACAGGCCATTATTCATGGTGGGATTATCGCGCAGGCTCTTTTCGTCGCAACACGGGATTGCGCATCGACCACGTGTGGGTCTCCGAACCGCTCGCAGAGCGTTGTAAGGGCGCTTGGATAGACAAAGAGCCGCGCAGTTGGGAGCGTCCTTCAGACCATACGCCGGTCGTCGTGGAGTTCAAGTGAGCGACTAGGAAGCGGAGGGTTTTGATGTCGTGGCCGGGTCGGGAAGGCAGAAAGGGCGCGCGTTCCGATTGGACGCTGGCCGTGCTGCCGCCGTTCGTGGCGCTCGTCTTCAACCTGTTACGGATGCGCCTGAATGCGCCGACGGCGGCGGGGCTGGCGTTCCTCTTTGCGGCGCTCGTCACTCTCTGGCTCGCGCCGCGCGCACGCGTCAGTTATTTCAAACTAGGATTGGGCATCCTGTTGGCCGTGCTGCTGACGATTCTGCTGTCTCTGCTGCGCGCGTAAATTTCTGAGAAGGGGGCGAAAGAGATGAAGGAAGGGAACAGGGATGCTTTGTTGTGGGCGGCGGCGGGTCTCGGCGCGCTCTTCGTCGCACGCGCGGCCGTGCGACGCATCGGCGGATACGATTTTCGCGGCAAGACCGTGCTCATAACGGGCAGTTCGCGCGGCCTTGGGCTGGTGCTGGCGCGCGAGTTGGCGAAAGAGGGTGCGCGGCTGGCTATCTGCGCGCGCGACCGCGTGGAGTTGGAACGCGCGCGCGACGATTTGGCGGCGCGCGGCGCTGAAGTCTTCGCCTTCCCGTGCGACGTGACCGACCGCGCGCAGGTCGAAGAGTTGGTCGAGGTTGTCACCTCGCACTTCGGCGCAATAGACGTGCTCGTCAACAACGCGGGCGTGATTCAGGTCGGCCCCGTCGAAGTGATGACGCTGGCAGATTACGAGGAAGCGATGCGGACGCACTTCTGGGGTCCGCTCTACGCGACGCTCGCCGTGCTGCCCGCGATGCGCGCACGCGGCGAGGGGCGCATCGTCAACATCTCGTCCATCGGCGGCAAAATCGGCATCCCGCATCTCGTCCCTTACAGTGCGAGCAAGTTTGCGCTGACGGGTCTCTCTGAAGCGTTGCGCGCGGAACTGTCGAAGGATGGCATCGTCGTCACAACCGTCTGTCCCGGACTGATGCGCACGGGCAGCCCGCGCAACGCCATCTTCAAAGGGCAACACCGCGCCGAGTACGCATGGTTCAGCATCAGCGACGCACTTCCGGTCACCTCGATACAGGCCGAGCGCGCGGCGCGGCAGATTATCGCGGCCACGCGGCGCGGCGACGCCGAAGTGATACTGACGATACAGGCCGTGCTGGCCGTCAAGTTCCGGCAACTCTTTCCGGAAGTGACGGCCGACCTGCTCGAACTCGTCAATCGTCTGCTGCCTGCGCCGGGCGGCATCGGTCGCCGACGCGCGCGGGGCAAAGACAGCCAGTCAGAGCTGTCGCCGTCGCTGCTGACGACGCTCGGCGACCGCGCGGCCGTGCGCAACAACGAGATGGTTGACGACGTGGCTCATTAGGAATCATCAAACAGCGAACGGGGGAGAGGCGCGTGAGGGACGGGCAGAAGTGGCCGGACGTAATCTGGATTGTGCGACACGGCGAGAGTGCCGGTAACGTTGCGCGCGACGCGGCTGAGGCCGCCGGGTTGCCCCTGATTGACATCGCCACGCGCGACGCAGACGTGCCGCTCTCTGCGCTCGGCGAAAGGCAGGCTGCCGCGCTCGGTCGCTGGTTCGGCTCGATGTCTGAAACGGAGAAGCCGAGCGTCGTCCTCACCTCGCCTTACGTCCGCGCGCGGGAGACTGCCGACATTGCTCTGCGTGAGGCCGGACTCGACGCGGAAGAACTCTCTTACATCATCGACGAGCGGCTGCGCGAAAAGGAGTTCGGCATCCTCGACCGTCTGACCAAGTTCGGTATTCAGGGCAAGTACCCGGAACAGGCAGAGATGCGGCGCGCGCTCGGCAAGTTCTATCATCGTCCGCCGGGCGGCGAGAGTTGGTGCGACGTTATCCTGCGCCTGCGCAACATGATTGACACCATCACGCGCGAGTACAGGGGCGAGCGCGTGCTTATCGTCGCACACTCGGTCGTCGTCTTCTGCTTTCGCTACCTGCTCGAACGCATGACCGAAGAACAGATTCTCAGCATCGACAGAGAGGTGGACGTTGCCAACTGTTCCGTGACCTCATACGAGTTTGACCCCACGCTCGGCAGGAACGGAAAGCTCGCCCTGCGTCTCTTCAACTTCTGCGCGCCGGTCGAAGAGGCGGGCGAACGCGTGACGACCGACCGCGACGTGCCGGTCGCTCCGAAGTGAGGCGCGGGATGCCCAAAGAGTCGCGCGCGAAGTCGTCGGTCGCCGTCATCACGCCGAAAGTTCTGGCGCGTCTGCCTTTGCCGCAGCCTGCGGAGGATGACGACAAAGAGGAGCGCGGACGCGTGCTCGTCGTCGGCGGCTCGGCAGAGATGCCCGGCGCGGTCATCCTCTCGGCCGTCGCCGCACTGCGCGCGGGCGCGGGGAAGATTCAGATTGCAACCGTCAAAAGCGTCGCGCCGCACGTCGGCGCAAACGTCCCCGAAGGCAGGGTCTTCGCCCTGCCGGAGACGAAACGGGGCGGCATCTCAAGCGCGTCAGCCGCGCGGATAGCCGAGTTGGCCGCCAGCGCACAATCGGTCGTCATCGGGCCGGGGATGATTGACGACGACTCCATCACGCGATTCGCCGAGACACTGCTACCGCGTCTCGGAAGCGGCGCGGTCGTCGTGCTCGACGCGGGCGCGCTCGGTTGTCTGGCGGCGAAGTCAGACCTGCTACACGGTCTGCGCGGTAACGCGGTGGTGACGCCGCACGCGGGCGAGATGGCGAAGATTTGCGGTCTGGAGAGGGAGGTGCTCGCGGCCGGAGCGGCCGAAGCGGCCGAGAAGACGGCGGGCGAGTTGCGAGCGGTCGTCGCCTTCAAGGGACGCGAGACCTTTATCGCCGCGCCGGGGTCGCAGGTTTACTGCAACCGCGCGGGCAACGTCGGCCTCGCCACCTCCGGTTCGGGCGACACGCTCTCAGGCATCGTCGCGGGACTGGCGGCGCGCGGCGCGCGTCCGCTCGCGGCGACAGTCTGGGGCGTACACCTGCACGCACGCGCGGGCGACCGCCTCGCACGCCGCATCGGGCGACTCGGCTTCCTCGCACGCGAACTGCTCGCAGAGATTCCGCCGCTCATGCGTGAACTGACGGCTAAAGGAAAATAACGGATTAGTTTGCGCCTCGCGCGTGCGATTGAGTTCGCACGCAGGGCGCGCGCAGACGATAAGAATTTTCGTGATGGCAGATTCGGACGCAGAGGATTTTTTCAGAGCCTTCGAGGAGAGTTTGGGCGATGGCTCTTTCGTCAAACTCACGCTCGGCAAGTATCGCGGCGCGGCCGACGTGGAGTTGAAGAACGTTTATGTCCGGCCGGTCGAGATAAAAGGTCAGGCGCGGCTCTCTTTCCTCTATCGCTTTCGCACGAAAGACACGACGAAGAACTACACGCACGACGAAGGCCGCGACGAACTGCGCCGCCTGCTCGGCGTCTCCTTCCTGAGTGGGCATCTCTTTACGCTCAAGCGCAACCTCCAACTCGAATACAACAGGAAACTCAAGCCGCGTCTCATCGCGGCCGAGCCTTCCTTCAAGTCGCGCCCGGTGGCGACGCACGACCAGCGGAAGCGTCGCTTCATCGAACCTGAAAACAACGTCTACCTGCGTGCGCTCGGTGTCACGAACGAGCGCAGCGAGGTGCGCGCCTCGATGAGCGACAAGTTTCGACAGATAAACAGATTCGTCGAAATCGTCGCCGGTCTCCATGCCTCCTCCGCGCTCGCCTCGCAGCCGACCCTCTCGGTCGTTGACATGGGTTCAGGCAAAGGCTACCTGACGTTTGCCGTCTACGATTATCTCAATCGGGGGCTGGGCTTGCAGGCGCACGTTACAGGCGTCGAAGCGCGCGCCGAGTTGGTCGAGTTGTGCAACCGCGTGGCGGTCGAGGCGGGCTTCGAGCGTTTGCAGTTCCGGCAGGGCTACATCGACGATTTCTCGACGGAAGACGAGAGCACCGACATCCTCATCGCGCTCCACGCCTGCGACACGGCGACCGACGACGCGCTCTTCAAAGGCATCAGTGCCGCCGCGTCAATCGTCATCTGCGCGCCGTGTTGTCACAAGGAAGTGAGGCCGCAGATAGAAGCGCCGGAGGTGCTGCGCCCCGTGCTGCGTCACGGCATCCTGCTCGAACGTCAGGCAGAGATGCTGACGGACGCTTTGCGCGCGCTGCTGCTTGAATACACGGGCTACGCGACCAAAGTCTTCGAGTTCATCTCGACCGAGCACACGGCCAAGAACGTCATGCTGACGGGTGTCAGGCGTCCGCGCGCGTCATTTAACGAGGAGGCTCTCCGGCAGTTCCGCGACCTGAAAAACTTCTACGGCCTGCGCACGCAGCGGCTCGAACGCCTCCTCTTCGACCCGCGCGCCGCGCTCGACGAAACCCCCGCGCACGCCTGCGACCCCGCCTAGTGCGCCCCTCTCATAAACACGCCGACAAACTCGGACGCCTACTCCTGATTGCGCGCACGCTTGACCTGCTCCATGCTGTCTTCGGAAGTCCAGAACGCGCTAATCCTGTTATCTCGCACATCGTTGTCTTCAAAAGTGCCGCCGCCGGTCGTGCGAATGGTGATGCCGTAAAAGGCATTTTTCTTGATGCGGTTATTCCTGACAGTTGAGTTGCCGTGTTCTCGGATTTCAATGCCTGAATAACCGTTGCCGAAGATGTCGTTGTTTTCGAGCGTGCCCTGACCATTTTCGTAGACCATCACGCCGTTCTGTTTGCTGTCGTGGATGCGATTGCGCCGCAGCGTCGGATTGCCGTTCGACTTAATCGAGACGTTGGACAGAGCGTTGCCGAAGATGTCATTGTCTTCGAGCGTGCCGAGACCGCTGGCGTAGACGTAGACGCCGCTGGATTGTCCGTCGTGGATGCGATTACGCATGATGCGCGGGTCGGCCCCGTCGTGGATGGCAAGACACGAGCCGCTTTCGCTCGTGAGGTCGCAGCCCTCAAGTTCCAAACGTCCCTGCGTAATGTCTACGCACTGCCACGTCCCTCGTCCCGACTGGCGCAGGGAAAGATTGGAGATGCGTCCCATCGTTGCTTTGAACAGCACGGCGTTTTGGCCTGTCGCCTGAATCACGACATCGGCCGCGTTGCCCGCGCCGATTATCTCTAACGGCTTATCAATCAACAGCCCTTCCTGATAAAGGCCGGGACGGACGAGAATCCTGTAGCCCGCCTCGGCTGCGGCGATGGCCTCCGTAATCGTCGCGAAATCTCCACGGTGCATCCGGTCAACAACCAATGTGGTCGGCTCGGTTTTACCGGACGGGCGCGCGGTCTCGCTGCCTTTCAACGACCCGGAAGGTTGCGGCCGCTGGCCGACCTGTTCGCCGACGGGAGAGCGTGCGAGACCGGCTTTGGATTGGGTTCTGGACGATGCACGCTTTCTCGTCTCGGCGCGTTTGGCGGCCGTTTTGGCGGACGTGTTGGCGCGTTCGAGTGCGTCGCGGATTTGGATGGCGAGTTGGGCGAGGGTTTTGCCGACCTGCGGCGAGGTGAAAGGCTCGAAGCGCAGTTCGCGCCAGTCTGCGTACTGATGTTTGGCTATCTCCTGCGCGAGTTTATCCTGTGCGCGTTTCGACTCTTCGTCCAAGACCTTGCTGCCGACGTAGTAGACGGGAAGGATGAGGTCATTGCGTTTGAGCACCCTTTCGCGTTCGAGGAACTTCTCCAACTCTTCGCGGCAGGCCGGGCTGTTGAAGAAGTTGGGGGTGATGATGGGAATCAGAAAGGTCACGGAGTCGAGCGACTCTTCGATGCGCTGCTTCCAGTTCTGACCCCACTGAATATCGTTGCGGTCTTGGAAAATCGCGAAGTCATCGCCCGTCTGCATCCGCACTTCGCCGCTCAGGCGTGTGCGAAACTGCGTGAGGCGGCCGTTCTCATGCTCGTCGTCGAAGCGGACGTAGCTCATGAAGGCGAGCGGCGTGGGTTGTTTGTCGGCCATACTTTCCGCGTCTGAGTGTGAGGTGGCGAGTCTGTCGTGTGAGGGTCATTGGTCGCCCGTCATCGTCTCGGCGGGGCGTGAAGTCAGTTCGCGCCACGTGAGCGGAGACGTGCCGTCGTCGAGGCGCACCATCGAGATGCAGCCGGGCGAGGGGCAGACGAGATAGCAGAGATTGCAGCCGACGCACTCGGCCTCGTCAACGACGGGGAAGCGCGTGCCGTTCATCTGGACGAGCGGGATGCATTGGTGCGCGCCGTCCTCGCAGGCGACGTGGCAGAGGTTGCACTGGATGCATTTCGAGTGGTCGATGCGCGCGACCGTCTTGTAGTTGAGGTCGAGATTGCCCCAGTCCGTGATGCGCGAGACGCTGCGGCCGATGAGGTCGCGCACGGTGGGGAAGCCCTTCTCGTCGAGGTAGTTCGAGAGTCCGTCAATCATGTCTTCGACGATGCGATAACCGTAGTGCATGACGGCCGTGCAGACCTGCACGGTGGTCGCGCCGAGGAGCAGGAATTCGGCCGCGTCGCGCCAGTTCGAGATGCCGCCGATGCCGCTGATAGGCACGCTTATCGCCGGGTCGCGCGCCAGTTCCGAGACCATGTTGAGCGCAATCGGTTTGACGGCCGGGCCGCAGTAGCCGCCGTGCGCGGCCATCCCGTTGACGTTCGGGTGCGGAATCATCGTGTCGAGGTCAACGCCGACGACCGAGTTGATGGTGTTGATAAGCGAGAGCGCGTCGGCTCCGCCATTGACTGCGGCGCGGCCGGGCGGCGTGATGCTCGTGACGTTCGGCGTCAGCTTGACGATGACGGGAAGCGTCGTCGCTTCCTTGACCCACTCGGTCACCATGCAGGTATATTCGGGAACTTGTCCCATCGCCGAACCCATGCCGCGCTCGCTCATCCCGTGCGGGCAGCCGAAGTTCAACTCGACGCCGTCAGCGCCCGTGTCTTCGACGCGCTTGGCAATCTCGTGCCACGCCTCGCGGCGCGATTCGACCATCAGCGACACAATCAAAGCGTGTTTCGGATACTTGCGCTTGCACTCGCGTATCTCGCGCAGGTTGACTTCGAGCGGGCGGTCTGTGATGAGTTCGATGTTGTTGAGTCCGAGCATGCGCTGCGGGCCGCTGTCGATGGAGCCGAGACGCGAGCAGACGTTGCGAATCGGCTCGCCGAGGGTCTTCCAGACTGCGCCGCCCCAACCGGCATCGAAGGCGCGCTCGACCATCGAACCCATGTTGGTGGGCGGCGCGGAGGCGAGCCAGAAAGGGTTGGGGGATTTGATGCCCGCGAAATTAACGCTCAGGTCTGCCATAACTATCGCTCCGAATCTTAATCACTCAAACCTTCTTCTTCGCAACCCTCGCGCGTGAAACCGGCTTTCGCGCGCGGCCGCACCAGAAGTCGAAGAACTGTTTTCAGAGATGCTCTAAATACTCGTTCCGGCGAAGCTCACGCGCTCGCCGGTGAGAGATTCGTGGATGCCCTCTGCGGCGTGCTTGCCCATCTGCGCGGCATCGACGGCCTCGCGCCCGCCGTTGACGCAGTCGCCCCCGGCGAAGAATTTCGGATTGCCCGTCCGCATCGTTCGCGCATCGACTCTGACGCGCCCCGCCTCGTCCGTCTCAACGCCCTCGATGCTCTCGACGAAGGCTCTCATCTTCTGCTGTCCGAGCGCCTTGATGACCATGTCGCAAGGAATCTCGAACTCCGAACCGGCGACAGGGCGCGCCGTGCGGCGACCCGAAGCGTCGGCCTCTCCCAACTCCATCCGCACGCAACGCAAGCCCGCGACGCGCTGGCCGCTTTCGTCCGCAAGGATTTCGACCGGCGCGGTCTGCCAGCGGAACTCGACCGCATCCGCCTTCGCCAACTCGTACTCGTAAGCGTAAGCGGGCATTTCGCGTTGGCTGCGACGATAGACCATCAAGACGCGTTCGGCGCCGAGTCGTCGCGCCTGTGTCGCCGCATCGACGGCCGTGTTGCCCGCGCCGATGACGACGACCGTGCGGCCGACGTGGACGCTGCGCCACTCGCGCGTCTTAATCCGTTCGATGAAGTCGAGCGCGTCGTAGACGCCGCGCAGGTCTTCGCCGGGAACGTTCAGACGCGTCGTCGCGCCGAGGCCGACACCGAGGAAGACCGCATCGTGCGCCGCTTCGAGGTCGCGCACGGACACGTCGCGGCCGACCTCCATGCCGCAGATGAAGCGGACGCCGAGACGTTCGACCAGCGCCGTCTCTGCCAGCGACGTGCGCTGCGTCATCTTGTATTCGGCCATCCCGTAGGTGTCGAGTCCGCCCGGCAGCGCGCGCTTCTCGTAAACGGTGACGCTGTAGCCGAGACGCGCCAGATAAGCGGCGCACGAGAGTCCCGCCGGACCTGAACCGATGATGCCGACGGATTTTCCGTTCGGCTCTCCGGCGCGAAACAGTTCGCGGCCGTCCTGCAATGCGGCGTCGGTGGCGAAGCGTTGGAGACGGCCAATCTCGATGGGCTTCTGCATCAGCGTGTTCTCGACGCACGCGCCCTCGCACAAGACCTCGACGGGACAGACGCGCGCGCAGGTAGCGCCGATGGGATTGGCATCGAAGATGACGCGCGCCGAGCCAACCAGATTGCCGGTGGCGATTTTCTTGATGAACGAGGGCACATCGATGTGCGTCGGACAGGCGCGCGTGCAGGGAGCGTCGAAGCAGTAGACGCAGCGGTTGGCCTCGAAGATGGCTTCGGCGACCGTCAGCGGCGGCGCTATCTCGCGGAAGTTCTGCTCGATTTGCTCGAAGGTGATGGGTGTTTCGTGGATGACAGACATGCTCCTGAAACTTTCGTGTTGGGCGAAGGCGTCCAAATTCGTCTTCGCGGTTTTATAGCTCGGCGTCGGCCTCTATCTCGACGAGCATCGAGGGGTCGATGAGACGTGAGACTTCGACCATCGTCGTCGCCGGGAGAATTTGGCTGAAGACTTCTCCGTGCGCGCGTCCGTACTCTTCCCAACGCGAGATGTCTGTGACGTAGATGCGCGTGCGGACGACGTGCTCGAAGGACGCGCCGAAGTGTGAGAGCGCGCGGCCGATGTTCTTCAGTGTCTGGGCGGTCTGCGCGTAGGCGTCGCCTGCGCCGACAACTTGGCCGTCGTCGCCGAGCGCGGTCGTCCCCGTCACATAGATGCGCGTGCCGACGCGCACGGCTCTTGAGTAGCCGACAATCGGCTCCCACTTCGCGACCGAAGAGTAACGCTCTCTTTCGTTCATCCTTATTCCGTCACGAGCGGGTCGTAGGATTCTGGACGACGGTCGCGGAAGAACTGCCACGTGTTGCGCACCTCACGAATCACGTCGAGGTTGAGGTCGGCGACGACGAGCGCATCCTTGTCGCGCGGCGCTTCGGCGAGAAACTGCCCGCGCGGGTCGCAGAAATAGCTCTGCCCGTAAAACTCTCCGATGTCCCAGGGCTGCTCGTGGCCGACGCGGTTAATAGCGCCGATGAAGTAGCCGTTGGCGACGGCGTGGGCAGGCTGCTCAAGACGCCACAGGTATTCGGAGAGTCCGGCGACCGTCGCCGAAGGGTTGAAGACAATCTCCGCGCCGTTGAGGCCGAGGATGCGCGCGCCTTCGGGGAAGTGGCGGTCGTAGCAGATGTAGACGCCGACGCGCGCGTAGGCCGTCTCGAAGGTCGGGTAACCGAGGTTGCCCGGTTTGAAGTAGAACTTCTCCCAGAAGCCGGGCGCGACGTGCGGGATGTGGTTCTTGCGATACTTGCCGAGATACTTGCCGTCGGCGTCGATGACGGCGGCCGTGTTGTAGTAGACGCCCGCGATGTCCTCCTCGTAGATGGGGACGATAATCACCATCCCGTGCTGGCGTGCGACATCCTGCATCAGGCGCACGGTCGGCCCGTCGGGCACTTTCTCGACGGCCTCATACCAGCGCGTCTGCTGCTCGGCGCAGAAGTAAGGCGTGGTGAAGACCTCCTGCATGCACAGGATTTGCACGCCCTGACGCGCGGCGTCTTCGATGAGCGTGAGGTGCTTTTCGATGTTGGCGCGCTTAATCTCTTCGATGGGCGCGTCGGTCGGCGCGGCGTTGGTAGCCTGTATGAGGCCGCATTTGACTGTCCTCGGCATGACTTGAGTTTACTCCTCCTTCAAACTCGGATGGCGGTTCATGAAAAGATAATAGACAACGAAGCCGATAGCGAAGGTGACGAACCACGCGTAGGTGTAGAGCGTGTCGAACAGGTTCTTATCGGCCTCTGCGATGAGGCCGTTGGGCGTGACGGCGGCGCGCAGGAAGCCGGGAACGACGGGCAGAATGGCGAGCACGAGCGCGAGAATGGCCGCCCAGTTGAAGCCGTCCCTGTAACTGTAGCGGCCGCGCGGGTCGAAGAGGGCGGCGAGGTTGAGCCTCTGCCGTCGTAAGACCCAGTAGTCGCAGATGAGGATTCCGGCAATCGCGCCCATCAGTCCCGAATAGCCGATGAGCCACGTGAAGATGTACGCGCCCATCGAGGCCATCAACTTCCACGGCATCATCACGACGCCGATGAGCGCCGTAATCAATCCGCCCGTGACGTAGGAGATGAGACGCGGGTTGAGGTTCGAGAAGTCGTTGGCGGGCGAGACGACGTTGGCGGCCATGTTGGTCGTCAACTGCGCGGCGAAGATGACGGCCGTCGCAAAGAGGATGACGAGAACGCTGTCGAAACGCGCCATCAGGTCAACCGGGTTCGGTATCGCTACTCCGTAGATGAGCAGCGTCGCGCTCGTCACGGCGACGCCGATGAAGGCGAAGGCCGTCATCGTCAGGGGAAGACCGAGCGCCTGTCCGAGCATCTGCGAGCGTTGCGAGCGCGCGTAGCGCGTGAAGTCGGGGATGTTCAGACTGAGCGTCGCCCAGTAGCCGACCGAAGCCGTCAGCGCGCCGGGAAAAATCGTCCAGAAGTTGTTCTGCTGCTTTTGCAACGCACTCGATTCCGAGAGCACGCGCCCCAGACCGCCCGCCCGCCACGAAGCCCACACCAGCAACACTGCGCCGCCCGCCAGCAGCAGCGGCGCAGACCACGTCTCAAGATACTTGATGCCCTCGACGCCCTTGAGGATGATGAAGACCTCGATAGCCCAGAAGATGAAGAAGGCGACCCACGTATGGAGCGCGACGCCGAACACGGACGCGCCGCCCGCGAGACCGTTCCAGCCGCCGTACATCGCGGCAAACAGTTTGTCGAGCGCATCGCCGCCAATCCACGTCTGAATACCGAACCACCCGCAGGCGACTATCGCGCGCAGGACGGCCGGAACGTTCGCGCCTTTCGTGCCGAACGAGGCGCGACAGAGGACGGGGAAGGAGACGCCGTATTTCGTTCCGGCGTGCGCGTTCAAGACCATCGGGACGAGGACGATAGTGTTGCCTAAGAGGATGGTAACCATCGCCTGCCACCAATTCATCCCCGCTTCGATGAAGCCGCCGGCCAGCGTGTAGGTCGTGATGACGACGCTCATCCCAATCCAGAGCGCGGCGATGTTCCACGTCGACCATGTGCGCTCGCGGATGGTGGTCGGCGCGAGGTCTCTGTTCCAGAGCGGACTCGCCGACACGTCTTCGCGCAACTCCACGAAGTCGCGTCGCTCCGGGGCAATGTCGTTCGCGTTGAGAGTTTCCGTGCTCATCCTATTCAATCTCGAAACGGACGACGACGCGCGCGCTCAGGACAATCTGGCCGAGCGCGAGCGTGCCTTCGGCCGCAGAGGAATCGCCTTCGACGCGGTAAGTGTTGCTGGTCACGTTGGAGTAAGTGCTCGCGTTGCCGCCGCGATTGACCGCGCCCTCCTCCTCTATCGAATAAGCCTTGCCGATTTTCTGACCGATTTCGCCCGTCAGCGCAATGGCCTTCTCGCGCGCGGCCTTGATGGCGAGGGCGCGCGCCTCGTCGCGGTATTTGCGCGGCTCGGAGGTGCGAAACTCGACATCGTTGATGCGCGTCACGCCGGATTCGAGCGTCTCGGAGAGCAACGCCTCCGCCTTGCTCACGTCGCGCAACGTGAAGACGAGGTCTTTGCGCACAGAGTAGCCGATGAGAAGGCGGCTGCTGTCGTCGCCCTTGTAGCGCGGTTCGACCTTGAAGTAGTCGGTCTGCACATCGCGCGCGGCAATCTGGTAACGCCGCGTCATCTCAATCAATCTGGCGATGCGCTCGTCGGTCTGCGTCTTCGCCTGCCGCAAGTCTTTGTTGAAGGACTGCACGGCGACATCGAACCTGACCTCGTCAGGGACGACGCGCACTTCCGCCTCGCCGCTCACGGTAATCAAACGCGGCTCGGCCTTCTCCTGCTGCGCCGCGACCGACGGCGTCGGCGCGCAGGCGAGCAGGGCGACCATTGAGAGTTTCAGGAGCGTGCTTTTCATCAACCTCACCTCGCACAGAAATTTTTGCCCTTCAGAGACGCGCGGCGCTCAGAGAGCCACGCACGTTCCGCGTTTGAGGAAGCGACCGTCGCCCGCCTTGCCCTTGTACTCACCGTCCTCGATAACGACGCGCCCGCGCGAGAGGACGGTCTCGACCACGCCGCGAATGGTCTGCCCTTCGTAGGCGCTGTAGTCAACGTTCATGTGGTGCGTCGCGGCGCTGATGGTCTGTTCGCGTTCGGGGTCGAAGACGACGATGTCTGCGTCCGAGCCGACGGCGACAGTGCCTTTGCGCGGAAAGAGGCCGAACATCTTGGCGGCGGCCGTCGAGGTCAGTTCGACGAAGCGGTTGAGAGAGATGCGGTTTTCAATCACGCCGCCGTTGTAGATGAGCGGGACGCGATGCTCGACGCCGGGCGCGCCGTTCGGAATCTTCGAGAAGTCTCCGCGCCCCAACTCCTTCTGCTCCTTCATGCAGAAGGGGCAGTGGTCGGTTGAAATCACTTGCAGGTCGTCGGTGCGTAGACCCTTCCACAGTTCGGCCTGATTCCAACGCTCGCGCAAAGGCGGCGTCATCACGTACTTCGCGCCGCCGAAATCAGGCTCGTCGTAGTTGTCCAGCGAGAGGAAGAGATACTGCGGGCAGGTTTCGGCGAAGGCTGGAAGACCCCGGTCGCGCGCCTCGCGCACCTGTGCGAGCGCGTCGGCGCAGGAGAGGTGGACGATGTAGACGGGCGCTTCGGCCATCTCTGCGATGCGGATGGCGCGATGCACACCTTCGGCCTCGGCGACGGTCGGACGCGTCAGCGCATGATACTTCGGCGCGGTGCGCCCTTCAGCCAGCGCCCGCTTGATAATCTCGTTGATGACGACGCCGTTCTCCGCGTGCATGCAGATGAGTCCGCCGCGCTCGCCTGCGGCCGTCATGGCGCGGAAGATGGTCGCGTCATCGACGAGAAAGACGCCGGGGTAGGCCATGAACAGTTTGAAGCTGGTGACGCCCTCGTCCATCAACTGATGAAGTTCGGGGACGCGCTCGTCTTCCATGTCCGTGACGATGAGGTGGAAGCCGTAATCAATCGCGGTCTTGCCCTCTGCCTTGGCGTGCCAGCGGTCAAGCCCCTCGCGCAAAGCCTGTCCCTTGTACTGGACGGCGAAGTCGATGATGGTCGTCGTCCCGCCGTAGGCGGCCGCGCGCGTGCCCGTAAAGAAGTCGTCGGAAGACTCCGTCCCGCCGAAGGGCAACTCCATGTGCGTGTGCGGGTCGATGCCGCCGGGGATGACCAGCTTGCCAGTGGCGTCAATCACCTTGTCGGCTTCGACATCGAGCCGCGCGCCGATGGTCGAAACCGTCTCGCCCTCAATCAAAACGTCTGCCTTGTAATCGTCAACCGCCGTGACGACGCGGCCATTGCGAATCAGCGTTCTCATTTAAAGTTCCTCTGTTGAGTTACCTTGCATGACGGTCGCGCAGCGCGTCCTCGATGGCTTTCTCGATGCACCACAGACGCGACTTGTCGGGATTGCTCCTCTCAACACGCGCGACGTGGCGCTCCGCACGCGCGCGGTCGTAGCCGACGAGTTTGGTCAGTTCATCCAACTTCGCCTCTTCGGGCGAGACAACCGGCGGCGACTGAACTTCAACGGGCGGCCGCTGCGCGGGCTGCCTCTCTGCCTGCGTCGTCCGCGTCGTCGCCGTCGTCGAAATGGTGGGAGCGGCGTCGGCACGGGGCAGACGTTGCGGCGTCGGAGGACGTTGCGGCGCGGCCTTCTTCGACCTGACAAGTGCGAGCAGGACGATGAAGGCGATAATCGCCGCGCCGATGAGGATGTAGGTCAAGACCATGCACTCTTTCGCGTCGCGTGTGAGGCGTCTCAGGCGGCCATTGCCACGGCGAGACCGGCGTCGAGCGCGGCGACGAGTTCATCGACGTGCTCTTTGGTGGCGATGAGCGGCAGACCCGTGCGAATGACGTTGGCGTAGAGGCCGCCCTTGCCGACGAGGACGCCGCGCCGACGCGTCTCCTCAAAAACTTTCAGGACGGCTTGCGGCGCAGGCTCCTTCGTCTCGCGGTCTTTAACCAACTCCAAAGCCTGCATCAGCCCCATCCCGCGCACGTCGCCGACGACCCCGTGCCGCTCCTTGAGCTCTTCCAGACGCTCTCGGAAGTATGCGCCGACGACCGCAGAGTTACGGCGCAGGTCTTCGTCCTCGATGTACTTGATGACGGCCAGCGCGGCCGCCATCGAGACCGGGTTGCCGCCGAAGGTCGAGAAGGTCAGTCCCTTGTAGGCGTCGGCCACCTCCGGCGTCGCCGTCGTCATCCCGATAGGCACGCCGTTGCCCATGCCTTTGGCGGACGTGATGATGTCAGGCTCGACATCCCAGTGCTCGATGCCGAACCACTTATCTCCGGTGCGACCCCACGCGGTCTGCACCTCGTCGGCGATGAAGAGCCCGCCGTGCTTGCGCGTAATCTCGACGGCGCGCTCGAAGTAGCCCGGCGGCGGGACGATGAAGCCACCGACGCCGAGAATGGGTTCGGCCATGAAGGCGGCAATCTCGCCCGTCGTCGTCGTCATAATCACGTCTTCAATGTCTTCGGCGCAGGCCAGACCGCAGTCCGGGTAGGAGAGCTTCAGAGGGCAGCGGTAGCAGTAAGGCGCGCGTGCGTGGACGATGCCTGCCACCTGAGAGGGAAGCTGTCGCCATGTCGAATGGCCGACGGCCGAGAGCGCCGTCGCCGAGCGCCCCGAATAGCTGTGGCGGAGGACGACTATCTCGTGGCGGCCGGTGTAGAGCTTGGCGGCGGTGATGGCCGTGTCGTCGGCCTCCGTGCCGCTGTTGGTGAAGAAAGACTTCTTGAGGCGGCCGGGCGTTATCTGGTGAAGCTTCTCGGCGAGGTCTGCCTGCGGCTTGTTGGCGTAGAGCGTCGAGGTATGTTGCAGCCGCTTGACCTGTTCGATGATGGCCTCGTTGACGCGCGGGTTGGCATGGCCGACGCTGATGGTGAGGACGCCGCCGAAGCAGTCGAGATAACGGTTGTCGGCATCGTCCCAGACGTACATGCCTTCGCCGCGCACGAGCGCGAGCGGTTCTTCGTAGTAGGTGGCGACGGCCGGGAACAGAAACTCCTTGTGCTTACGCACCGTCTCGGACTGTTGTGTGCTCATCTCAGCCTTGCTCATCAATGTCGTCTCCCGTTTGCTGGACTCTAAGTCGTGATGCGACTGTTCTGTTGCTGCACGGCGGGCTTGGTCTTGTAGGCGTTGCCCTCGTTCTTCAGTTTGAAGAAGATGATATAGACCGCCCACGCGCCCATCAGGAGCATCACCAGCACGGCCGTCCAGCCTTTGAGCACGCGGTTCAACTCGGTCGAGTAGATGATGCCGAGCAGCACGGGCAGGAGGCCGACGGCGGCGAGCAGGTAGGTGCGGACGATGCGTGCGGGCTTGAGTGCGACGCGTTCGAGGATGGTGAAGCGCGAAGTCTCTTGCCCGTAGCCGCGCTCCTGCGTCTCAGGACGGATACGGTAGGTGGCGAGCGGGAAGAGCGGAAGCGCCATCGCGATAACCCAGCGCGTAGCCTCGTATGTGCCGTCGTCGAGCGCGCGATAGTCGAGCAGCGTCGTGCCGAAGCCGTTGAGGGAACTGAAAGACTTACGCGGCGTCACGGCCTCGCGCGCCTTCTCCGTGGTGGCTCTCAACTCGTTGATGGTCTGTTCGAGCTTGGCAGCGGCGAGCGGTTCGTGGCACTGCTCGCACGCTTCGTTGTCGAAGTTGTTGGGCAGTTGGCACGAGGGGCACTTGATGGTTTTCATAAGGGCGTTCGAGTTTTCGCGGGGCGATTTCTAATACAGATTTCCTTCACGTTTGCGACCCGTGTAGTCAACATAGACGACCTTCAACTCGGTGTAGAAGTCGAGCGCCGTCGAACCCTGTTCGCGTTCGCCGATGCCGGTGGACTTGATGCCGCCGAAGGGGATGTGCGCCTCGCCGCCCGTCGTCGGGGAGTTGATGTGCGTCATGCCGGTCTCAATCTCATCGACGTAGCGGAAGATGCGCGCCGCGTCGTTGGTGAAGATGGAGGACGACAACCCGTATTCGCTGTCGTTGGCGACAGTGAGGGCTTCCTCGAAATCGTTGACGCGCAGGACGGAGAGGACGGGGCCGAAAATCTCTTCGCGCGCGATTCTCATGTCGGGTGTGACGCGGTCGAAGATGGTAGGGCGGAAGAAGAAGCCGCGCTCGAAACCATCGCCGCGCGGCGCCTCTCCGCCGCACCGGAGTTCCGCGCCGTCCTCGCGCCCGATGTTGATGTAGCGGCGCACGGTCTCGAACTGATGCGAATCGACGAGCGGCCCGACTTCCGTCTCAGGTCGCGCGCCGTCGCCGAGGCGCAAGGCTTCGGCGCGCTCGACGAGGCGCGAGACGAAGCGGTCGGCAATCTCTTTGACGACGACGGCGCGGCTCGTCGCCGTGCATCTCTGACCGGTCGAGCCGAAAGCGCCCTGCGCCGTCGATTCGACGGCGAGGTCGAGGTCTGCATCTTCCAACACGATGACGGGGTTCTTGCCGCCCATCTCGCACTGCACCTTCGCGCCGCGCCGCGCCGCCTGCTCGTAGAGCGAGACGCCGACGCCGTTTGAGCCTGTGAACGAGATGGCGCGCACCGCGCGATGATTGGTTATCTCGTCGCCCGCCTCCGAGCCTGAACCGATGATGAGATT
Source organism: Pyrinomonadaceae bacterium (assembly GCA_035942915.1). Lineage (GTDB taxonomy): Bacteria > Acidobacteriota > Blastocatellia > Pyrinomonadales > Pyrinomonadaceae > DASZCR01. The sequence goes on along the minus strand of DASZCR010000200.1, from coordinate 16,749 downwards.
GAGCACGCCTTTGGGGATTCCGGCCTCAGCGAAGAGCTCGACGAGGCGGACGGCCGTCGCCGGAGTCAGCGTCGCGGGCTTGAAGACGACCGTGTTTCCGGCGACGAGCGCGGGCGCAATCTTCCAGACCGGGATGGCGACGGGGAAGTTCCAGGGCGTGATGCAGGCGACGACGCCGTGCGGTTGCAGGATGGTGTAGGCGAAGTTCGACGGCAGTTCCGAGGCGATGGTCTCGCCGTTCAAGCGGCGTGCCTCTCCGGCGCAAAACTCCGCGACGTTGATGGCGCGTTGCAGTTCGCCGCGCGCCTCTGCGAGCGTCTTTCCTTCCTCGCGCGTGAGGATGCGTGCGAGGTTCTCTTTGTCGTCTTCCATCAGACGCGCGGCACGTGCGACGATGCGTCCGCGCACGGGTGCGGGCGTTGCGCGCCACGCGCGAAAACTCTCGGCAGCGGTTTCGACGGCGCGCCGCGCCTCGTCGCGCGTCGCCAGACGCATCTCTCCGATGATGTCGTTCGTGTCGGCCGGGTTGACGTTCTGTGCGGTCTTCGACGAAGTGGATTCGACCCACTCGCCGCCGATGAAATTGCGATAAGTCTCCATAGTCACCTTCCGCCTCTCGCCTGCTCGGAGGCTTCAGGGCGCGGGCGTCGTTTGAAAGTTCGGGAGTCTACAAACGGAATCTGAAAGTTGTAGTTGTGGAAGCGTTTTCGATAAGCTACGGACGCTCTAACCGAAAGCTCAACGCGCCGAGCGCCAAGACTCCCGGCGGTCTGCATGTCATCGCCGGAGACTATATATCAGAGCACGCTGGCGTGGAAAGCGAAAAAACAGCCGACCGCCCCGAACAGAGCATGACCAGCAACGTCCGCGAACTGCTGCACGCACGCGCTTTGGCCGCGCCCCGCAAGACTTTCCTTTTCTCCGAAGCGGACGGTCGCGCCTACACTTACGCCGAGTTTGTGCGCGCGGTCGAACGTGCGGCGCGGATGCTGCGTGCGCGCGGCGTCGGTCGCGGCGACGTGGTCAGCCTGCTCATGCCGAACAGCGCGGAGTACGTCATCGCCTACTTCGCCTGCTTCCATCTCGGCGCGCTCGCAGGCCCCATCAACTCTCTGCTCAAGCCCGAAGAGATTCTCTACGCGCTCACCAATTCCGACGCTAAGGCGCTGCTCTATCACACGCAGTTTGCGGCGCAACTAGAAGCGATTAGCGACCAACTGACCCGCCTCCAACACCGCATCGTCTTCGACGACGAGGCCGCCGCGACAAGGGAATTTGCCGGACACACGTCAGATGAAGCGTCAGGTGAAGCGTCGGAGGAAACGCCGGAGGCGGATGAGGCTCATCTCGAACCGCTCGGAAGCGCAGACGAGGCCATCATCATCTACACTTCGGGGACGACGGGTAAACCGAAGGGCTGTCTGCTGACGCACGGCAACCTGCTCGCCAACGCGCGCCAAATCGTCAACTGGCTCGGCTTCACGGAGACCGACCGGCTGCTCACGTTGATGCCGCTCTTTCACATGAACGCCGTCTCGGTGACGACGATGTCGGCGCTCTACGCGGGCGGCTCAACCGTCGTCAGCCCGCGCTTTTCCGCCTCGCGTTTCTGGCAGATTATCTCCGACTACCAAGTGACCTCCTTCGGCTCTGTGGCGACGATGCTCTCGATGCTGCTGGCGACCTATCCGGCAGGCATCCCCGCAGGTTTGCAGACCGGGAGCCTGCGCTTTGCGATGTGCGGCTCCGCCCCCGTTCCGGCCGAGGTGCTCAGGCGCTTCGAGGAGACTTTCCGTTGTCTGGTCATTGAAGGCTACGGACTCTCGGAGTCAACCTGTCGTTCGACGTTCAACCCGCCCGACGAGCGGCGTCGGCCGGGCAGTTGCGGCCTCGCCATCGGCAACGAGATGAAGGTCTTTGACGAGGAGGACAGAGAAGTGCCGGACGGCGAAGCGGGCGAGATAGTGCTGCGCGGCGAGAATATTTTCAAAGGCTACTTCCGCAACCCGGAGGCGACGGCGCGCGCCTTTCGCGGCGGCTGGTTTCACACGGGCGACATCGGCTATCGTGACTCCGAAGGCTTCTTCTATATCGTCGACCGCAAATCCGATATGATTATTCGCGGGGGCGAAAACATCTATCCGCGCGAGATTGACGAGTTGCTCTACCGGCATCCGGCGATTGCCGAAGCCGCAGCCATCGGCGTCCCCGATGCGCTCTACGGCGAGGAGGTGGCGGCCTTCGTCGTGCTCAGAGAGGGCGCGGCCGTCGGCGAGGAAGAGTTGCTCGCCTACTGTCGCGCGCATCTGGCCGACTACAAGTGCCCGAAGGTCGTCCGCTTCGTCGAGTCGCTGCCGAAAGGGCCGACGGGGAAGGTCTTAAAACGCGAGTTGGCGAAGAATTTCTGACTGCCTGTGGACAAGGAAGGACGTGCGTGGCGAAGTTAAAGGACAAGGTGCAGAACGCGCTGCAAGAGGGACGTATCCTCGTGCTCGGCGCGCAGGTGCTCATCGGCTTCCAGTTCCGCTCGACCTTCGAGAAGGGCTTCGAGAAGCTGCCGGAAACGACCCAGTACATCAAACTCGGCGGTCTGCTCCTGCTGCTGTTGGCGCTCGCGCTGCTGCTGTGGAACGCCGCCTATCATCGCATCGTCGAGGAGGGCGAAGACTCGAAGCAGTTGCACCGCTTCGTCTCGCGCGTGATGGGAGCGGCGCTGCTGCCCTTCGCCATCGGCCTCGGCATCGACATGTACGTGGCGTTTGAGAAGGTCTTGGGGCAGACGGGCGGCATCGTCGCAGGAGTGCTGGCGGCGGCCGTCTCGCTGTTTTTCTGGTACGGCTTCGAGTTATGGCGCAGGCTTGCGCGCAAGCCGAGAATCGAGGAGAAGAAAGAGATGTCCGAAGAGCAGAACAAGCAGGAAGAGGGCGAACAGAAGACGACGAACAAGATTAAGCACGTCCTACTCGAATCGCGCATGGTGCTGCCCGGAGCGCAGGCTTTGCTCGGCTTCCAGTTCGCCAACATGCTCACCGAAGGCTTCGACAAGTTGCCCGACTCGTCGCAGGCCATCCATCTGGCGAGCCTCGCTCTGGTCGCGCTCGCCATCGTCTTTCTCATCGCCCCGGCCGCCTATCATCGCATCGTCGAGGAGGGAGAGGAGACAGACCACTTCCACCGCGTCGCCAGCCGCCTCATCGTCGCCTCGATGATTCCGCTCGCGCTCGGCATCTGCGGCGACCTCTACGTCGCCGTGCGCAAGGTGACAGAGTCGGCGACGGTTGCGATTGCCGTCGCCGCCATCATGCTCGCAGTCTTTTACGGCCTCTGGTTCGGCACGACACTCTACTGGCGAAGCCGCCGCCGTCCGGCCTCTGCTTAAAGTTACGAAGACGACAGTTAAAGTCACGGAGACGAGAGATGAAACGAATCGTCATCACGATACTGGGTGCGCTGCTCCTGCTCGGCGCGCAGGGGACGGCGCAACAGGGCGGCAGACCGCAGCAGTCGCCGCCGCCGCAGCAGCAGAGCGCGCGTGTGCAGCGCATCGCGCAATCGGCCGAAGCGATGCGCGCGCGTCTCATCGAGCAGCGACGCGACTTTCACATGCACCCGGAACTGTCGAACCGCGAAGAGCGCACGGCGCGCGTCGTCGCCGAACGCCTGCGCGCGCTCGGACTCGAAGACATCAGGACGGGTGTGGCGCGTCATGGCGTGACGGCCGTTCTGCGCGGGGCAAAGCCGGGGCCGGTCGTCGCCGTCCGCGCGGACATGGACGCGCTGCCGATTCAGGAGACCATTGACGTGCCCTACAAGTCGCGGACGCCCGGCGTCAAACACGCCTGCGGCCACGACGTTCACACGACGGTTGAGTTGGGCGTCGCCGAAGTCTTGAGCGGGATGCGCGAACAGATTGCCGGGACGATTAAGTTCATCTTCCAACCGGCTGAGGAGGGCGCGCCCGTCGGCGAGGAAGGCGGCGCGCGTTTGATGATTAAAGAGGGCGCGCTTGAGAACCCCCGCCCGCAGGCCATCTTCGGCCTGCACACTGAACCCAACTTGCAGGCCGGACAGGTCGGCTACCACGTCGGCCCGGCGATGGCATCGGCCGACCGCCTCTACATCACCATTCGCGGCAGACAGTCGCACGGCGCGCAGCCGCAGAACGGCGTCGATGCGATTGTCGTCGCCGCCGAGTGCATCACGGCGCTGCAAACCATTCGCAGCCGACGCATCGACCCGCAGGAGCCGCTCGTCATCTCCATCGGCACGATTCACGGCGGGGCGCGCAACAACATCATCGCCGACGAAGTGAAGATGGAAGGGACGATGCGGACGCACAACGAGGAGGTCAGGCAGAGCGCGCAGAGGATGATGAGGGAGACGCTCGCCAGCGTCACGGCCGCTTACGGCGCGACGTTCGACCTGCGTTTCGACGAGAACGCTGCCGTGACGTACAACGAGCCGTCGCTGGTCGAGGAATCGCTGCCGACGATTCGCGCCGTCGTCGGCGAGAAGAACGCCGTCGCCATTAGACCCTTCATGCCCGCCGAAGACTTCTCCTACTATCAGAAAGTGATTCCCGGCTTCTTCTACTTCCTCGGCGTCGGCAACCGCGCACGCGGCATCACGGCCGCGTGGCACACGCCCGAATACGACGTGGACGAGGAGAGCCTCGTCGTCGGCGTCAAGGTGATGTCGAACACTCTGCTCGACTATCTCGACCGCCACGCCTCGGCGAGTGGAAAGTAAAGAACGCGTTTTGCAGCGACTTTCATGTTCTTCACGGATTCGTATCAGGCGATGAGGCGCGGCGAGCGTCGGCTTGCGCTGCGTTACGCGATGATTTCGGTTGCGATTTTCCTGCTGCTCTTCGTCCCGCTCGGCGTCTTCCTGTTGCGTCGCCTTGAGCATGCGATGACCTTTCATCCGGTCGCTTATACGGGCGACGCGCAATGGGCGCTGCCCGAACGCGCCGAAGAGGTCTGGTTCGAGACGGCCGACGGCGTGCGCCTGCACGGCTGGTTCATCCGCGCGACTACTGTTGACGCGCCGTCGAGCGCGACCGTCATCTACTTTCACGGCAACGGCGGGAACCTGAGCTACACGGGCTGGCTCGGCGCGGCGCTCTCGCGGCGCGGCATGGACGCGCTCCTGTTCGACTATCGCGGCTACGGGCGCAGCGGCGGAAGCCTCTCCGGCGAAGAGAGCATCTACGCGGACGCCGACGCGGCATACGACTACGTCGTGCGAACGCGCGGCGTGCCCGCGTCGCGCGTCGTGCTCTACGGACAGTCGCTCGGTTCGGCCGCCGCCGCAGACCTCGCCGCGCGCAAAGAGTGCGGCGCGCTCATCCTCGAATCCGGCCTCAGTTCGGCGGGCGAGATGGCGGGCGTCGTCTTTCCCTGGTTGCCGCGTTTCGTGCGCGGGCTGACGCGCAATAAGTTCGACACGGCGCGCAAACTCGCACGCGTCCGTTGTCCCGTGATGGTCGCACACGGCGCGCGCGACGAGATTATTCCGGCCGCGCAGGGACGCGCGCTCTACGAAGCGGCGCGTGAACCCAAAAAGCTCGTGATGGTTGAAGGCGCAGGCCACAACAACCTCGTCGCAACCGGCGGCAATGCCTACCTCGACGCCCTCGCGCAGTTCGTTCGCGAGTCCGTCGGCCAGTGACCACCCGCGCCGTTCATAAAAAATTCGATTGCATTCGGCGATGCTTAAACGAAGAATGTCCGCCATTTTGTCCCCCGAAGGAGAGTGCGCGTTTGGATAGAAGAGTGTGTCTGACGGCGCGCGCGTCGGTCGCGCTGCTCTGCTTGCTGCTCGCGTCGAGCGCCGTGCGCGCGCAAAGCGAGTTGCGTTGGGGCGCAGACCCAAGCGGCGGCGCGCCTTACGTCTTTGCCGACCCGGCCAACCCGGAACGCTACATCGGCTACGAGTTGGAGATGGTCGAGGCGCTGGCGGCGGCGATGAAGCGACAGCCGGTCTTTGTACCGACCGATTGGGAGACCATCGTCTCGTCCCTCCAACGCGGCACGTTCGACATCATCGTCAACGGTCTCGAACCGACGGCCGACCGCGCGCGTCTCATCCTCTTCAGCAAGCCCTATTACGTCTTCCAGCTACAACTGACGGTGAGGCGCACGGAGGAGCGCATCGAGACGCTCGAAGACTGTCGCACGCGGATGGTCGGCACGCTCGTCAACACGGCCGCCTCGCGGCTGCTCGAAAAAGAGCAGATACCTTTTAAGGGCTACGCCGACCCGGTCGGGGCTTACCGCGACCTTGAGTTGCGCCGCATCGACGCCGTCCTGATGGACGTGCCGATGGAGATGTTCTACGCGCGGCAGAACCCGCGTCTCAAACCGGCCGGTGCGCCCTTTCATCGCGGCACCTACAACATCGGGCTGCGACAGGGCGACGAGGCGCTCAAGCGCGAGGTGGACGAAGCGATTGACAAGATTACGCGCGACGGCACGCTCGAACGGATACTGCGCAAGTGGAATCTCTGGAACGACGCGCAGGCCGAGTTGAGCGCGCCCGTCCCTATCGGTGCGCCGACTGGCGAGGAGCGCGCGGCCTACGATGTCACCTCCACGTCTTTCAACTGGACGGAGGCCATTCTGCGCCTCAGTCGCGCCGCGCTCGTGACGGTGTTGATAGCCTTCGGCGCTATCATCATCGCGCTCATCATCGGTCTGCCGCTCGCCGTCGGGCAGTCGCGCGGGCCACGTTGGATTCAGGCGCTCTGCACACTCTACGTCGAGTTCTTTCGCGGCACGCCCGTCCTCGTCCAACTGCTGTTTCTCTACTTCGGGCTGCCGCGCGTCGGACTGGCGATGCCGGGTTGGCTGACGGCGCTCGTCGGCCTCGGTCTGAACTACGCGGCCTACGAGTCGCAGGTCTATCGCGCCGCGCTCGAAGCGATACCGCGCGGGCAATGGGAGGCGGCCTACTCGCTCGGCATGAGTCCGCTGCTCGCCTTTCGTCGCATCATTCTGCCGCAGGCGTTTCGCATCGCGCTGCCGCCGATGACGAACGACTTCGTCGCGCTCTTTAAAGACACCTCCGTCGCCTTTGCCATCTCGGTCTGGGAACTGGCGACGGCCTACAGAGAGTTGGCTAATGCGTCGGGCGAGTTTCTCTGGTTGGGCGTGATTGTCTCGGCCTTCTATCTGGCGATGAGCCTGCCGATGGCGCACCTCGCGCGCCGCCTCGAACGCAGACTTCAGAGACGGCAGACCGTGCGGACGACGGCCGAGCCTGTCGCGGAGGCCGCCTGATGATTCACGTCGAAGGAGTCACGAAGGAGATTAACGGCAACCGCATCCTGCGCGGCATCAGCTTCCGCGTCGAAGCGCAGACGGTGCTCGGCATCATCGGGGCATCGGGAAGCGGCAAGACCACTCTGCTGCGCTGTCTGAATGGCCTTGAGCGGATTGACGGCGGCGCGATTGAATGTGACGGCGTGCGGCTCGAAGGCACGCTCACGGCGGCCGAGTATGCGCGGCGCGTCCGTCAACTGAGGCGCAAAGTGGGAACCGTCTTCCAGCACTTTTACCTCTTCCCGCACCTCTCCGCGCTCGGCAACGTCGTCGAAGCGCCCATCCACGTTCTCGGCGCAGACCGCCGCACGGCCGAGACAGAAGGAAGAGAGCTTTTAACGGCCGTCGGCCTCAAGCACGCCTTTGACCGTTACCCGGAATCGCTCTCAGGCGGCGAGCAACAGCGCGTCGCCATCGCACGCGCACTCGCCATGCGTCCCGGCGTCGTCCTCTTCGACGAGCCGACCAGCGCGCTCGACCCGCGCCGCGTCGTCGAGACGCGTGCTCTCCTGCGCCGCTTCGTCGAGCGCGGCCACACGATGGTCATCGTCTCCCATTCGATAGACTTTCTCGAAGGGCTGGCCGACTCGCTGCTCTACGTCGAAGGGGGCGAGGTCGTCGAACACGCCGCGACGGCCACCCTGCTCGCCTCGCCGCGCGACCCGCGCACGGCAGACTTTCTCCGGCAGGCACACTAGATTAAACTCGATGCATGGCGAAGACGGCGCGGCGTTTGCCGGAGAATGTCGAGGGCGATTTCTACGTCGATGAGACGTGCATCGATTGCGATGCGTGCAGGCAGATTGCGCCCGCGACGTTTCGCGACCACGGCGAACAGTCGAGCGTCTATCGACAGCCCGCGACGCCCGACGAGACGCGACGCGCGCTGATGGCTCTCGTCGCCTGCCCGACGGCCTCCATCGGCACGACGCGCCGCCACGACATGCGCGCCGCCGTCGCCGCCTTCCCCGAACAAATCTCGGAGAACGTCTATTTCTGCGGTTTCACTGCGGAGTCGAGTTTCGGCGCGTGGAGTTATCTGATTGTCAGGCCGGAGTCGGCGGGAGGCAATGTCCTCGTCGATTCGCCGCGCTGGTCGCGCCCGCTGGCGCGACGCATCGAGGCGCTCGGCGGCGTGCGCCGCCTCTTCCTCACGCACCGCGACGACGTGGCCGACCACGCCCTCTTCGCGCGCGAGTTCGCCGCCGAACGAATCATGCACGCCGACGACGGCGCGCGTCGTCTCGGCATTGAGCGCGTCATTGAAGGCGAAGCGGAAGTGGCGCTCGACGACGAGTTGCTCGCCATCCCCACGCCCGGCCACACGCGCGGCCACATGGTTCTGCTCTATCGCCAACGCTATCTCTTCACCGGCGACCATCTCTCATGGTCGCCCGCGCGCCGCACGTTGACGGCCTTCCGCAACGCCATGTGGTACTCGTGGCCGGAACAGAGACGCTCGATGAGAAGGCTGCTCGCGCACCGTTTCGAGTGGGTGCTGCCCGGTCACGGCCGGCTCCATCAGGACTCGGCCGAGTCCATGCACGAACACCTCACACGCTGCGTCGCGTGGATGGACGCGACGCCCTAAGCGATGCGCCTCAGTTAATCAAGCTACTCAGTTTAATCAAGCGGCCCGGTCAGTAACGCGTGGTGCCGTCTTCGTCGAGGGCTTCGGCGTCGTTTCGTAGCGAGCCGAGCGCGGGGTTCTGCGGGTTGATGGAGGCCAGTTTGTCGAGCGCCTCGATGGCCGTCCGCTTGTCCTTCATGTAGACGGCGGCGGCGGCGAGGTTCTGCCATGTCATCTCGTGCTTCGGGTCGATGGCGAGAGACTTGCGATACTCGGCGATGGCGCGTTGCGGGTCGGGTGGCCGACGCAAGAAGAAGGTCAGGCCGAAGTCTGTGCGGACGTTCGGGTCGTCGGGTTTGACGGCCAGCGAGCGTTCGTAGAAGGTGGCCGCCGAGACGTAATCCTGAGCATCGTACTTCGCGTTGCCCATCAGCGTGAGGGCTGCGGCGTCCTGCGGGCGGAGGGCGAGCGCGCGTTCGAGATACTGCGCGGCCTTCTCGTAGTTGTGAGAGTCGTAGAAGACTTTTCCGGCCTCGAACTGCGCGGTGAAATCCTGCGGCGCGGCGTCGGCCTTCTCTGCCGCCGCCCGTTCGGCAGCCGACACTCGGCCGGCCTCTGAAGACGACGCGCCGATATCCGGGTGATTGGGCGGGAGGTCTGCCGTCGTCTCTCCGGGGCCGAGCGGGCGCGGCCCGTCGGGTCGCGTCGCAGACGGGGTGGCGGCCGTCGAGGAGGCGACGTTTTGCGAGACGCTGTTGGCGATAAAGAAACCGAGCAGGAAGCCGAGAGTGACGCCGGAGACGCAGAAGATAATGTTTTTCGTCATCGTCAAAAATCCGTCCGAGACGTTAATGATACCATAACGCTCAGGCGTCGCCAGTCATGCGCCCGCCCGATGCCGGACGGTTGCGATGCCGGTCGCGCGGCGTCCTCACTGTGCGAAGCAACGGGTTGCTGTGGTTTGTTCGTTGGGCTATCATAAAGCCATTCTGATTGACGGCCGTAGAGTGCGAAACAGAACTCTCGCCGCCCTGACGCGACACACGCAGAAGTCGCGCCCCTAAGTAGTTTGTTCAGTCTTCATAAAACACCATGTCTGCCATCGAAGAAACTAAGAGAGAGATAAGTGTGCCGAGACCCCCGTCGGCCAACATCTCGCCCACCAACATCGAGCGTCTCTGGATTATCGGCACGGGGCTGACGGTGGCCGCCGTCATCGCGCTGCTCAAAGCCTACACGGAACTGCCGGTGCCGGAGTCTCTCAACAGCAGGGCGCTCATCATCTGGTTAATCATCACGGGCATCGTCGCCGCGCTCGGCATCCAACGCCTGCTCGACGTGCTCAGTTCCGTGCGCTTCGGCGTGATTCTGCTGGTGCTGCTGGCGTCGGCGAGCATGGTCGGGATGCTCGTCATGCAGGTCAACGTTGACGGCTTCGACCGGTATTACGCAGAACTGTCTCCGGCGCAGAAGATTGTCGGGCGCGCGCTCGGCTTCTTCGACATCTATCACGCCTGGTATTTCAACGCGCTGCTGCTCGTCCTCTCGCTCAACATCGTCCTCGCATCAATCGACCACTTCCCGAAAGCGTGGACTTTCATCTCGCGCAAAAAACTGGACGCCTCGGCGCACTGGCTCAAAGGTCAAGACCAGCACGCGTCGCTCACCCTAAGCGGTGAAAGCCGTGCGGCGGTGGTCGAACGCATCGCCGCCGCGTTCAAAAGTGTCGGGCTGAGAAAGCCCATCGTGACCGAGAAGGGCGACAAGCTTTTCGTCTTCGGCGAACGCGGCGCGTGGAATCGTCTGGCCGCTTACGCCGTCCACGTCGCGCTCCTGACCATCTTCCTCGGCGGCTTTCTGACAGGCATGTACGGCCACACCGGGAACCTGCGTCTGAGGCCGGGCGAGAGCGGCAGCATCATCTCCGAAACGGTCTTCAAGATTGACCCGCAGACGAGACAGTTCGAGCCGACAACGGACGAGTTCGAGTTGCCCTTCACCGTTGAGTGTACAGACATCCAGCAGCAACTCATCAAGAAGGAAGGGCCGATTACGGCCGACAACACGATGAACTGGCGCACTTGGGTGAGGTTCAAAAAGGAAGGCTCGCCAGATAGAGAAGCACTCGTCGAACTCAACCATCCCATCGACTACGGCGGCTTCCGCTTCTTTCAGGCGAGCTTCGAGGCGGAGGGCAAAGCGCGGCACATCACCTTGCGCATCACGCCCGAACAGGGCGGCACGCCGCAGAACGTGACCATCAAGCGCGACGGTTCGGCCACGCTCGCCGACGGCACACGCGTCGAGTTCAAAGACTTTTCGGGCAACTTCCGACTCGGCGGCGCGCCCCCCCCGCAGGAGAGCGACTACTCTAATCCGGGCGCGACGCTGGCCGTCACCCCGCCGGGCGGCGCGACCGTGCAGGCCTTCGCCTTCAACGAGCGAATGGCCGAGAGTGCGCCCATCGCCAAACGCCCCGTGGCCGGTTATACGTTCCGCCTCGTCGATTTCGAGAAGTCGCCTTCGGCGCACATCCTCTCCGTCCAACGCGACCCCGGCGCGACGCTCGTCTACATCGGCTTCACGCTCCTCGGACTGACGCTCATCTACGCCTTCTTCTTCTCACATCAGAGAGTCTGGGCGCTCGTCGAGCCGCGCGGAGGCGCGTTTGGGGTCGTGCTCGGCGGCAACACCAATCGCAACAAACTCGCGTTCGGCGACCGCTTCAAGCGGCTCGTCGGCGCGATTGACGGTCAAACTACTGAGGTCAAGCAATCATGAGTGAAGTTTTGAAGCAGCCGGTCGTCGCCTCGCCCGACGCGCCCATCGCTGAAGGCTCTCTGCGCTCTTACTTTCCGGCGGCGCTCGCCGTCGGCGGCGCAGTCGCGCTGACGCTGTTGCGTATTCAGGCGGGCGGAGAGAATTTCATCTCCGACGGCGCGTTGATGATGTTGGCGCTGGCGGCCTATCTCATCGCCGCCGTCTTCTACCTGACGAACCTCTATGCGCCTTCGACGCTGTTCCAGAAAATCGGTCTCTGGGCGGCGACGGCAGGCGTCTTCTTCAACCTCGCCAGTTGGTGCGTGCGTTGGGTCGCAGGCTACGACCGCGAGTACGTCATCCACATGGCGCAGGGGACGCCGATGCCATGGGCGTTTCGCTACATCCCCTTCGCCAATCTCTACGACCTCAGTCTGGCCTTCGCCTTCGGCGCGGGCATTACGACGCTGCTCATCGCGCACCGTCCCACGTTCCGCTTCCTCGGCGCGCTCTCTCTGCCGCTGGCCGCTTTGATTCTCATCCTCGCCCGCTTCATCGGCGGCGAACTGATTAATCTGCCGCCCGTGCTCGATTCCTACTGGCGACCGATTCACGTCGGCATCGCGGCCATCTCCTACGGCGTCGCGCTGGTCTGCTTCGCCGTCGCCGTCGTCTATCTTTTGAAGGACGGCGTGAAGACGGAAGCGATGGCTATCTGGTCTTCGCTCTTCTGTCTCGCCGTCATCGGCACGATTAGTCGCGGCTCGGTCTTCACGAGCGGCATCTATTCGGCCTCGACCTTCGTCGGCAACTCGCGCTCGTCGCTGCCGCTGCGCGCCGACATCCCTTACGTCGGCCTCCTGCTCGTCATCTCCGGCCTCCTGCTGGCCGGCGTCATCGTCGCCTTTCTCGTCTACCTCTCGCGGAAGGACGAGCGCGCGCGTCGTTGGGGACATTGGCTGCTGAAGTTCTCGCTCATCGGGCAGGCGGCGGCCGTCGTCACGCTGGTCTCGCAGGTCAAGTCGATAACCGACGTGCTTTCGCACATCGACACGCGGCAGTACGAACGTTTCAGCGTGTGGATGCTCAAGGAGGAGATGACGCAGGCGCGCATGCCCGCGACCATGATTCAGGAGCGCGTCGCGCAGTTCAGCCCGCAAGAGCTTTACCAGATGGCCGACCAGTACGTGCAGCAGAACGGCGCTGCGCTGCGTCTGAGCCTCAACGCCAATCCGGTCGAACTGGCCGCGCTCATCACCTGCTTTGCGGCGACGCTCTTCTGTATCATCTTCAGCTTCCGCACGGAACGCCTGCGCGAGTCGCTGCCGTCTTTGGAGAAGATTGACAGCCTGATGTACAAGACGGCGGGCGTCGCTTTCGCCGGACTGGCGCTGCTGCTGATGACGGGCGCGGTCTGGGCGAACGAATCGTGGGGGCGCTACTGGGGCTGGGACTCGAAGGAGACGGGCGCTTTCGTCGCGTGGTTGACCTATGCGGGCTTCCTCCACACGCGCATCTCGCGCGGCTGGACGGGGCGCCCCTCGGCCTACTTCGCCATCATCGCCTTCCTGCTCGTCATCTTCACCTACCTCGGCGTCAGCTACCTGCTGCCGGGGCTTCATTCTTACGCGTGAAAAACCGGTGATAGGTGATAAGTGATAGGTGATGGGATAAAAACTGTCTTCTTCCTATCACCCATCACCCATCACCTATCACCCATCACAGCTTTAACCAATGTCCAGAGAGAACATCCTTTTTTCGATTGCCGGGTTGCTCTTCGGCTACGCGCTGGCCTTCACGCTCGTCACCTATTTCAATCTTCATCATGCGCCGCCTCAAACGTCGCAGGCTGCGGGCGCAACGTCCGGTCTGCCTTCGGGACACCCCGATGTCCCGGACGAGGTGACGCGCGCCTCAATCCAGCAGGCAGAGGCTGAGGCGCGACGGAAGCCGCAGGACTTCGACGCGCAGATGAACGCCGCCATCGCCTTTGCGCGCGCCGACGATAACGAAAGCGCCATCGAATACCTGACCAAAGCGCGCGCCATCGACCCGGACAGCTACGACACTCTCATCGGTCTCGGCACGGTCAACTACAACGCAGGCAAATGGAACGAGGCCGAACGCTGGTATCTGGAGGCGCTCAAACGCAAACCCGAAGACGTGGACGCGCGCACCTTCCTCGGCCTCACCTATTCGATGCGCCAGCCGAGCGACTACGAACGCGCCATCGCCGAGTATCGCAAGGCGCTTGAGACGGAGCCGACACACGAACCGGCGCTGCAAAATCTGGCGACGGCCTACGTCCGCAAAGGCCAACTGACGGAGGCGGCCGCCACCATCGAGACTCTCGAACGGGCTAACCCGAACAACAGTTCGCTCCCCACGCTGCGCAAAGAGTTGGAACAGGCGCGACAGAAACCGTCGGCCAGGAAGGCTTCCGAGCCAGCGAAGAAGGGTAAAAAGTAGTGCGCGAACGACCTTCGCCAGACAGTCATCCGACGAGAATCAGACAGGGACGCTCAGACAGGAAAAAGATGCGACAACTGCTCTCACTTGCTGCGCTTGCCGCCGCCGTCTCGCTCGCCGCTTCCTGCGGCGGCGGCGAACTCAAACGCGCCGACTCGAACACCACGAAACAGAACTCAAACGCCTCCACGACACTCGCGCACGGCCCCTCGCAGACGCCTGCGCCGCCCATCTCTTCCGCACACGGCGGCGCGCAAGCCCCCGCCGCTTCATCCGAGAAGCCTTCGTTGGCGACGCCGGAACTCGACGCCAAAATAGAGAGGGCTGAGGCCAGAGCGAAAGCTGCGGGTGCGACCGCCTCCGACAAGAAGGCAGCGGCCGAAGCCTACTTCGAGCGCGCCGACACCTACCGTGAAGCGGGCAGCCCACAACTCTACAAGTTCGCGCTCGGCGACTACCGGCGCGGCCTGCGCTACGACCCGACGGATGCGGACGCTAAAGCGAAGATGGAGGAAATCGTCCAAATCTATCAGAGTATGAACAGACCTGTCCCGCCCAACGGCCTTGAGCAGTAGCGCAAAAGAGGCTGGCGAGGAAACGAAAGAGACGGTGCGACTCGTGTCTGACGAAGTCGCGCCGTCTCTTTTAACAGCGGAAGTTTTTGGAACTGCGCGGGCGTGCGGGCGTGAATCGATTACGGCGGAGATGTGCGCCGGGTGTATAATTGCGCCGCCGGAAACGGCCAAATTCGGCGAAACGCTCGCCGTTTTCGAGAAAATCGCGCGAGCCGACGAGCGAAGCAAGAGGAAGCCTGCCTCACCTGATGAGTGCTCTGAGTTCAACGGAGGAACTGCTGTTCTCCGTCGCCGCGCAGGCGACGGCCGAGGCGACGCCTGCCGCAGGGTCGGCGTCCGCCTCCGCCTCCGTCATGACGCAGGCTCCCCGTTCGTCGCTCGAAGAGCCTTTGACCGACCATAGCTTGCTTGAAGCGACGCGCGAGGGCGACGAGACGGCCTTCGCGGAATTGGTCAGGCGCTATCGCAATCAGATTACGAACTACATCTACCGGATGACAGCCGACTACGATGCTTCAGTCGATTTGGCGCAGGAGACTTTCATCCGCGTCTATCGCGCCGCCGAGCGATACCAGACGAGCCATGCCTTCTCGACGTACATCTACCGCATCGCCACCAATCTCGCCATCAGCGAGTTGCGCCGACGCAAGCGTCGCCGTCTGGTCTCTCTGACGGGCTTCTTTCAGGCGCGCGACAACGGCGACGAACTGTGCGAACTCGACCTGCCCGACGAAGGGCCTTTGCAGGACACGGTGCTCGTCGATGGCGAGCGGCGGGCGGCCGTCGCAAGGGCGATTGCGACGCTGCCGGAGAAGTATCGTGCGCCGCTTGTGCTGCGCGACGTGGAGGGGCGCAGCTACGAGGAGATTGCCGCTGTCCTTGAGATGAGCGAGGGCACAGTCAAGTCGCGCATCAACCGCGCGCGTACTTTCCTGCGCGAGAAATTGAGCGCGTATTTGTAGAGGTCTGGAATTAGAGAAATGAAGTGTGAAGTTTACAGGATTGAGATTGAGGAGCGCGCGGCGGGCGACGCGTTGAGCGCCGAGGCGAGCCGCCACGTCGGCGTCTGCGCCCGCTGCCGCGAGCTTTACGAACAGAGGGCATCGCTTGAGCGTCTGCTCGGCGAACTGGCGCGCGTCGAAGCTCCGAACGATTTCGAGTTTCGTCTGCGCGCGCGTCTCGCGGAAGCCGAAAGCTCCAACAGGCCGTCGTGGCTGCTGCGGCGCGGCTTCGTGCCGGGCGTCGTCTCTCTGGCGCTGGCGGCCGTGTTCTTCCTGACGGCGACGCTGACGCTGAAACTACGTCCGGGCGTCGGCGAACAGGCGACGAACCGTGCTGCGAACGCGCCGGTCGGCACCTCTGAACAGGTCGAAGTTGCCGAGACAGATGAGAGCGAGGCTCAGCCGGTGTCAGCGAGCACGCCGGTCGAGCGCGGGGCTTTGCGCGAGGAGACGGCGCGCGTTGAGAGAGAGAGCCGGAGAGCGGTCGTGGTTGCGGCCTCCGCGTCGGCGGCGAAGGAGGATAGCGCGTCGAGGTTGAGAAGGGAGCGTTTCGGCTCGGCCGAGTCGGAGTTCCGTCCGGCGCCTTACGTCAACTCGGCGGGGGCGAATCAGGTCGCGCTGGATAATCCGGTCGCCGTGCCACTGCAAGCTTCGCCGCAGCCTCTGAAGGTGATGTTGAGCGACGAGCGCGGAGGCGCGCGCGTCGCACACATGAAGACGGTCAGTTTCGGCGGGCAACAAATCGTCGGTCGCACGAAGGAGAGCGCGCACGTCGCACGCTCGACACAAGAGGGCGCGTGGTAGCTTCGTCACAGATGTTCGAGAGAGATGCAAAATCGAGAGACAGGCGCGCGCGTCGCATGAGTTTGGCGCGCACGTTCCGTCTGGCCTGCGCTTCGACGCTGCTCGCTTCATCTGCGCTTGTCGTGCGCGGACAGGAGACGCCGCCCGCGCGACCCGTGCAAACGGCGACGCCCGCCGTACGTAGCGAGCCGACGAGGATTCAGCCGCCGCCCGCCATCAAATTCTCTCCCGTCCCCGTGCAGGAA
>DASZCR010000199.1:0-10158 GCA_035942915.1 Pyrinomonadaceae bacterium | reverse complement strand
CAACTCGAAGAAGTTATCTTCCACTCCGACTTCTGCTAAACCTAAGACCTCGCTCCAGACACCGGCCAGCACTTCCTCGACCGGCGTGCTTGCTCTGCGCTCTCTGCCTGCTTCGGTCTGTCGTCTTCCTCGCTCCGGTTCCGGCAATGCCCTACGGTCAACCTTGCCGTTCGGCGTCAAAGGCAAAGCCTGCAACTCAACGAAGAAGGCAGGCACCATATAATCAGGCAAGCGCTCCTCCAACCTCCTGCGTATCTGCTCCGTCTCTATCTCTCCTCTCCCGGCTCCCTTCTCCGCCACCAGATAAGCCACTAACTGCTTATCTCCTCCTGCTCCTTCTACTGCAATGACTACTGCTTCGCCTATCCCCTCCTCTCCCACCAACGCCGCTTCTATCTCTCCCAACTCTATCCGATAGCCTCGCACCTTGACCTGATAATCCACTCTCCCTAAATACTCTATCTCTCCTCCCGCCAAATACCTCGCCACATCTCCCGTCCGATATAATCTCGCCCCTCCGACCTCGCTATACGGGTCTGGCACAAAGCGTTCAGCCGTCAACTCCGGTCTCTTGACATAACCTCTGGCTAAACCCACTCCTCCAATGTAGAGTTCTCCGCTGACTCCCTGCGGCACAACCTGCATCTCTCTGTCCAGAATATAAATCTGTGTATTAGCAATCGGTCTCCCAATCGGAACACTGTTTCTCTCCTCCTCTCGCTGACAATGCCAGAAGGTGACATCGACGGCCGCTTCCGTTGGCCCATACAGATTATGTAACTCTGCGCTGGCATCTCGCAGGCAGCGTTCGGCTAACTCTTTCGAGAGTGCTTCACCGCTACAGATGACGCGTCTGAGAGTCTGACACTGGGCTAATTCTCCACTCTCGACGAAGACTTGCAGCATCGATGGCACGAAATGCACGGTGGTCACAGCTTCGTCATTGATTAAGCGACGCAAGTAGGCCGGGTCTTTGTGTCCATCGGGAGCGGCGAGGACGAGGCGTGCGCCGACCATTAAAGGCCAGAAGAACTCCCAGACGGAGACATCGAAGCTGGAGGGTGTTTTCTGTAAGACACAATCTGAGGAGTCGAGTTGATACTGTTGCTGCATCCAGAGCAGGCGGTTGACGATGCCGGCGTGCGTGTTCATCACGCCTTTCGGACGGCCTGTCGAACCTGACGTGTAGATGAGATAAGCCGCATTGTCAGGCCTTGTCACTACCGCAGGGTTGTTCGTGCTGTAGGTGGAGAGCGTCGGCCACGCCGTATCCAGAGGGAGGATGTGGGCGTCGGTGGGAGGCAGACGATGTGTTAAGTGTTGTTGAGTGAGGATGAGCGCAGCGGCGGCTTCGCTGAGCATCACAGCCAGACGCTCTGGCGGAGAGGAGGGGTCGAGGGGGAGATAGGCGGCTCCGGCTTTGAGTGTCGCTAAGAGAGAGATGACCATCTCAGAGGAGCGTTCCATCAGGATGGCGACGAAGTTCTCTGAACTGATGCCATAGCTCTGTAAGTGATGAGCGAGTTGGTTGGCACGCTCGTTGACCTCTTGATAGGTGAGATGCTCTTGGTTGAAAACTAAGGCTGTCGCCTTTGGTGTCCGCGCTGCCTGTTGCTCGAAGAATTGATGGAGGCATTGAGTCGTGGGGTATTGCTTTGCGGTCTCGTTCCATTCGACGAGGACGCGGCGGCGCTCCTCCGGGCTGAGGAGCGTGGCGCGTTCATACGCGGCGAAGGGGTCGCGCGTCATCGACTCAAGCGCACGCCTGTAGTAGTTGCCGATGGCTTCGACCTGTCGCGCGCTCAGTCGCGCCTCGTTGTATTCCAGCAGGAGGTTGAGTTCGGCCGTGTGCGGGTTCAACTCGAACATGGCGAGGAAAGGGATGTTCGTGCGTGTGAAGCCCGTACCGTCGAGCATCTCCACGTCCGAGACTTCGCGTGCGCCTTGCAGGACGTGAAAGTGGTTGTAGTTGAAAGCTATCTCGAAGAGTGGCTGGCGCGCCACTCGCCTCTGAACCTCCGCGAGCGGATAACGACGAAACGGCATCATCTCGCGCTCTGCCTCAGCCGTCGCCTGAATCAGGTCAACCCACGTGCCGCCGTTCAGTTGCAGGGGAAAGGGCAAAGTATTCAGAAACAGTCCCAACACGCGCTCGCCATCAATCTCTTCGGGACGCCCGTTGAAGACCAGACCCGTGACGACTTCGCGCTCGCCGCTCAGCAGAGCGAACACTTTCAGGTGCGCGGCCAGCAGCACGTTCTTCAGAGAGACTCCGGCGAGACGCGCCAGCGACTTCATCTGCTCGACGGCCCCCGCGTCGAAAGCGACTCTGGTCATCTGCTGTTGCGGAGCAGGCGGCGCGGGCGTGTCGCGCGGCGGTAAGGTCGTGACGTTGCCGGAGGCGAGTTTGTTCGTCCAGTAGTTATCGCACTCCTCTGATTGAAGAATCTGGCGTTCGAGCGCGATGAAGTCGCGGTAGGTGACGGCAAGCGGCGCGGAGAGTTCTTCGGGTAGGGCTTCGCCGTCGCGCAGTTTGAAATAGAGCTTGAACAGTTCCGTGAGCATCGCGCTCAGACTCCATCCGTCAATGATGGCGTGATGGAAACTGAGTGTGAACTGGAAATCTTCCGTGCTGCGCGGGAAGATGTGAAAACGTATGAAGGGCGCTTGCGCCCAATCGAAATCACGTCGCTTCTCGTCTTCCATCCAAGCGGCGAGCCTGCGCTCCTGCTCCTCTGCCGAAAGCTCGCTCAAGTCCGTGACGACGAACGGTATCGACACATCTCGATGCACGAGTTGAAGCGGCTCTCTGAAACCGTCGAGGGCGAAAGAGGTGCGTAAGACCGGATGGCGTGCGGCGAGAGCGCGCGTCGCCTGCTCCAAAGCTTCGATGTCGAGCGACGCGCGGACGTGAAAGCTGAAGATGTCGTGATAGACGGCCGCCTGTTCGCTCAACTCGCTGTGAAAGAGCATGCCTTCTTGCAGCATCGAGAGCGGATAAGCGTCCTCGACGCTCGCCGGAAGACGAACTTTATCTTCCGGCGCGATGAGGCTGAAGGGTTTGGTCGAGACCGTGCGGCGCGCCGCCGCGCCGTCCGTCTCGGTCATCTCGCGCGCGAGTTCGGCTATCGTCTGGTGTTGAAAGACCTGCTGCACGGTGAAGTTGTAGCCGCGTTTCTGCGCCTGCGCCCGTATCTGTATGCTGCGAATCGAATCGCCGCCGAGGTCGAAGAAGTTGTCGTCTCGTCCGACGCGTTCGACGCCGAGCACCTGCTGCCAGATTTCCGCCAGCGTCTTCTCTCCGGCAGTCGTCGGCGCAACGTAGTGGTCGCCGTCGGTCGCGGCGCGCGCCTCTTCCGGCGCAGGCAGGGCGCGCCTGTCAACCTTCCCGTTCGGCGTCAACGGAAAGGCGTCGAGGACGACGAGTTGCGCCGGAATCATGTATTCGGGCAGACGCTCGCGCAGATAAGAGCGCACCTCTGCCGCGTCGAGCGTCTGTTCGTCTTCCGGCACGACGTAGGCCACAAGATGCTTTTCTCCGGGGGCGTCTGCGCGCGCCAGCACGACGCACTGGCGCACGGCACGATGCACGGCGAGCGCCGCTTCAATCTCGCCCAACTCGATGCGGAAGCCGCGCACCTTCACTTGGTTGTCAATCCGTCCGAGAAATTCTATCCGGCCGTCGGGCAGGTAGCGCGCAAGGTCGCCCGTGCGATAGAGACGCGCGCCCGCCTCCGCGCTGAACGGATGCGGGATGAACTTTTCGGCCGTCAACTCAGGACGGTTGATGTAACCGCGCGCCAGCCCTGCGCCGCCGATGAGCAACTCGCCTGAGACGCCTGCCGGTACGGGCTGCATGTGCGAGTTGACGAGATAAACTTCGCTGTTGGCGATGGGGCGTCCAATCGACACGCTCTGCCCGATGCGGGAGTCGCGCGTCATCGTGTGGCAGCAAGTGAAGGTCGTGCTCTCGGTCGGCCCGTAACCGTTGACGAGGCGGCCGTCGCCGTTCATCCGTTGCAAGACGCGCGCGACGTGCTCGGCCGAGAGCACGTCTCCGCCCGCGAGCAGTTGTCTGACCTCGCGCAGGCTCTCCGGTTCTTCGTCGGCCATCAGGTGAAAGAGACCGGCCGTCAGCCACAGCGTCGTCACCTTGTAGCCTTCTATCGCGCGCCGCAGTTCGTCGAGCGTCGCCGATTCCGATTCCAAGAGCGCGAGTTGTCCACCGTTTAAGAGGCTGCCCCAAATCTCGAACGTCGAAGCGTCGAAGGTCAGCGGAGCGGCTTGCAGAAAGACCTCATCAGCACCCCATGCGACATAGTCTGTACCCTTGACGAGTCGCACGACGCCGCGATGCGTGACAGCCACGCCTTTAGGTTGTCCCGTCGAGCCGGAGGTATAGATGACGTAGGCCAGATTGTCCGCGCTCGCTTCGTTCTGAGGGTTCTCCGCGCTCTCCGACTCTATCTCCTCCCAGTCCGCATCCAGACAGATAAGCTGCCCCCAATGCGCGGGCAGACTTTCGATGAGCCTCTCCTCCGTCAAGAGGACGGGCGCGCGTGTGTCGTCGAGCATGAATTGGAGACGTTCCAGAGGATACGACGGGTCGAGCGGGACGTATGCGCCGCCCGCTTTAAGGATGCCGAGCACGCCGACGACCATCTCGATGGAGCGTCCGCAGCAGAGTGCGACCGGCGTCTCGGCGACGACGCCGAGCGCGCGCAGGTGATGCGCGAGACGATTGGCGCGCTCGTTCAGTGCTCGATAAGAGAGTCGCTCCTTGCCGCGCAGGAGGGCGGGCGCGTCGGGCGTCGTCGCGGCCTGCGCTTCAAAGAGTTGATGGATGCAGCGTTCGGACGGGTAAGCGACGCGCGTGCCTGACCATTCCGTGAGCAGTCGCCGCGTCTCCTCTGCGGTGAGAGGCGAGATGGACGAGAGGCTCTGTTCCGCGTCCCGGCAAAACTCCGCGAGCACAACGCGCAGGTGGCCGAGCAGGCGCGTCGCCGCGTCTTCGTCGAGCAGAGCGGTGTCGAACAGCGCGGAGAGTTGAATGGTCAGAGCGTTCGTGACGCGTATGACGAGCGGCCCGGTGTCGGGTTCGTGTGAGAGGCTTTCGGCGTGCGTTCGCAAGTCGAGACGGCTCTCGAACGGCGGCGCGCAGGAAGGCAGCCCCGCCCACTGTCGCACCAAAGCGAGCGAAGCGTGTGCAAAGGGCTTGCGCCGTTCGTGCTCGGCCTGCTGCTCCTTTAACCACGCGCGGACGCTCATGCACGTTGCGACGTGCGTGCTCAAGGGCAACGTGTGGCACGAGACCTCGCGCGCGTGCGCGTCTGCGCAGACAGGCGTGGTGAGGCCGAACGCGACGGTCTCGCGGTCGCTGTAATAGCTCAGGAGAAAAGCCCACGCGCTGCTCAGGAGCGTCTCCCACGCCAGACCCTCTTGAGCGACGAACGCGCGCAACGTTTCGGCGAGCGTCGCGTCGAGTTCGAGATGCACGCTGCAAGTCGCCGTCATCGCTTCGCCTGTGCGTTCGGCTCGATTTGCGACGAGCGGAGTTGCGCCGGGAAACGTGGCGAGCGCCTGTTGCCAGTAGGCTTGCGCCGCTGCGTAGTCTTGTTGCTCAAGCCACCGGCGATAGACCTCGAAGGCGCGTCCGTCTTCTGACGCAGGGTTGCGCCCTTCGCGCAGCGCCGCGTAGGTTGCAGAGACTTCGTCGAAGAGCAGAGCGACGGATGCGTCGTCGAGCAGGAGGACGGAATAACTGCACAGCAGGCGCGTCTCTCTCTCGGTCGTGCGGCAGAGGGTGAGGCGCAGGAGCGGCGCTTGCGCGGGGTTGAAGCGGCGTGCGCGCTCGCCTGAGAGGAGCGTCTGCCAGAGTCGTTCGCGTTCGGCCGTCGAGCAGGCGCGCCAGTCGTGCTCTTCAAGCGGCAGTTTCACTTCCCTGTGGACTATCTGTAGCGGCCGTTCGACGCGCTTCCAGACGAAACGCGTACGCAGCGCCGCATGACGCTCGCAGACCTTGCGCCACGCCCCTGCGAAAGTCTCCGGCTCAAGGTCTTCGTAGACGGCCACGCGCAGGCCGCTCAACTCGATGGCGGCGGCAGCCTCGTCGTCAGGCGCGGGCATCGGCTGCGCGAAGATGTGCTCCTGACGCGCCGACAGAGGATAGATGTCTTCTATATTTCTGGTGTCCATCGTCTCACCGTTGAAGCCTTGAGGATGCCGACTCAGGCGCGCATCGAGGAGGCGGCGTCGAGTTTGGAGTTGAGCAGGATTTCCTTCTGACCGTAGAGCCTTTCGGCGCCGACCTGTCGCTTAAGACACTCGCTGACCAGCTTGTTCGATTCGACGATAGGGCGCGACTCGTCCGTGTACTGAATCGAGGTCAGGTAGGTGAGCCAGGGTTCCTGTCCCATCGCGTAGACGTAAACCTGTCGCGCGCGGAAGCGTTCGACGATGTCGAGCGCCTTGGCGAAGTCAGAGCCGTCGAAACGGCGCGATTGGTCTATCTTGCGCGCGAGCGGCCGCGTCAGCAGCGGCCCGTAGAGCCAACTGAGCGGGGCGCCTTCACATTCCATGCCGACGAAGAAGAGGTCAACGTCCGAGATGAAGTCTTGCAGGTGCGCGTAGAGACGCGGCTCGATGTTGTTCGAGTCGGCGGCACAGAGAATGGTGTTTCCTTCGAGTTTGAAGAGGTAGGCAATCTTGGTGCGGATGTTGAGGTCGGCGTGTTCGCCGAGGAAAGGGAGTCCCGTGATGGAGCCGCCCTCAACCTCAATCGTCTCCATCTCGTCAATCTCTCTGACCTGCGGGAAACCGATGTGCTGCAAGACCAGCTTGAGCGAAGGGTCAACGAGCCACCCGCCGCTGTTCTTCGGCACGAGAACCGTCTTGACCTTGTGCCTCAACTGAAGCAGCGTCTCGAACATGCAGTGGTCTTGATGGTTGTGCGTGATGAGGACGTAATCAATCTTTTCGGGAAGGTCGGTGTAGGTGTAGCGCGCAATGCCGCTCTCGGTTTCGTAGCTGATGACGGGGTCGCAGAGGAGACTGAGGTGCGCCGTCTCAATCAGCACGCAGGCATGTCCGTAATATCTGACGCGCACGCCCGCGCCACTAAAGTTGGATGGCGGAGGCGGCGGCTCGTCCGTGAAGAACGTACTGAACCGCTCCGCCTCATCGGCCGCGATGCCTAAAGCCTCTTTGACGTGGCCGAGCGTCTGCGGCGTCTCTTTCATCTTAAACAACTCGTCGAGGCCGGGATGGTTGAAGGGGAGGCGCAGGTGCAAACCCTGATTAGTGTCGAGGCGCGGGGTGCTGAAGACGAACGGGCGCTCGTCCCGTTCGGCGCGTCTGAGCGTGATGCTCTGCATCGCGGGGTTGTAGTAGGGGCTGCGATAAAGCAAGCCTTCGATGAAGCGCACAGACGGATTGTTGTTGAGGTCGTAGACGAGTTCGACGTAGCCCTTCAACGCGTCGGGCACTTTCTGATAAAGCGGTTCAAGCGAAAGTCCGGCCGCTTCCTCAGTAAGAATCTTATCGAGCGCCCTGACGCCCTCAGCAAAGGCCAACTGCGGCGCACACTCTCTGATGGTTCTCTCGCGCAGAGCCTTGATATCACCGACGCGTTCGGGGCCGTAGTTGATGAACGGGCCGCCGAGGTTCGCAGGATTCCTGAGCGCGGCGACGTGAACCTGCGGCGCGGCGATGAACGATTCCATAATCTTCAAATGCAGGTTGGCGACGTACATCGCCGCCGTCGCCGGAGCGATGAGATACGACCACGCATACCACTGATTGAACAGCGGCTCTATCATCACGTTGCGCTTGAGATAAACTTTGTCCGCGTCTGTGCTCATCTTTCGACCCTTCTGAAAGGACGACTATCCTCAGTCGTCTTCCTCTAGCCCGCCGAGTTCGAGAAAGAGATTTTCCAAATCCTTATGGCTCAGTTTCACCTGACTGAAGTCTTCCGGCTTCAAGTCTCCGACCTCGTCGCTACGCAAAATCCGCAAGCTCGATAGCGGCTGCGAAGCGTCGGCGACGATGCCTTCCAACACGTTCAGATAATGGCGCGCCATCCGCCCGATGGTCTCCGCTTCAAACAACTCTGTGCTGTAGGTGAGGCTGCCGTTGAGTCCGTCGGCCGTCTCGCTCAAGGAGAAGACGAGGTCGAAGGGCGTGGTCTTGACCTCGAACTCGAAGGGCGCGAGTTTGACGCTCGGCAACTCCAACTCCTTGAGCGGCGCATTCTGAAGAACGAAGACGACCTGAAACAGCGGGTTGCGGCTCAACTCGCGCTCGACGCGCAACTCATCAACGAGCATGGCAAACGGCACGTCCTGATGCGCGTAAGCGCCGAGCGTCACTTCGCGCACGCGCGCCAGCAGTTCGCTGAAACTAGGGTCGCCGGAGAGGTCTGTGCGCAGCACCAGCATGTTGACGAAGAAGCCTATCAGCCCTTCCGTTTCGAGTCGCGTGCGGTTGGCTACGTCCGCGCCGACGACGATGTCGTCCTGCGACGCGTAGCGTTGCAGCAAGGTCTTGAAGGCTGCGAGCAGCGTCATGTAGAGCGTCACGCCCTCGCGTCGGCTCAGTTCCTTGAGACGCAGAAGCAGTTCGAGCGGGATATCGACGGGCAGGCTCGCGCCGCGCGAGTTGAAGACGGGAGGACGTTCGCGGTCGGTCGGCAACTGCAACTGCGCCGCGCCGCGCAACTGTTCTTTCCAGTAAGCAAGCTGCGTCTCCAACACCTCGCCGCGCAGCCATCCGCGCTGCCACGCGGCGAAGTCGGCGTACTGGATGGGAAGTTCGGGAAGCGTCGAAGCCCTGCCCGTGCGGAAGGCGTCGTACAACTCCGCGACCTCTTTGACGAGCACCCCTATCGACCAACCGTCCGAGATGATGTGATGCATCGAGATGAAGGCGACGTGCTCGCGCTCTCCGAGACGCAGCAGACCGACACGCAGCAGGGGCGTCTGCGTCAACTCGAACGGCCGCGCGCCTTCTTCGCCGACCACGCGCCGCGCCTCTCGCTCGCGCTCGTCTTCCGGCAACCCGCTCAGGTCAACCACCTTCAACTTCAACGTCACGTGCGGCGCGATGAACTGACCCGGCACGCCCTCGCCGTCTGTGAACGACGTGCGCAGCACTTCATGACGACGGACGATTTCATTAAAACTCTGCTCAAGCGCCGCCACGTCGAGTTCACCGCGCAGACGAAAGGCCGCAGACAGATTGTAGGTTGGCGTGAAGGGCTGCAACTGTTCCCAGAACCAGAGTCGCTCCTGCGCGAACGACAGCGGCAGCGCGCCGCGACGAGAGACAGGCTCAATCTTCTCCGTCTTCGAGTGGCTGCGTTGTCGCCGCGCCTCCTCGACGCGGCTCGCCAGTCCGGCGACGGTCGGCGTCTCGAAGAGACTGCGCAGAGGCAACTCCACGTCGAACAGTTCGCGCACGCGTGAGACGACCTGCGTGGCGAGCAGCGAGTGTCCGCCTAGCTCGAAGAAGTTGTCGAGGACGCCGACCTGCGTGCGCCCCAAGACCTCTGCCCAGACGCCCGCAAGCAACTCCTCCACCGCGTTGCGCGACGCGAGGAACCCGTCCGAAGGCTCGAACCGCTCCGCACCGACTTCGGGCAGAGCCTTGCGGTCAACCTTCCCGTTCGGCGTCAACGGCAAAGCTTCGAGCCGCATGAAATGAGCCGGAATCATGTACTTCGGCAGACGTTCTTGCAGATAACCGCGCAACTCCTCCTCGCCGACCTCCGCCCTGCCCGCCACGTAGTAAGCGACCAACTGCTTGTCACCCGTCTCGCTCTCACGCGCGTTGACAATCACCTCTTCAACGCCGCCGTGCGCGCTCAAGACCGCTTCAATCTCGCCCAATTCGATGCGATAGCCACGCACCTTCACCTGATTGTCAATCCGTCCGAGAAACTCTATCCTCCCGTCCGACAAATACCTGCCAACGTCCCCCGTGCGATACAGCCTCGCTCCCACCTGAAGGCCGAACGGGTTCGGCACGAACCTCTCGGCCGTCAACTCAGGACGATTCAAATAACCACGCGCTAATCCCTCTCCGCCGATATACAACTCGCCTATCAATCCTTGCGCGACAGGCTGCCACTCCGCGTCGAGCAGATAAACCTGCGTGTTC
>DASZCR010000198.1:0-21159 GCA_035942915.1 Pyrinomonadaceae bacterium | reverse complement strand
CGTCCTATCACTTCCTCGGTCAGCGAAGCGGCGTTGAAGCCCGCGTTCGAGAGGCTGCCCCAGTGGTCTACGACATCGGCGGCGAGTTTGTAGGCGCAAGCCTGTTCGATGCGGTCGGCCGGGACGGTGATCGAGGCCATGCCGAACGAGCCGTAGCGCGTGATGAAGCGTTGGTCGATGACGCTGTCGCCGTTCTCGTTGCGGTGATGGAAGGCGAAGAGGTCAACAAGGTATTGGTCGAGGTTGATGCGGACGCCGCGCTTGTAGCCCGCGAAGTCGCTCTGCGTGAAGTCCTTGAAGATGTTCTCCGCGACCATGTTGAAAATCACGTCGCGGTTGGCGAACTCGACGGCCGTGTTCGAGAGGTTGTTGCGGTCAATGAGATAGGTGTAGTTAAACGGCGGCCCCGGAATCTCGCGGCGCACCATGTCAGGCCACTCGACCTCGAAGTCGTGCTCGTAGGAGTAGTATTCAAGTTCCTTCAAGGCCGCGTAGCCGTTGGCGAAGATGCGCTCCTCGTTCGGATTGAAGAGGCCGGGCATGACGATGACGCCGATGGAGGTCAGCGCCGTGCCCTTGAAGACGTCTTTGACGAGGAAGGCGAGGTCTAAGAACATGCCGCTGCCCGTGCCTCCGGCGACCGAGAAGACGATGAAGACCTGCAACTCGTTCGGGTTGGCGTCGAGTTTGTGTTTGTCGAAGACGGCCTTGATGTTCTCGATGTTCCTGACCTTCTGGCTGGCGTTGACCAAGGCGTTACGAATCTTCGTGTAGTGCTCGAAGAAGCCGAGGCGGCTGTAGGCGCGAATCTGGCCTGCGCCTTCGGTCATCGTCTTGAGTTTGGTCAGCCCCGGATAAAACCACTGCTTGATGTGCGGGTGGTTGTTGAGGTCGCTCGTCACCTTCGTCGTGTCGGCCATCGTCGTCATCAACTTCTCCGTGTTGGAGAAGGCTATCTGGTCGGCGAAGACGCCCGCGCCGATGTCCTTCTCGGTCGCGTCGGTGTCGAGCCAGAGATAGGAGACGATGGGGAACGACGAGAGCGAGCCGTAACGCTCGAAGAAGCGTTTGCGGATACGCAGGAGGATGTCGCCGCCCGTGCCGCCGATGCCGAGGATGATGGTCGGCTTGACGGGAGCCTGCTGAATCTCCTGCGCCTCGACCCTGCCGCGAATGATGAGCCGTTCGTTCGTTGCCATGATAATTCTCCTCTTAGGCCGTTTTATTTCCTGAGACGAGCCACACGACCCCGTGCAGCAGCCACAGCGCCGCCATGATGCCGAGGATAATCCACGTCTCCGGGCGCATCCCGTAGAAGTAGAGCGCAAGCCCGACGATGATGCCGAGCATCATCAGTATCGAGAGCGAGAGCGTGAAGTTCTGTGCGCTCGAAGCGCCCCAGCGTCGCCGCAACATAAGCCCTGAGAAGAGCCACTTGAGAATCAGGAAGTAGATGAGCAGCGCGCCCAGAAGGAGCACGCCCGCGATGATGTACCAGTTGGCGAAGAACGTCCCG
This sequence comes from Pyrinomonadaceae bacterium, assembly GCA_035942915.1. Classification (GTDB taxonomy): domain Bacteria; phylum Acidobacteriota; class Blastocatellia; order Pyrinomonadales; family Pyrinomonadaceae; genus DASZCR01. The sequence continues at coordinate 19,643 of DASZCR010000198.1, read as the reverse complement.
CCGACCGAATTGGCCTCCCTCAAGACGCCGCCGATGCCGCCGCTGTTGTTGCGCCGCTCGACCTTGCCGTTCGCCGGTCTGAGCCACGCGACGGCACGTTTGGCCTGCGGGTCATAGACCTCGACGATGTAGCGGACGGGGTTGTTGTTGTTCTTGAAGACAATCCAGGGGATGCGCGCGTAAGTACCGGAGGAACTCTTTTCGAGCCGGTAGGGCTTGACGCTGTTGGTCGAGAAACTGAAGTTGGTGTTCGGAACGGCGATGTCGGTCGCCCCGAACTCACCGGCAAACTCCGGGTCGAGCTTGATGCGTACCTGGTCGGTCAGACGACTCCAGGGCTTCCCGTAGAGGTCGTAGACGTAGAACTCGACGGGCTTGACGGTCAACTCTTTGGGGTCTTGCGCGCGCGCTTCGCCCGATGCCCAGAGGCAGAGCAGAAGCGAGAGGAGGAGGAGGGAGCTTTTTCTGTTCATGGAACGTTGATTCTCCTGAGATGTGCGTGTCAGTCGAGGAAATCGTCTTTCGGCGCGGTCGTCTTAGGCTGTTTCGTCAGACGCCGGAAGGAATGCAGATAGCCGCGATTATCCTCCTGATTGATAACGTTGAACTGGTCGCCGCTTTCGGCGAGCGGTCGCGGCGCGGTCGCGCCGTCAATCGTGTAGCCGACCAGAGGCGCGATGCGCAGTTTGCCGAGCATGCGCGAGATGACGGCCGCGCGATTGCCATGCAGAGAGATGTACTCCTTGCCGACGAGCGGCATCGCCAGCACGCGTTCGCCTGACGGCGTCGTCAACTCGTAGCGCGTGCGCAGCAGCAGCAGGACGAGCACTGCGCTGATGAGCGCGATGAGCAGCAGTCCGAGAACGATGACGACGATGATGCGGCCGGTGCGGTCGTGCTGGATGCGAAACTGGAAATTGAAAGAGAGCGGTTTCGATTTTGCGTCCTGCACGTTCATCTGCGCGATGTCCGTGATGAGGTGGCCGTTGGCGACGAGCAGGAGGTCTTTCGTATCCTGCACGATTTCGGACTTGAGGTCTGTCAGTTGGTAGCTGACCGTCCCGAAGATGGGTTCGCTCTCGGCCGAGAGTCCGGTCGTCCAGGGGTTGGCCGGATAGAGCCGCGCGGGGTTCGAGATGTTGATGGTGTAGACGGTATCGGTCGTCTGACCCGGCTTGAGTTCGATGTGTTTGTCGCGCGCGTCGAAGTTGACCGTCCACTTCGACGCCGGGTGGCCGTCGGCTCCGGCAATCGCCGTGTCCTGAAAAAAGTTCTGTGAGGGTTGCGGTTCAGGCTCGACCGGCGTCGGTTCAGCACCCGGTTCTGTGCCCGTCGCTTCGCCGCCGCTCGCGCCGTCCTCGTTCATGCGCGCATCGATAAAGCCGAAATTCGACCAATCAAGTTCGACCCGCTCGTTCGTTATCTGGCCGCTGATGGAACGCTCGATGGCGCGCGACTTGAAGCGGATGCGGACATTGAAGTTGACAGGCTCGCCCTCTTTGACTTTGCCGAGCGTAAGCGCATCATCGACGACTTCGAGCGCCTCGTCCTCCTCTTCGCCGGTGCTGTAGACGGGGTCTGGAATGAGCGCCTCGGCGATGGGAAACCAGGTGATGACGGGGTTGTTAATCTTGGCGGCGGCAGACTTGGCGTAACCGGCGACGGCTTCGCGGCGCAGTTGCGGCGCGGCGGCCGAGTAGTGCAGCAGATACATAATCATCGCGTTCTGCTTGTTGGTCAGCGTCATGCCGCCTTCGCGGACGAGGGGGAAGAGATAGGCCGAGCGGAAGAGCTTGTCGCGGTTGTTGGCAATCTTGTTGTAGAAGGCGACCATCTCGCTCGACGCGCCGCCGACCGACTGGATATTGTCGGTGATGAGCCAGAGCAGCACGTCGCCCTCGACGCCGAGTCCGCCGATGTCCGACAGAGAAAACTCCAAACCCTGCGGGATGTTGGTGCCGCCGCCCGTGTCGCCGGGACGTGGGATGCTGTCGAGCACGCGCTCCTTGTTGAAAGGCTCGTGCTTCATCCTCAAGTCGCTGTCGTCTTTGCTGAAGGCGACGCCGGTGCGCGTCGAGAACCAGCGGACGATGATGCGGTCTTCGGGCGCGAAAGCCTCCGAGTCGAGCAGCGGCGTCATCAGCCATTGCCGCAGCGTCGTGTAGCGTTGGTTCATGCTGCCCGACTTGTCGAGGAGAAAGACGTGCGTCTTGGCGTCGAGCGAGAGGGAAGCGCACGCCATGCAGGCGACGAAGAGAGAGAGTTTGAGAGCCGTTTTCGCTGTTCTTCTGAACATGGTGGTTTCGGTCTATTGCCAGTCGAGGAAGGCCGCTTTGCCCTCGCCGCTGACGGCGACGATGCGCTTCTCTGTCATCACGGGCGGCGCGACAATCTCGGAGCCTGCGAGCATCCGCGCCTTCGCCTGCGGATTGCCATTCAACTCGTCGAAGAGCATGCCGTCGCCCGTGTCGTTGAGCGCGAAGACGCTGCGCCCGGCGACGAGCGGCGGGACGGAGAAGGAGTCAAACGAGTCGAAGCGCCAGCGCAGGCTACCGTTCGAGGTGAGCAGCGTGAGGCCGGAGTTGTGCGCCAACGCGATGAGTCCGCCCCCGGCGGCGATGCCGGTCAGCGGGACGCCATGGTCGAAGAGCTGGTTGACGTGTGCGCCGCGATGGTCGATGACGAGTTCGTAGACCAGCCCGTCGGGGTCTGCCAGAAGCAGCCCGGCTTCGCTGACGCAAGGATAGACCTGCGGGCTGATGCGATAGTTAATCGAGAAACTTTCGAGCCGCCCGGTCTCGCGCCGCACGACATAGACGTGACCATCGAAGGCGACGACGACGAGCGTGTCGTTGACGACGACGGGCGGATGCGTCGCCTGCGTGTGGAGGCTGACAGGCTCAGGCCACGCGGGCGAACCGTCGGCCGAGTTGGCAGCTTCGAGCGTCGCTTCGCGCCCGCGCCGCGAGACGAAGTAGACGGCGCGCTCGTCGGCGACGAGCGGCTGGATGACGGTGTCGCCTGCGGCCTCGCGCGACCAGAAGGGACGCGTGCCTTCCTTCGACGGCTGGTCGAGATACTCGTAGAGGTCGAAGGCGCGCAGGGAGCGACCGGCGGCGACGAAGAGCGCACCGGCGCAGAGAACCGGCGTGGCCTCGATGCGCCCGCCTGCATGCAGGCTGCCGAGTTGCTTGCCGTCGTCCTCCTGAAGCACGGCAATCTGGCCGTCCAACTGCGGCACGAAGACGAGCCGGTCAGAGGCGAGCGGCGGGCAGACCACCTGCGCGTCGAGATGTCTCGAAAAGTTCTGGCCGAGCGTCTTGATGGAAGCGCGACCCTGCGCGGGCGCTTTCAGTCCGGCGTGCGTCGGCCATGCGTCAGCGCCGAGCGTGCGACCGCAGCCGCGACAGTGTTCGACGAGCAGGCGATTGGTGGCGCGGCAGGTGGGGCAGACTTTGTAGCCGCTGCGACAGTGCGGGCAGGAGCGTGTCGCATCGCCCGGCTCGATAGGCTCGCCGCAGGCTAGTTGGGGGCAGTGCTTCCACAGTTCAAACATGGGGGCAGGGGAGGCCATCCGAAATCTCCGCTTTCTCAAACAGTGTGAACGACGCGCGGGCGGGCGCGGTTCGCTCGTTCGTCAAAACTTCTATGCGACGCCCGAACTGGCGACGACTACCTGCGGCCGTCTCAATACTTCGCCCGAAGAGAGACGACGGAAGCCTGCGCGCTGCACCTCGACGATGGTCTGCGGCGGATAGGGGGTGCCCTGTCGCGGCATCGAGAAATCGTGCAGGTTGCGGTCGTAGAGCGTCTGCCCGACCTGTATCTCTTCGGGTTGAATGTCGAAGCTGTTGAGCACGTCGCGGGCGGTGCGTTGAATGCGCGCGAAGGCGTCGAGCGTCTCGCTGTCGATGGAGGCATCGGTCGCCTGCGCCGCCCAGACCTGACTCTGAAGTTGCGAGAAGTCGCTGAACCAATCCATCAGGAAATCAGGTGTGCCTTCGACGAACCGCTTGAGTTGCTCCGGGTCAACCGCCGGGGCGGCTTCGGCTGCGCGCACGCCCACGGGGAAGTTCTCTTCGAGGAGCCGGCTGTAGCCGCGCACGTAATCTGCCAGCGTCGCCTGCTCGGCCTGCAACTGTCCCTTGAGTGTTCTCAAGCCGGTCTGGACGCGCGTCTGCCGCTCGTCGGTCGAGCCGCGACGAAGGGCTTCGAGTTGTGCATCGACGGTCTGCGCCCACTGCTCGAACTGTCCGATTTCCTGATAGAGCTTCTGGACGCGGCTGATGAGGCCGGGCGCGACGGTCGAGCGCGTCTGCAAGTGATGAGCTAGGTCGCCGACGACGGTCGTCAGAGGTTCGACGCGCGCGGCGTTCTGGTGCAGCGGCTCCTGGTACTGTGTGAGCAGCGCAGCGGTCGTTTGCATGTCGCCGTCGTCGCCGTTCAACTGCGCGCCGCGCAACTGCGTCCGCGCAATCCAGTTCGACAACTGCTCGATGGCAGCTTGGATAGAGGCGGCCGTGCGCTTCTCGCTGCCGTCGAGTTGCGTCTGCACCTGCGTAAGCTGCTTCTGAAGGGTTTGCTGCTGTTGCTGCAACTGTTGCGCGAGCCGCGTCAACTCGCCGTCCGATGCGCTCGCCGCCTGTCTCTGCGGCGGAGGGACTGTGGAGGAGGTGGCAGCCGCCGTCGCTGCCGCGTTGGCCTTCTGCGCCACGCGACTGAGGTCTTGCCGCAGACGCGTCTGCCCGTCCTTTATCAGCAGGAAGTTGGCGACGCCTAACCCGATGCTTGTCAGGAGCAGGAAGCCGACGAGCGGGAAAGCCCACCAACTATCCATCAAGGATTGCGAGTTGGTGATAGCCATCGGCAGTTTGCTCTGGTCGAGGTCGTCGAGGCGCGCGCGCAGCCCGGCCACGTCCTTCTCGACGTTCGTCAGTCGTGCGCCGTCGTTGCGTTGCGTGACGACCTGCGTGGCGGCGTCGCGCGCGGCGGCGATGTTGGCGGCCGAGTTGAAGAGCGCATCATACTCTTCGCGCGTAATGGTCTGCGCCTGTGTTTTGATGTCGGGCGGCGCGCCCTCGCTCAAGAGGATGAGCGCGGGCGAAGGGTCGCCGCCGTTGTCGAAGTTGACCCGTGTGCCGTAGCCGCGACCGAATTCGTTGAGCTTCTTCGCCAGTTCCGGGTCGGCCGCGTTCACCTCTTTGAACTCGATGCTGCGCTCGTACTTCTTCTTGAGCGCTTCCATCGTCTCGTAGAACGGCTGACAATCGGCGCAGCCATCGTTCTTGACCAGCACGGCCGTCGGCTTTTTTGCGGCGGCGGCGCGCGGCGCGTTGTTGCCGCCAGCGCCGGTTCTGCGAGGTTGGTTTTCGGCGGTGGCCGAGAACTCTGCGCCGACGAAGAAGACGAAGAAGATGAGCAGGGTGACGGGGGGCAAGAGCCATCTGCTATGGATTTTCATGTTCCGCTCCACACGCGTTTGGGGGGTTCGGTCGGTCTTAGTCAAGCTCGATGTCTTGGCTGTGGCCGTTGGCGCTGATTTCGAGAATCTGATTTTCGTCGATGCGGAAGGTGATGGGGAGCCGCGCTTCGGTCAGACCGCGCGTGTCAATCCGCACTTTGCCAATCTTGCTGATTTCGGGGTTGTCGCGTACCTGCGTGCGCTTGCCGCGATTCTCTGCCAGCCGCAGGTTGATGAAGTCGCCGCGTCGCATCTCGACGACGCGCTCGCAAGGATATTCGGTCTGCGCGGGGAAGACCGGACGGAAGACTTCCTGTAAGCCTTCGATGTCGAGATAGCCGATGTCGTGCATCAGACGATTGGCGACGCCGACGAACTCGAAGTTGGCGTTCGGGAGGTCTTTGATGTAGCCCCAGAAGGCCGCGCCGAGCGCGACGCAGACCTTCGGCTCGACAAGGTCTGAGTGGTCTGTCGCGTTCGGCAGCAGCGCGTTGATGCGCTCGCGCACCATCGGCAGCAGGCTCGTCCGTCCGGCGTGCAGCACGGTGTCGATTTCGTCCGGGCGGACGCCCGCGCGCGTGCAGAGCGTTTCGACGACGGCCGAAGCGCGGACGATGAAAGGCTCAAGAACCTTTTCGAGAGCCTCGTATTTGAGCGTCGCCTCGAAACGCGCGGGCGCGCCGTCGTGCATCAGGTAGAAGTCGAGCGCACGCGCGCCGACCTTGAAGAGCGGCGAAACCAAAACTCTGGTCTCGTCGGCCTTCGTCAAAGCAATCTTCGCCGCCTCGGCCTGACTCTTGAAGGCGGCGCGCGTTTGATAGGCCGCTTCTATCAGCATCGGGTCGCGGTAAAACTGCTGGAACTTCTCCTCCGTCTCAATCTCGACGCAGTTCTGGTCAAACTCAGGAAAATTCTCTTTGGCCTTGCGCGCAAGCAGGCGTGCAAGTTTCCAGTCGATGTCTTCGCCGCCGAGTCGCGGGTCGCCGCCGGGCGCGAGCGTGCGCAAAATCATCTTACCGGCGAGATTTTCAATCTCGACGAGAGCGCAGTCGAGCGTGCCGCCGCCGAAGTCGAAGATGAGCACCTTTTCGGGACTGTCCTCGCTCTCGCGCGTCGTCTGTCGGCTCAGGTAATAGAGCGCGGCGGCGTGCGCTTCGTCGATGACGACGCCGTGCTCGGAGGTCGAGGGCATGTCGAGTCCTGCGCGGCGGCAGGATTCGAGCAGGGCAGCGCGCTGCGCGTTGTTGAACTCGATGGGAACGGTGACGACGGCCTGCTGCGGCGTCTTGTATTCGCCGAGTTGAAAGAGTCCGTCTTCGGCGCGACGCACGAGTTGCTCGATAATCTTCGAGGTGACGGCGACCGGGTTGTACTCCTGCCCGGCGATAATCTTCGTCTGCTTCGAGCCGAGCGCGCGCTTGATGGAGCGGACGGCGTTGGCCGGTTTGATGAGCGAGAATTCGAGCGCCTCGCGCCCCGCGAGCGTCGTGCCGTCGGACTGGAAGTAGAGCACGGAGGGCATGATGCGCGGGTCGCCCTGCTCGGTCGGGTCGATGTCGAGCAAGGTCAGTTGGTAATTCTCGTCGAGCACGGCGACGCAGGAGGCCGTCGTGCCGAAGTCGATGCCGATGTACTCCTCGTAAGGTTCTGGCTCGACAATCTGCGCGCGGAAGGGAACGAGTTGCACCGGGTTCTGATAGGAGTCGCTGCGAATCTCGATGTCGCCCTGATGGTCGCCACACGCCTCGCGCGAGCCGCGCACGAGCAACTCCATCTTCTCTCTGCCCGTCGGCGCGATGCGCAGCGGCAGGCCGCGTTCCGACAGGCACTCCAACCAGGGCACGGAAGGCGTGACGGATTCGACCGTCAACTCTTCGCCGCCATTGTTGATGAGATAGAGCGCCAGCTTACGCGTGCGCGTCGAGGAAAGGACTCCGAAGTCGAGTTCGACCGGCTGCACGACGAGGCGCGCCGGGCGGATGATGCCGAAGGTGAAGTCTAAGACCGTCTCGCGCAGGTGCTCAAACTCCCACGTCAACTTCTTCGTGAGCGTCCCCGGCGTCAGTTCCATCGGCGGCACTTTCAGGCGCACCGTGACGCTCTGCCCGCCCCTCACGGCGACCGGCTCGACCGGCTCCAACTGCGCCACTGAGACGATGCCCTGCGAGATGTCGAGGCGCACGCTCGCCAGACGCAGCGTGCCGCCGCCGTCGTTCGAGAGTTTGAACTCCCAGACGTTGTCCGTGCCGAGCGCGTAGCTGTAGTGGGGCAGAGGCGTGATGCGCGCGACCGGCACGCGCTCGACGACAAGCTTGAGTTGTCGCTTCGAGTAGCCGCGCTCGTTCGTCGCCACTTGCAGCGCGGCCTCGTAGCGCGTCGAAGTGTCGAGACCGCGCGCGTCGAACGTAATCAGCAGGTGTTGAGCCGCGCCCCCTTCGATGAGCGCCTGTTCTGTGTTGAGCGCAAAGCGTTCGCCGAGTTGCGAGTTGGCGACGAGTTCAAAGGCCAGTTGCAGAGGGTTCTGTCCGGCGTTGCGGAAATCGACGAGCGCGCCGACCTTGTGCGCCCCGTAAGGCTCGAAGGTGACGACCTCTTCTGGAAGCTCAAGACGGATGAGCGCCGCGCCGCAACGCGCGCAGAAGGCGTCTTCCTTGCGCGCCTTCCAGCGACGGCAGTTGGCGCAGGGGACGCCGCCCTTGACGGTGACCGGTGCGCGCATCTCGCGCGGCATCAGGCGCGGCGAAGTCGGGATGAGGTCAACGAGCGGCTTCGGCTGCGCGGGCGCGGCAGACGCCGCCTTGCGTTCGTCCTTGCGCGCGGAGGCGGACGAAGGCGGCGGCGTTGTCGTCGTCTGCGACGAAGCTTTCTTGCCGTCGCGGTTGTTCGGGCTGTCAGGCGCGCTCTTCTCCTGCGGCTTCTGCTCCGGTGTGCCGACGACCTTCGACTTGTCGGGCTTCGTCCCCGTGGCGAGCGGCGAGACTTCGACCGGCTTCGGCTTGGGGAAGACCACGTCGCCCGCACTCTTCGTCTGCGACTTCGGAGACGGCGTCGTCGTGGCGGCAGCGGGCGCGGCGGGCACTTTCGCTTTGCTTTCCAGATAACGGCGCAGGGCGGGGAAGGCGACCGGCTTGAAGAGGAGGTCTGCGTGCAGACCGATGAGTTCGGACGAGAAGCTGCTGTCGAGCGGGTCGAGGATAACGAGGATGGGCGTCTGCCCAAACTCCGGCTGCTTACGCAGGTTAGCAAGAATCTTGAGCGCGTTGGCCGCAGGTCGCTCGATGATGATGACGGAGACCGAGTCCTGTTGGTTCGACAACTCATGCGGCAGCAAGGGCGCGATGTCGAGGTGTTGGAGGATACTGCGCAACACCGGGTCGCCGCCCGTCGCGTCGTTGGCGAAGATTAAAGCGCGCCGTCCCTTGACCATTGTTTTCTATCTGCTCGTCCTGATAAAAACTGAAGGCTGGAAAATAGGGTTTCGAGAAAACGCGCCGCGATACCTCAGTCGGAGACCGAAGAACTCGGAGCGCGTTGTTTGTGAGTACGCCCGGACGGAGTTCTGTGCATCGCTGCGGCGCGGGCTTTATCGTCAGTTGTCCGCACCTACCGTGTAAGTCAAAGAAATGATTAAACCCGGCGGAATCCCGAGAGGCCGGTTCTCTGCCCAACAGTACAGCGACGATGTTGACAGTCAACGTTCGGTTTCTAGTCGGGAAACCTGTCGGCTGGAGATTCGCTAACCGAAATCTGGAAAGACCGGGGCGGCGAAGCCCCACGGCAGACAACTGGTCGTTCGAGGACGGCGGGATTGATATCACAATCCGGCGGCACTGACAAGGCTGACGCGCGGCGACTCGCCCGGTGGCAGAGAGTTTACTGCTGCTTGATGTGCGGCGCGAGCACGTGATTCCATGCCTTGACGAAGCGCTCATAATCGCCGGGACATTGTGCGGCGCGATTCTCCGGCAGAGTTTGCGGGACGAGGCGGCTGTACTTCGTCGGGTTGCTGCCGTAGAGCAGGCAGATGATGTTGTAGAACCTCTGCCCGTGCGTGAGGTGTTCGTCCCAGGGCGCATCGCCCGCCCCGGCCAGCTTGTTCTGCTTTTCGAGTATCAACCAGAAGAGCGCGGCGTTGAAGGCCATCTGCTCGCCCTGCTCGCCGCCGTTGATGAGGACGTAGACGGACAATTGGTCGGCGATGTCCTCGCCGCCGCCGGTGGCCGGAAGCTTCAGCACATCGACGAGCGCGTGCGCAATCTCGTGATAGAAGACGAAGTACATCGTGCTGCTCATACCTTGCGCGGCCTGCTGCTCTGTGCTCACGCTGCGCGCGAAGAGCTTGCCGACGTAATCGACAAACTCGTAGCACATCGAAATCCTCTGCTCGCGCGGCTCGTACATGGCATTGACGCGCCCGCACTCGCGCAAGGTGAGTGTGACGTTGCGCGGCATGGCGATGTTCTGGTTGAGGTCTGTGGCGATGCTTTCGAGGATGCGCGCGCTTTTGAACGCCTGCTCGATGTTGGCGAAAGCCGGATTCGAGGGCGTAGCGTAGAGGGGCAGGAAGTCGCCGTTGTCGGGCGAAGTGCCGGGACGCTGGCGCTCTGCGGCCGGGGGCGCGGGCGGCGGAGTCGGCATCTCTTCCATCTCGCTCATCTGCTGCTGCCAGTCTTCCTCTTCGAGCACCGGCGGCGGAACCTCCTCGACCGGCGGCTCTTCCGTCACTTCGCCGTCGGCGATGTCGGCCGGGCCGCCGCAACTGCCCGCCGAGAGCAGCAGCGCAAAGGAGAGCAGGATGGAGGCGGCGCGCAAGAGTGTCGGCGCGAGGCAGCCGGGGGGCGGGGAATTTTTCTCTGGGGGCATGTTCGCTCCTTTGAAATTCGGGGAGTTCAAATATCACAACGCGCCATGCGCCGACAATATAATTCTGTCCGCGCAGCCCCCACAGACGCATTTTCCCCTATGCCAAACGCGGAAATGTTGAGATAATTCGCGCGCACGCTTCCCGCCGCGCGACGCTCGCGGCCAACGACTTACCGCAGATGATTTATCGACCGGCACGACATCCCAAAATGAAGCACGACAAATTCACCCCCTCGCTCCTGCTCGTCTCCCTGCTTTGTCTAACGTGCGCGCCATTATCCACCGCGCAGCCGAGACAGGCGCAACCACGCGCGCCGCGACAGACCGCTCAGCCCCGTCGTCGACCGACGACCACGACGCGCCCCGTCGCCACCCCTGCGCAACAGCCCTCGCCGCAACCGGCGCAAAGCCCTGCGCGCAGAGAGACCGAGCGCAGCTTCGACTCGCTCGTCGCCGCCGAAAGCTACGGCATCTACGCCGAAATGCGTTCGGTCGGACAGTTCCTGCGCTCGGAAGATTTCCGACGCGCGGCGGAGGCTCTGCAAGTTCTCGCCGGGCCAAATTCGCTCTCCGAGCAGGCTATTGTCGAGTCGCTCTTTTTCTTGGCGACGCACGCCGAGGCGCTCAAGGACGCGCGTCTGGTGTTAGCCGCGATGCCGACGCGCGAGTCGATTCCCGATGGTATGTTTGCCCTAGAGTTCTCGTCGGTCGAGGCGGCCAGCAGTCTTGAGCCGAAGCTGCGCAACTTCATGTCGAGACAGACCGGCGCGGCGACGCAGCGCAGTTCTGCCAGCGCCGGACGCGCGGCGAAGACCCGCCACGCAACTTCAGACAACACCCCGAACACTGAGGGCGGCGACACGCCGTCGCGCGCCGAGAAAGAGGTCGAGCGGCCCGTCCAAATCAGGCGCGTCGCCAACATCATCTTCAGCACCGACCGCGCCTTCACGCTCAAAGCCATCGGCGGGACGGGCTTGCCGTCGCTCGCCGAAGACATGCGCTTCCAGTCCGTCCGCAGTCGCTTCTCAAGCGACCCCATCTTTATCTATCTCGACATCGCGCGGCTGACACAGGCCAGCAGGCGTTCGCGCGAAAAATACGAACAGCAGCGCGCCGAGTACGAAAGCCAGTCGCAGCAGACACAATCGACAATCGTCACGGCCGACCCCGGCACGACGCCGGTGGACGCCATGCTTGAGCCGTCAATCGATGTCACCATGTCGCAGACATCGACCGACGAGATTCCCGAACTGGAGCCGGGCGTCGCCGTCGTGATGGATGAAGGCGTAGACCCGCACGCCGGAGATGACCCGGTCAACGTCGTGACGGATGAGGACGCAGCACTTCAGACGCAGGCCACCGCCGAGGAGTCTGGACTCAGCACAGGAGCAGGAGCGGTCACGAACAGCAGCGAATTCATGTCGGCCTTCATCTTCGACCGGCTGTTGGGCGGCATCCCGCGCTGGCCGGAGACCGTCGGCTTCTCTATCGGCTTCGACGGCGACGACTACGTTCTGCGCGCGCTGGCAAGCAACGCTCCGGGCGGGCGTCACAGCATCATCCCGCTCCTCCCGGCCTTCGTCTCCGGCCCCGTCACCACACTCGAAGCCTCTGCCGTCGCGCCCGCCGGGACGGACATCTTCGCCGCCGCCTCGATAGACTGGCGGCAGGTCTACGAAGCGATACTCAACCCCGGCCCTGAGTTCGTGCCGCCGCCTCCGGCCATGACTACGGGCGACGCGGGCGAGGTCGATGGTGGCGAGGTCGAGGAGGCCAAGCCCGCGCAGACGAGGGAGCAGGCCGTCGAGGCGTTGGAGAAGGTGCTCGGTTTCAAAATCAAGGAGGAATTCCTGCCCGCGCTCGGCCATGAGATAGCCTTCAGCGCGCCCCTCAGTTGGTGGCACGTCAAGCCTTCCTTCAACCCCGACACCAAATCGGCCGCAGCCGACAACGCACGCCCCGGCCCCATCCTCATCGCCTCGCTCAGCAACCCCGATGCGATGCGCAAGATGCTGCCGCGCCTGTTGGCCGCAGGCTCTATCTCGATGAGCAACACCGTCGAGAAGCGCGCGGGCTTCGAGATTAACACCTCGTCGGGCATCTCCTACGCTTTCGTCAACAACTACCTCGTCCTCGCGTATGAGACTTCGGCGCTGCGCCACTTCGCCGACACGGTGCAGCAACAAGGACTCATCTCGAATCAGAACTTCCGCGCCGCGACCACGTGGCAGCCGCGCCAGAAAATCGGACAGGTTTACATCTCGCCCACGATGATTGAAACCTTCATCGCCGAAGCGCGCAAATGGGCAGACCCTTCCGACCCGGAACTCGAAGCTTTGTTCGCACGCCTGAACATCCGTCCGACGGCGACCAGCTACGCCGTCACCGACGAGGGCGATGGTCGTCTCTTCCACGAACTGCGCCTGCCGAAGAGCCTTATCACCATCTTCTCGACGCAGTCAGCCATCTTCCTCAGACAGTCTTCGCGCATCCAGAACGAGACGATGGCGATGACTTATCTGAGGTCGGTGCACATGGCCGAACAGGCGTTTAAGAGCACGATGGGAAAGGGCAGCTATGCGTCGCTCGACGAGTTGACGACGCGGCTCGGCCGTCGCGGTAGCTGGCCGCACTTGTCGAAAGATGAACTCGAACAGGCCGCTTATAAAATTGAACTGACCATTTCGGGCACGGGCTTTCAGGCGACGGCCACGCCGAAGGAGTACGGGAGAAATGCTCGCCGTTCGTTCTTCATTGACGAGAGCGGCGTGCTGCGCGGCGCAGACCGTAAAGGCGAACCGGCGACGGCCGACGACCCGCCCGTCGATTGAGCAGCGAGTTAAACTGCATGTCTGAATTGAGTCTACAGGAACGCTACGCCCCGCACTCGGCCTGCTTCGGGTGCGGCCCGGCCAACGAGTCGGGCTTGCACGTTCGCAGCTTCGTCGGAGAAGACGGCGAAGTGGTCGGCGTCTGGACGCCGGAGCCGCGCTACGAAGCTTTTCCCGGCATGCTCAACGGCGGCATCGTCGGCGCGCTTCTCGATTGCCATTCCAACTGGGCGGCGGCCTATCACCTGATGCGAGAAGCCGGAGCCGACCATCCGCCCTGCACCGTCACGGCCGACTACTCCATCAAACTGCTGCGACCGACGCCGACCGGCAGCGGCGACCTCCAACTGTCGGCTACGGTCGTCGAATCGACGGCCGACCGCGCCGTCGTCGAGGCCAAACTCGTCGCCGCCGGAAAGACCTGCGCGACCTGTCGCGGCACGTTCGTCGCCGTCCGCCCCGGCCATCCCGCCTATCATCGCTGGTAGCTGCGCGCGCCGCTGCGACGGACGCGTTCAGAGGGAATCGACCCAGAGGCGAAAGCGCGGGTTTCGATTCTTAAATTCTTCCGGGAACAGTTCGGTCACCTCTCCCAACTCAGGGATTAACTGTGTCAGAGCTTTGAGCGTTGTGAAGACGGACGTGAGGGCTTCGTAGGCGCTGCGCGTGGCGGCGAAGAGGTTCGCGGCGAGTTGCATGTTCTCGGCGCGCGTCGCCACTTGCAGTGACTTCCCGACGACTTCGCGCATGAACCGCTCGTGCAGACCTTCCAGACTCGCGCCGCGCTCCTTCAGCACGTCTACCGCGTTAACGAAATTCAGCAGCGCGTCTTGCTCCTCTCCTGATAACTGGCTGAGAGCTTCTTTCTTGATGGTGTCGAGCGTCCCGCCGACCACTTCCTGCAAGACGCCGACTACCGTGTTCACCGTTTCAGTCACCTGCACGACAACAGGGTTCTCGCCGAGAGGGTTCTCGCCATCGGGCGTTAAGGCATCTACGACCGGATTGTTTTCGGGATTCAGAGCATCGGCGACCGGGTTGTTGGGTGTCGCCGCGTCGGCGATATCGCTGGCGGGATTGGAGAAGGGTTTATCAGACATGAGCGTATCCCTCTGCGTGTGCGCGCGGCGGCGCGCGGCGAATCATGGATGGCCGAAAATGGTGACGTGTGTGTAGTCGTAAATCAGGGAGTAGGTGTGCTGTGCGAGTTTTTGGATTCTCTTGACGGCGGCGGGGGATTTTTTAAGTTCAATCACCAGAAAGAGCCGTGGGATGACGATGTCTATGTTGTGCATGCGGTCGGTTTTCTTCCCCTTCGTGGTTCCCGTCTCCTCGTCGAAGAAGAGCTCCAGAATCCCCTCATACTTTTTGGCGAGAATTTCCTTCGTCAGCCTGTCGGCCTCCGTTCCCACGTCCTGCGGCGACATGCTTGGATGGGTCTTCATCACGTGCTCAAGCTGCGCGCGGTAGATTTTTTCCACCCGCTGGACGAAGGCGAGTTGTTGCCGACGGATTTTAAGAACCTTCTTGGCCGCGGCGGCGGCCGTCATGCCTGCGGCGCGGAATACACCCGCCAGCGGCAAGGCGACGACGACGCGACCCACGTCTTCGAGGATACCGGCCGCGTCGCCCTTCGCTACGCCCTGACCCACGCGCAGAACGTCCACGTTGCTTTTCAGGTCTTCGAGCTTCTCTCGGCCGAGGTCAACGATGGTCTGCGCGGCGGTCGCAGCGAGCACGGCCGGAAGCCCGTCGTGCTCTGTGACGAACTCGTCGAGTTCTTTATCAATGACGTGGGTCGCGTGGCTCAGTTGGTCAATCTTCTTGTCGAGCAGGTCGGCCAACTCACTGGCCGACGACCAGCCTCCGAAGAAGCCGCCACTCGTGCTCTCTGAAGCTTCGCGCCCACCCGGCGCTGACGGCTGCTCCTGCGTGGCGCGCGACTGTGGGGAGGGAGGGACGACGACCGGCTCAGCAATCGGGTCAGGTGTCGGCTCAGGTGTCGGCTGCGGCGTCGGTGGCGTCGGCTGCTCCTTATCAACCGGCGCGGGCTGCGGCGGCGTGGCTGGCGAGGGGGAAACCTCTTTGACCTGTTCGGCGCGTGTCTCAGGCAACTTCTGCGGCGTGTGTGTGGCGCGCTGGTGCTGGCTCGCAGGCTCTCGCTGTCGTTGTCGCTGTGAGCCGCCTCGGTCGTTCTCCTCGACCGGCACAATCTTGTACTCGTCGGGGGTAAGGTGCTTGCCGCCGCTGATGTAGCCCGCACGCGTGTCCACCGGAGTACTCCAGACAACGGCGTATTGTTTACCGACGGATGCGTAGAGGAGGCGTATCTCATGGCCGGGAGGCAGAGGCTTATTCAGGACGACGCTAAAACGCTTGTAATCGCCGCCGGAGCCTACGACATGCACCGGCTTGGTGGATTTAAATTGCCAGACCTGACTGTTTTGCACGCTCTTTTCCGGCTCACGAGGCATCGGCTCACTCCTTCTGATGGTGCATACGCATCACCGTCTGCCCCTCCGGCCCCAGCATCTTGTCGCCTGCCGAGCGGATGGCCTCTATCACTTGGTAATACTTCATGATGGTATCGAGCACCTGCCCGATAACTTCCGCGACGGCGGCGACGGCGGCTGGTACGGCCATCTCTGTTACTCCTTATCAATCAAAGGCGGTCTGAGCAGGACGCGCGCGTTGAGGTGCGCGTCCACGTAGCTCAGCGCGCATTGTGCGTCGTGTATCTTGAGCGAGATGCTCTCGCCCTCGACGAGCGTGGCGGCGATGTTGAGTCGCGCGCAGAAGCGGCGCGGTTTGACGCCGCCGGGCGCAATCAGTTGATAGTCGAGCGATTGGTCGAGCACCTCTTGGAGCGAGTGGTAGGTGTAAGCCGATGTGACCGACTCAAGGAGGTTGACGGAGGTGAGCAGCGGACGACCGAGCGACTTGTCCATGAAGTGGCCTGTGTGGCGCTCGCGCAGGAAGGCGTCGTGTTTGACCCGCGCCTTGAACTCGAACTGATAGGCAATGACATTCTTCACGTCGCTTTGGAGGCCGGTCTTGGTGCGCTCCGCGTCCGGCGTCGCATTCTGCGTGAGCGGGGCATTGTATGCGCCGTGACGGTCAACGTCCTGCCCGGCAATCCAGTAAAAGAGGCGCATGTCGTAAGTGAAGCCTTCGGTCGGCGTGAGCCTCGAAGTCGGCATCTCCCACGCGGCGGCGTCGAAGGTGAGCGGGCGCGGCATCCGGTAGACGGCCGAGCGCCAGCGACACTCCTGCTCGTCTCCCACAGAGACGAGCGTCGGGACGCCCTCGACATCCATGACGCGCAGGTTGGAGAGCGAACCGCGATTGAAATCCTCGTAGCCGTTGACGCCGTGCACGCGATGACTGTAGGGGTCTGTGAACAGGCCGGGGAAGACCTCCTTGACGACTCCGACGGAGAAGAGCGGTTGAGGCTGGCGGTTGAACAGTTCGACGATGTTCTCGTGGTCGAACTGTACGGAGATGCTCGACACGTCCACCACCATGCCTTCGCCGATTTTGAGCGAGCGCCCCTCGCGCGGCGGCAGCGCAAGATTCACTTCGCGGCCGTCGGGCGTCAGGTAGGCATCGAGTCCTGCGAGCGTCATCTGGTCAATAATCATCTCTGACGACCTCCTCCAAAACGTCGAACCAGACATCGACCTTGAGCGACTGGCCGATGCCTTTGCCGAAGCGAACGAGCAACATCTCGTCCGCCGTGCGATAAGACTGACTGGCCGTTGCCGGGAGCGTGACGCCGACCGGGATAGTGCCCGCGACGATGTCAACAAAACCGTCCTGCCACTTCACCTCGACGCCGCGCGCGCGTTCCGTCTGGGCCGGGTCGCGGAACTCACGGCGCGTGATGTGGCGTGTCGCTTCGCCGCCGATGAACTCAGTCCTGACGCGCGTCTGCTCGAAGCCCTTGTGGAGCGTCTGGCTGTAGGAGTAGCCGGTCAGGCTGGCCTGCTTGTTGATGCTGCCGGTCGTCCCCGCGCTTGAGTTGTAGACGAAGTGCGGCATTATCTGCGGCCCCGACACGGAGCACGAACTGCCGAAGTAGAGCGAGAAGCCGAAGCTGAAGCCCATCGCTGCACCGTTGAGGAGTCTGTGACCCGCCTCGGTTAAATGCTTGAAGAATTCATCGCCGGAGAGACCCTGCGGAAGATTCGTGGGGTTTTGCAGCAGGTTGAATATCTGGTTGGTGAATTTCGACAGATGCTCCGAGTTGACGATTGAGGGGGGGATGGTCACGTTGGAGATGACGCCGACGCGCGCGGCCTCTCTATCAACTATGCCGTCCGCTGTGCGCCACTGAATCCCCTTCCAGATGAGGTTCTCCCAACTCAGAGCCGTGCCGGAGCTTCCTTCCAATAGTCTGGGGATGGCGCCCGGCTGCGGGGGACGTGCGGAGGCGTCCAGAATTTTGTCGAAAATCATTCTCGTGTTGTTGTGCAAAGCGTCTTTCGCCTCGTGGCCTATCACCTCGGAATGGTTCCTCGTTTCGGTGTTGGCGAAGGTGTTGAAGCCGTGTCCGTGCGACGGGTCGTGGGTGTCTGTGACGGCTCGCCGGTCTTTCCAAGGGTTGCTGCCATGACTCGACTGCCACGCTCTGTCCAACTGATTCCAGCTTTCTGCGACGCCCGCGCCGCTCTCGTGCCTGCGCCAGCCGTCAGTCCACGCGCGAGAGGAGTGTTCGTCGAAGCTGCCGGGCTGCGTCTTGGTGTGCTCCTCGTAGGTGGTGGTTTCGAGGTAACGCTGGTTGGCGTAGAGGCGCGCGCCGCCCGATTGCAGCAGGTCGAGCAGGCTCGCGGCCGAGAAGAGAACCAATTTGCGCTCGCCCGCCACGAGCCGCTCGACGCTCAAGGAGAAGCCGTCTGCGCCGAGCCGCGCGTAGTCGTCGGCCAGACGCTCGCCGATGATGCGGTAGTGCAGTTGTGTGATGGTCTGCTTTCGGCTGGCGCGCGGAGCGACCGCGACGTGAACCGATTGAACGAACTCGACATTCTCTATCGCAAACTGCGTAGGGCGCGCCTCCTCATTCGTCAGGACGAGCGCAAAGTAGCGCGACGCGGACGGCCGCACGAACTTGCAGGTGATGGATTCCTGCGCGGGCGCAACCGGCTCGTCGTAGAGCAGGAAGGCGTACTTCTTATGCTCTTTCTTCTCCGGTCGCATGGCGTTGAGCGGCGAGCCTCCGTCGGGCGGGTCGAGTTCGTAGATTCTCAGGCGTGCCGTCGTGCGCTTCGCCACACCGGGCAACTCAAATCTGGCGAACTTGATGCGGATGCCCGCGACGCAACGCGTCTGCTCCTCCAACTGCTCGACGTAGATGTCGAGCGCGTCGCGCGGGAGGACGGGGACGGAGCAGAAGACCTCCTCCGTCCCTTGCGGGGGATAAGCACGCCGCTGGCCGAAGATGCTCGCGCCGCTGAAGGAGAGGAAGCTATTGCCCGACGCGTGGTTGAGGTCGGCGCACAGACGCCGCTCGGCTGTGCTCGTCGCTTCGCTGCGGCGGCGCAGCGTCGCCAGCAGTCCGGCGGGGACGCGCGGCCGAAAGCGCGTCTCCTCCCGGTGAGAGAAGAAGCAGAGATAGGGCATCAGCAGCCCGTATCGCTCTTCGACCTTCTGCACGTTGCCCTCGGCGTCGAGTTGAAGCACTCGGATGAACTTGGGAAAGTCGCTGAACTTGAGAATCAGCCAGTCGGTCTTGACGGGGCCGGTGCAGAGGTAGTGTACGCCGCCGTGCGAGGTCGGCTCCTGATAGGTGATAGCCGTCTCGTCGTCGATAAACGCACGGTCGTGCCCTTTCCATCTGACGCGCAACTCACGTGGAAGGCCGAAGTTGGAACTGTTCTCGCCCTGCTGGTTGACGTAGTAGGGGAGCGACGGATGGCCGCCGTAACAGAGGCCGCCAAGCAAGACCTCCTCGCCGAAGCGCACGTCCACCTCGAACGACAGAGCGCGTGCCGCAACGGTCGCATTCGGCGGGAGACGCGCGCTCAGGTAGATGAAGTTTGTGCGGCCGTCCTCGAAGGGGAAGTCAACGATTCGCGGGAGCGTGAAGGTCTCGGCGGCGGGCGTGAGGGCGACTGTCGGAAGCCCCAGTTTCTCAGGGAAGAACTCTTTGTAGTTCAGGCTTTGTAACTCAGACCGATGGTCATAAACATTGAGGGTAATCTGGCCGCCCGCCAACTGAAGTTCGGTTGAGCGGGTCGTGACGCGGGCTGTTTCAAACGGGAGGGGCGCGCCCACTGTGGAACGCATCGGCGCAATCAAGCGGCTCAACATGGCTCTGCTCCTTAGAAAACGGAAAGAGATGCGAGGGTCGTGTCAATTGCGAAGTCTCCTGTTGCGTGCGTCGTCGGTCGGTGCGGCTCAATTCAGTCTCAGCACGTCGGCATAAACGAGCCTCTCCTGCGGGCTGTTGGCGTGGTCAATCAACGTCTCAAACTCTCTGATGACCAGAC
>DASZCR010000197.1:0-13051 GCA_035942915.1 Pyrinomonadaceae bacterium | reverse complement strand
GTTTACTGATTACTGACCAGTCCTTTTCATGCCCGGACAGATAACCTTCATCGACATGAGCGCGGCGTGGCGGCGCTTCCTGTTGGTCGTGCCTCTCGTGGCGGCGCTGGCGGGCGCATGGGTCGGCTTGCGTTGGTGCATCGCCAACACGATGGCCGAGTTTGCGCCCGACGTGACGACTGCGGAGGCCGCCGCGCGTCTGGCGCCTTCAGACCCGCAGACACACCTCCGACTCGCGCGCTACAAACGCACCAGCTTTCTCCCGCAAGACCGACCGGAGGCGCTCGCGCACTACCGCGAGGCCGCGCGACTTGCGCCGAACGACTATCTGCTGTGGACAGAATACGGGCGTGCCTTATGGGAAGCGGGCGAGAGCGAGGAGAGTTTGAGGGTGCTCGGTCGCGCCGTCGAACTCGCGCCGAACTACGCTTGGCCGCGCTGGCATCTGGGCAACACGTTGCTGCGCGAGGGGCGTTTCGAGGAGGCTTTCGCGGAGTTGCGCCGCGCGGCCGACGCCGACCCTTCGCTGCGCCCGCAAGTCTTCAACATGGCGTGGCAGGTCTCCGGCGGCGAACTTCAACGCGTCACGGCCATTGTCGGCAACACGCCGACCATGCGCGCGCAACTGACGCAATATCTCATCGGAGCCAAACTGCTCGACGACGCGTCGGCGGCGTGGGCGGGCTTGAGCACCGAGGACAAACGCGCACAAGTAGAGACGGGGCGCTTGCTCGTGCGCGCTCTGTTTGAAGCGAAGCGTTACCGCGAGGCGCTCTCCGCGCAACGCGAGTTGAAGGAGGCGGGCGCGCCGTCCGCGTCGCCGGAGAAGATTTTCAACGGCGGTTTCGAGGCGGAGATTCCGCCGCTCGGAGCAGACTTCTTCGACTGGCAGGTGTCGCCGGTCGTCCCTGCATCCTTCGCGCAAATCGCCATCGACCCGCGCGGCGGACATCAGGGGCGTGCGCTACGCATCACCTTCAACGCGACGGCCAGCTTCGACTTCCGCAACGTCTCGCAATTGGTCGTCGTCGAGCCGCACGCGCGCTATCGTCTGAGCTTTTACGTGCGCGGCGAAAATCTGAAGAGCGCGAGCACGCTCCTCGTCGAGGTGGCCGACGCGGCGGCAGGCGAGGTCTCGCGTCAAACGCTCGCCTCTTCCGCGCCCGTGTCGCCTGAGACGAGCGCTTGGCAGCAGGTGACGGTCGAGTTCACGACTCCGCAGACGCAGGCCGTCATCATTCGTTTAGCGCGCGCCGTCTGCCCCGACCCACAGTGTCCCATCTTCGGAAAAGTTTGGTATGACGACTTCGACCTCCAACGCCTCAGTGGCGGTCAGCCCGCAGGGGCACGCCGCAACTGAGAGGGACGCGCCGCCGCCGCCCGACCGTCGCCGCGCGCCATTGAGCGTGCCGACGCACACGCTTTGGAGCCGTTTCATCATCCTCGTCCTCTGCCTCGCGCTCGTACTCTCGACGCTCGCCTTCGGCACGGTACACACGTGGTCGCTGGCCGTCTTTCAGTTGGGGGCAGGCATCATCGTCGCGCTCTGGATGGTCGATGCGTGGCGCAGCCGCACGTTGCGCTTGAGTCGCAACCCGCTGCAAGTGCCGCTCGTCGGGCTGCTGCTCGTCGGACTGTTGCAACTGCTGCCGCTCGCGGGCGCGGCCGACCTTCCGCCGGGTGCGACCCGCGCCGTCTCTTTCGACCCGTACGCGACGCGTCTGGTCATCATCCAACTGCTCTCGCTGCTGGTCTACTTCGCCGCCGCGCTCGCCTTCATCGATACGCCGAAGCGGTTGCGACTCGTCGTCCGCACGCTCATCATCTTCGGCTTCCTGCTGGCGCTCTTCGCGCTCATGCAATCGTTCATCAGCCCGAACTCCATCTACTGGATACGGGAGCCGAAGCAGGCGCAGCCGTTCGGCCCGTTCATCAACCGACACCACTTCGCCGCCTACATGGAGATGGCGCTGGCCTTGCCGCTCGGTCTGCTTTTTTCGGGCGCGGTCGAGCGCGACCGGATGCCTCTCTACGGCTTCGCGGCGCTGCTGATGGCTGTCGCATTGATGATGACCAACTCGCGCGGCGGGATTCTCAGCCTCGTCGCCGAGGTGCTCTTTCTGACGACGCTCGCACTGGCGCGCAAGCGCGGGCGCAACGGCGGAAGCGAGCGGCGGGAGGCGGGCGCAAGAGAAGACGGCGGTCGAGAGAGTCGGGCGCGCGCCGCACTGCGAAGCGCGATGCTCGGTCTGGCGGCGGTCGTCGTGCTCTTCTTCAGCCTTCTCTTCTTCGGCGGCGAGGAGTCTCTGAGCCGTCTCTTCGGGACGGTCAACGCGGAAGACCCGACGACCGGACGCGCGCACTTCTGGGCTGGAACGCTCGACATCATCCGCGACCATCCGGTGCTCGGCACGGGACTCGGCGCGTTTGCGGCCGTCTATACGCGCTACGACACGCGCGGCGGGCAGATGCGGCTCGAACAGGCGCACAACGACTACTTGCAGCTTCTCTCCGACGCGGGAATCGTCGGCGGCCTGCTCGGCCTGTTCTTTGTCTTCGCGCTGTTTCGGATGGGACTGCAACGCGTCGCTTCGCACGACAAGTTCCGTCGCGGCGTCGCGCTCGGCGCGCTGACGGGCTGCTTCGCCGTCCTCGTCCACAGCTTCTTCGACTTCACTCTGCACACGATAGCCAACGCGCTCCTCTTTCTCGTGCTGGCCGCGCTGGCAACCACCGGAAGCAACGTCGAGGAGACTCCGAAGCGGCGGCGCAGGCGTCGCGCGCAACGCGAGACGGCCGAGCCGAATGGTGAAAGAGAGACGGACACTTTGCAGGACGGCGAAGCGCCGCACGCGGAAGCCCTAAGCGGCGACGCCGCGAGCGGCGCGCAGGGCGCGTCTGCGACGAACTGAACAGGCAGCAAAACAAGATGGCTCACATCACACACGACACGCAACGACCGGCGAGCGTCCCCGCCATGTGCCTCGCCTCGCTGCACAGGTACGCGAAGACGGACGCCGTCAACCTCAAACGCGGCGGACAGTGGTTACACCTGCCGGGCGAGGCCATCGCGCAGCGCGTGCGCGCCGTCGCACTCGGCCTGCACTCGCTCGGCATCGGACGCGGCGACCGCGTCGCGCTTCTTTCGGAGAACCGACCCGATTGGTCTGTCGTTGACCTCGCCATCCTCAGCCTCGGCGCGGTCAACGTGCCGATTTACACGACGCAGGCTCCCGAACAGGTCAAATACATTCTGGAAGACTCAGGAGCGCGTCTGCTCTTCGTCTCCGGGCGCAAGGTCTTTCGCCACGCCCGGCAGGAGATAGAGAGCGTCGCTGCGCTCGAAGGACTCATCTTCTTCGACGCCGAAGGCGTTGACACGGACGAGCGCATCTCGCTGCTTTCAACCCTCGAACTGCGCGGCGCTGAACTCGAACAGCGGGAGCCTGAACTCTTCGCGCAACTGCTCGCCGGAGTGCGCGGCGAAGACCTCGCCACCATCATCTACACTTCGGGGACGACCGGCGAGCCGAAGGGCGTCATGCTGACGCACTCGAACTTCGTCTCGAACGTCATAGCCATCGCCAGCTCGCTTCCCATCTACGAGACGGACGTTTCGCTCTCCGTCCTCCCGCTCTCGCACATCTTCGAGCGCACCTGCTTCTACGTCTTCTGTCACGCGGGCGTCTCGGTCTACTACGCCGCGTCGTTCGACCAGGTGGGAGAATATCTGCGCGAGGTGCGGCCGACGATTATGACGGCCGTCCCGCGCCTCTTTGAGAAGGTCTATCATCGCATCGTCAAGAGGGGCACGTCTGCGGGCGGCTGGCGGGCGAAACTGTTCACGTGGGCGCTCGGCGTCGGCCAGCGTTATGCAGAGTTGAAGGACAAGGGACAACGCATCCCGCCCTTGCTTGAGATTCAACAGTCGGCGGCGAGCAGCCTCGTCTTCTCGAAGTGGCGCGCGGGCGTCGGCGGACGCCTGCGCTACTTCGTCTCCGGCGGCGCGCCGCTCTCGCCCGCGCTCTCCTACGCCTTCCTCGGCGCGGGGATAGACATCCTGCAAGGCTACGGTATGACCGAGACCTGCATCGTCTCGGCCAACCGCCCGGACAACAACCGCGTCGGCTCGGTCGGGTTGCCGTTTCCCGGCGTGCAGGTCGCGCTCGACCCCGAAGGCGAGATACTCGTGCGCGGGCCGAACATCATGCACGGCTATTACAACCACCCGGAGGCGACGCGCGAGGTCTTCAACGAGGCCGGATGGTTTAAGACGGGCGATGTCGGCCGCTTCGACACGGACGGTCGTCTCTACATCACAGACCGCAAGAAGGAACTCTTCAAACTGTCCAACGGAAAATACGTCGCGCCGCAACTGCTCGAAAGTCTGATTATGCAGAGCGCGCTCGTCAGCCAAGTGGTCGTCATCGGCGCGGGGCGCAAATATCCGTCCGCGCTCATCTTCCCTGACTGGGAGGCGCTCGGCGGTCTGCCGGACGCCTCCGACGGCGGAAAGCAGGCCGCGCGCCTCGCACGCAGCCGCGACCCGCAGACCATCAAACTAGTCCAGAAAGAGGTCGCCCAGTTGACCTCCGGCCTCGCAGACTACGAGCGCGTCCGTCGCGTCGCCCTGCTGCCGGAAGAGCTCTCCATCGACGGCGGGGAACTGACGCCGACGCTCAAGGTCAAAAGGCGCGTCATCGACGAAAAATACGGCGAGTTGATAGAGACGCTCTACGACGGCGCGGGTAGCGGCGAAGCGTGAATGAAGAAGGAAGAGGCGGGGAGAGTAGGCCGTGATTGCCCCGTGCGACGATTCAGTGTACTAGACGATGGCTGAGGTCGAGGGCGACGGGAACGAAACAGCGTGCGCGCGCAAGGCAGTTTTCAGGTTGTTTGTCTCCGCGCTCACGCGTCGGTCAGCGTGAGACGGTCGAGTTCGCAGAGGGTTTCGATGAAGCGCGCACGGTTCAGAGACGGCGACGTCAAGATGTCTTCGGCGAGCCGGCGCAGGTTCGACGGCATCTCGATGGCGACCGAAGCGGCACGCCTGACGGCCGAGCGCGTCCAGTGGCGTGAGAGCAGCTGCAACTCCGCACCGCAGAAGTCGCAAGTCGCCAGGTGCGCGTCAACGGCACGCTGCCGCACGGAGGCAAGACGGGCGTCTTTGTAGAGCAGCAGCACCTCGGCCGTCGGACAGGTCTTCAGTTTTCGGAATTCGGCTGTGCTTGAACAACGCATGATTGTTGCTCCTCCGCGTTCGTCTCAAAACTTTCCCACCGGGTCAAAACCCCTAAGCGGTTCGCCAAAAAGGCACAGCACGAGCTAGCAGGCTTGGGCAAAGTGGCGCATGGTGAGGCTACCAGACCAGCCGTCAAACCCTTGATAGAGCGTTTCGCTTAGTCCTCGAAAGGAAATTTACAATCGGCGGGCGTTTCCATAACTGCTGGCCGCAGGGCGAGCCTTTTTCTCCTCCTTTCTTATTGATTTTTCAGAGGGTTGCTGCATCTGTAAAAAGATGTTGCTCATTTCCCGGTTTGCTGCTAACATCTCGTTTGTCAGTCGGCGCGTCCTGCCGTGAGCAGACGCGGAAGCCGACCACCCCCTTCACGCGGTGACCGCTCCCAAATCCCCTTCGCGGTCAGACGGCGCGGATTCCCGTTAAGGTCGTCAATCTGAATCGAGCTATTCGCGGAGCACGGATGTTCTCTCTCTCCTTTGAGCATCCAAGGCTCCCGGCCGGTGAGCGGGGCGAGAAGCTCAACAGCTTGCTCCTCATCAAACCTCAGTGCATTCCGCCCGACACGCCAACCGAGCGCCTTCAGCCTTGCTCAGTGACAACAATTACTATTAACATGGCCGTCACATCCGCCGATCATAATCATCGCTTGAATAATTCCATGCCAAGCGCCACCGAAGAACAACCGCGCCCCTCTCAAGAGACGCGCACGGCAACGAACGCCCACGAACGGACGCCACGCGCAAGCGGTCCGTGGGTCGAATCTTTGCGTCGCTCGGACGTGAGCCGTCTGTGGACGGAACTCCAACGCCTCGTCAGCAATCATCCGCTCGTGCGCGCCTCGCACAGCGCCGGCCTGCTCGTCGAGGAAGGCGACCGGGGCAGCGCCTACGTCGATTTAACGCAAGAGCTCTTCGTCACGCTGCTCAGCAAGTCGCGCTTCCAGCATTATCTCGACGCGGGGATGACCGACGCCGAAATCGAATGTGAAATCGGCCAGATTGAACTGACCAACCTGCTGACAGCCGAACTGAGAAAACGCCATCCCGAATCTTATCGCCTCGCGCGCCGCATCTCGACCATCATTCAGTCTTCGGCCAACTTCCGCCGCTTCGACGCCGGACGCGGTGCCGCCGAGGGCGAAGACGAGCCGCACCGCAGACTCGTCGACCGCGTCTACGGCCTGCGCGAATGGCGCGAAGACAAGCCGCGCCGCCAGTCGCACGACCTCGAACAGCGCGTTCATCTGATACCTGTGCGCCAGCGCGATACGCGCATGGTCGGCTGCACGGGCGACGCGCAAATCATCATCAGCAACTCCGACCTCGAAGACCTCATCGTCTCCGTCCTCGAAGCCTGCGATGCGCCCGTCGATGTCAGAACGCTACGCAGCCTCGTCATGTCGCGCCTGCCCGTGATGGACATCTATCTCGTCCCTCTCGGCGGCGACGACAACGACGATTCCAGTCGCCAGTTCGAGCCTGTCGATGCGCGCGAGAACCCGGAACAGTCTCTGTTGCGACGCGAGTCGGAGCGTGAGGCGGCCGGTTTTGTCGACCAATTTCTGAAAGGCTTGCACGAGGCCGTGCGCGGCAAGACGAAGCAGTACGACCGCATGCTCGGCGTGCTCTGGCATTGTTACCTAAGCCCGACGCATATCACGCAACTCGAAGCGGCCGCGCGCCTGAACGTCTCGGACTCGCTCGTCTCTGATTACCGGCGGCGCATCGAGCAACAACTGCGCGCTCTCTCGTTCGGCGAGATTGAAGAGGCGCGACGCTTCGAGACGGCGCTCAGGGAGAGAGTGCGGACGCTCGTGCTCGTCGGTCATCAAGAGTCGGTCGCGGTCTAAAAGAGGTGCGTGCGAACGGACTGAAAGTTTTGTTAGCGAAGTTATGACGACGGTCACCGCCCGTTTGAGACGGCGGCTGACGGGATGGTCGCCGGAGGCGGGAGTGCCCCCCGTTCCTCCGGCGACCGATTTATCAGGAGCGCGATTCTCATCTTCCCTGCGCCTTGAGCATCCGCACGGCGAACCTTTTTCTGACTGAGACAAAAGTTTCGCGGTGGAGATGCCGGAGGAGCTAAGAAGACGAAGCGCGTTGGGTTATCATGGGTTGAGGGGGAAGGCCGGAGTGCCGCCGATGTCTTCAAACCGTCCGATTTCCGAGTACGAGCCGGTCACGCGCGTCTCACGCGCCGGGGCGCGGCGTCGCGACGAAGAAGAGGAGCAGGAAGCGACGTGGACTGTCACGCGTCCGACGACCGCCTCGCCCGCAGACGAAGGCGCGGACGATGCCGTTCACCACTCCGACGCCGTTTCAGCAAGCTCTTCATCAGGCAACTCCGACGAGACGGCGCAGACAGTTAGCACGCGGGGCGCGACGCGAGGCCGGTCGTTGCTCAAGCGCGGTCACGCCGTCAGCTACGCCGGTCTCTTTCTCTTCACGACCTTTCTCTACTTCCGGCCTTACGAACTCATCCCGGCGCTCTCGCCGCTCTCTTCGGGCGCCTACTACATCGCGCTCTTCACGCTCGCCGTCTTCATTCCGTCGCAGTTCGCCCTTGAGGGCAATTTGAGCGCGCGCCCGCGCGAGGTGACGCTCGTTCTGCTGCTGACGCTCTGCGCGCTCCTTTCGCTGCCCTTTGCCATCAATCCGGGCGAGGGGTGGGAAGCGTTCGTCGAATATCTCAAGGTCATCTCGATGTTCGTCGTGATGGTGAACGTGGTGCGGACGGAGCGGCGTCTCAAGATGCTGTTGCTGCTGGTGCTGGCGGCGAGTTTGATGGTCAGTGTGGCGGCCATCAACGACTACCGCGCGGGCAACCTGACGGTCAGCGGAACGCGTGTCGGCGGCATCGTCGGCGGCATGTTCGGCAACCCGAACGACCTTGCGCTGCACCTCTCGATGATGATTCCCATCGCGTTCGGGCTGATGTTGAGCACGCGCGGCATCTTGAAAAAACTGGTCTACGTCGGGGGTGCGCTCTTGATGGGGGCGGCGCTGGTGGTGACGTTCTCGCGCGGCGGCTTTCTGGGGATGGCGGCCGCCTCGCTCGTCTTGGCGTGGAAACTCGGCAGGCGCAACCGCATCGCCGTCGTCGCCGGGACGCTCGTCGTCATCGCGCTCTTTCTGGTGCTTGCGCCGGGCGAGTACGCCGGACGCCTCGCGACGATTGTCGGACAGACGGACACGACCGGCTCGTCGGGCGCGCGGCAGGCGCTCCTTATCAGGTCGATAGAGACGACCATCAAGAATCCTCTGCTCGGCGTCGGGATGGGAAACTTTCATACCGTCTCGCTGCACGAGCAGGTGTCGCACAACGCATACACGCAGGTCGGCGCGGAGATGGGTGTGGCGGCGATGCTCATCTACACGCTGTTCGTGCTCTCGCCGCTCAGGCGTCTGCGCCGGATTGAACGCGAGACGGTCGCCGACCATAAGGGGTCGCGCGATTACTATCTGTCTGTCTGCTTTCAGGCGAGCGTCGTCGGCTACATGGTGAGCAGTTTCTTCGGGTCGGTCGCTTATCTATGGTACATCTACTATCTGGTCGGCTATGCCTTCTGCTTCTCGCGCCTCTACGAAGCGCGCGCCGTCGCCGCAGGTAAACGCACGAACGCAGACGACGGCGAACGCGAAGCGCGCGCGCAGAAGAAAGAGCGGCTCAGACGACTCCACGCCTTGAGCGAAGCGGGCGAGGTGACTTGACGATGGGTTTCGAGACGGCCGCGAAAATCTGTTTCTGGACGGGTGCTGCGGCGCTCGTCTACACCTACGTCGGATACCCTCTGCTCGTCGCCGCGCTCAGTCGCCTGCGTCCGCGCCTTGTGCGCAAGCGCGCCGGTTGGACGCCTTCCGTGAGCGTCGTCATCACGGCCTACAACGAGGAGCGCGACCTCGCCGCGAAGTTGGAGAACACGCTCGCGCTCGATTATCCGAAGGACAAACTCGAAATCATCGTCGCCTCCGACTGCTCAAGCGACCGCACGGACGAGATAGCCCGTGCCTATGCGGCGCGCGGAGTGCGTCTGCACAGACAGCAGGAGCGTCTCGGCAAGACCGCCGCGCAGAACGCGGCCGTCGAACAGGCGCGCGGCGAAATCATTCTCTTCTCCGATGCGACGACTCTCTACGAGCCGGACGTGCTGCGCGTGATGATGCCGAGTTTCGCCGACGAGACGGTCGGCTGCGTGGCCGGGCGTCTGATTTATGTTGACCCGGCGGCGACGAGCGTCGGCAAGGGGGCGCGCTCCTACTGGGGTTACGAATCTTTTCTGAAGCGGCACGAGAGCCGCGTCTGTTCGCTCATCGGCGCGTCGGGCTGTCTCTACGCCGTCCGCCGCGCGGCCTACGTCCCGCTCTACAACGAGGCGTGCAGCGACTTCATCATCGCGACGAAGATGGTTGAGCAGAATCTGCGCGCCGTCTACGAGCCAGACGCCGTCTGCACGGAGGAGACCAACAGGCGCGCCGACAAAGAGTTGAAGATGCGCGTCCGCGTCATCACGCAGACCTTCACAGACCTCTGGCGACACCGCGCGTTGCTGAACCCTCTGCGCGGCGGCTTCTACGCCGTCCAGTTGCTCTCGCACAAGGTCATGCGCTACCTCGCGCCGCTCTTCCTGCTCCTTGTCCTGATAGCCTCGCTGGCGCTCTGGCGCACTTCGGCCTTCTACGCGCTGGCGGCCTTCGCGCAAGTCTGCTTCTACGCGGCCGCGCTTCTCTCGTGGCTGCTCGAACGAGTCGGCGTGCGCTTTCGCCCGCTCGCGCTTCCGCAATACTTCGTGCTCGCCAATCTCGCCTCGCTCCTCGCCTTCTACAAGTTCCTGCGCGGCGAGCGTTACGCGCGCTGGGAGCCGATACGCGAACCGGCCGCAAGCGGCGACGCGATGACGAAATGAAACGATTGATTCATCGGTTTGTTGATTCGGTGACCCGCTGCACTAATCAATCAAATGAGCCGATGACCCGATGAGACATTGAATCATTGAGACAATGAATCAGTACCGATGATGAGTGAAGCAAGGGACAAAGAAGGCTCGCTGACGGCGCGGACGTTCTGGCTGATGTCGGCCAAGACGCTGGCCTTCGCCTTCGCCTTCGCGCTGCCGGTGCTGCTCACGCGGCGTCTCAGTCAAACCGAGTACGGGCTCTTCAAACAGGTCTTCCTCGTTGTGACGACGGCAGTCGCCGTCCTCCCGCTCGGCTTCTCGATGAGCGCCTACTACTATCTGGCGCGCGAGCACGACGAGAGACGGCGCGGGAGCATCATCTTCAACATCCTGCTCTTCAGCGGCGCTGTGGGCGGTGCGGCCTGTCTGGCGCTCGTCGCGCGTCCAGACCTGCTCACAATCGTCTTCAAAGAACCGGCGCTGGCCTCTTACGCGCCGCTCGTCGGCCTCGTCATCCTGCTCTGGCTCTTCTCCTCGTTCCTCGAAGTCGTGGCCGTCGCCAATCAGGAGATGAGGCTGGCGACGCTCTTCATCGTCGGCGCGCAGTTGACGAAGACGCTCCTGATGCTGGCCGCCGCCCTCGTCTACGACTCGGTCGAGGCTCTCATCTACGCGGCGCTCGCGCAGGGCGCGTTGCAAACTCTGGTGCTCTGTCTCTACCTCCGCACGCGCTTTCCCGGCTTCTGGCGCGGCTTCGACCTTGCGACCCTGCGCGCGCAGGCCGCCTATGCGATGCCCTTCGGCGCGGCCGGTCTGCTCTACTCGCTGCTGATGGACTTGCACAACTACTTCGTCTCGCACCGCTTCGACGCGGCGACCTTCGCCGTCTACTCGGTCGGCGTCGCGCAACTGCCGCTCGTCGGCATCCTCAGAGAGTCGGTCGGGACGGTGATGATTCCGCGCGTCAGCCAGTTGCAGAAGCGCGGCGAGACGCGCGAGATAGTCGTCTTGCTGGCGCGCGCGATGCGTAAACTGGCGGCCGTCTATCTGCCGCTCTACGCGCTGCTGATGGTTGTCGGACGCGAGTTTCTGACCGTGCTCTTCACGGAGGCTTACGCGGCGAGTTGGCCTGTCTTTGCGGTGAACCTGACGCTGCTGCCGCTCTCGATTCTTGAGTTCGACGCCGTGATTCGTGCCTATGCCGAGCACAAATATTTCATGCTCAAGCTGCGCGTCGTGCTCTTTGCGCTGCTCGTCGTCGCGCTCTGGTTCGGCGTCCTGCGTTTCGGCCTCGTCGGGGCTATCGCGGTCGTCGTCGCCATCAACCTCGTCGAGCGCGCAGCGACGAGTCTGAAGTTCGGCCGCGTCATCGGCATACGCGCGGGCGACGTGCTGATGCTGATTGACGTAGGCAAACTGGCGCTGGCGTCGGCGCTGGCCGCCGTCGCCGCTTTCGTGACGCGCGCGATGGTCGTACAAGGCGGCGTGCGTCCTCTCTTCGTGCTCGTCGTGACGGGCAGCGTCTTCGCGGTCGTTTATCTTGCGGCCGTGTGGCTGTTGGGCGTGCCGGACGACGACGAGCGCGCGAGCCTGCGTCGCCGCGTCGTGCGCTTACAGAGACGCACGCAGGAAGGGGTGCGCGCGGCGCACCCGCTCTCTTAACGGGGAAACAGAGCAGATGTGTGGCATCGCCGGATTTGTTGACCAGAGAGACGCGCTCGCGCCCGCAGAGCGCGCGGAGGTGCTCGACCGCATGTGCCGCATCATCGCGCATCGCGGGCCGGACGACCAGGGCACGGCCGTCGAGGGACGCGTCGCGCTCGGCATGCGCCGACTCTCAATCATCGACCTCGCGGGCGGCAACCAGCCGATGCACGGTTGCCGCGACGAGGGCACGTCCGTCGTCTTCAACGGCGAGATTTACAACTACCGCGAACTGCAAAAGGAACTCGAAGCGCGCGGTCACAAGTTCCACACGCACTCGGATACGGAGGCCATCGTTCACGCTTACGAGGAGTTCGGCGGGACTTGCGTCGAACACCTGCGCGGCATGTTCGCCTTCGCCATCCACGACGCGCGCACGCAGACGCTCTTTATCGCGCGCGACCGCGCCGGAAAAAAACCGCTCTACTACACGACGACGCGCGAGGGTTCTTTCGTCTTCGGCTCGGAGTTGAAATCGCTGCTCGAACATCCGCAGGTGACGCGCGAGATAGACCTCGAAGCCCTCGACGCTTATCTCTCGCTCGGCTACGTGCCCGACGAGTTGAGCATCTTCCGCCGCGTGCACAAGCTTCCGGCAGGCCACCATCTGACGCTGAAAGATGAGAGGGTGGCGGTCAAAAGCTACTGGGATTTCAGTTACGAGCCGGTGTCGGAGGTGCGGCGCGAGGAGGAATACGTCGAGGAGTTGCGTGCGCTCCTTGACGAGGCCGTGCGCCTGCGTCTCGTCGCGGACGTGCCGCTCGGAGCATTTCTCTCAGGCGGCGTCGATTCTTCGACGGTCGTCGGACTGATGGCGCGCCACACCTCGCAGCCCGTCAAGACCTTCTCTATCGGCTTTCGTGAAGACAGCTACGACGAGTTGAAATACGCGCGCATCGCGGCGCGCCATTTCGGGACGGAGCATCACGAGTTCGTCGTCACGCCAGACATCTGCCGCGTCGTCGATGAACTGGCGTGGCACTTCGATGAGCCGTTCGCGGACTCTTCGGCCATCCCGACCTACATGGTCTCGAAGCTGGCGCGCGAGCACGTCAAGGTGGTGCTCTCAGGCGACGGCGGCGACGAGTTGTTTGCCGGTTACACGCGTTACGGCGTCGAGCACAGCCGTCGCGCCTTCGCGCGTCTGCCGCGCTTCGTGCGCGAAGGCTTGATGCGTCCGCTCAGTCATCGCCTGCCGCACGGCGCGCGCG
>DASZCR010000196.1:0-3872 GCA_035942915.1 Pyrinomonadaceae bacterium | reverse complement strand
CAGGTCGAGCGCGCGCACGAGCGTCTTCAGATTCTTGCGTGGCTCAATCGTGCCGACGTAGAGCAGAAATTCGCCCTCGATGCCAAGCCGACCGACGCGTTGCGCGGCCTCTGCGGCAGGCAGCGGGCGGAAGACGCTGCGCGGCGCGATGTGGACGGCCGCCACGCGCGCAGGCTCCACGCCGAGCCGTTCGCAAACCTCGCGCCTGACGCTCTCCGTGTCCGTGAGAATCATCGTCGCGGCGCGCACCATCAGGGGCAGCACACGCCGCGCGCGGCGGACTTGCGCAGGCTCGTGCGTCTCCGGGTAGACGAGCAGCGAGAGGTCGTGGACGGAGAGCACAGAGGCGCAGCGCCCCCACAGCGGCACGTTGTAGTTGGTGCCGTGAAAGAGTTCAAACCCTGCGCGCCGCACGTAGACGGGTGCTCCCAAAGCCCACCAACGCCTCCGCCACAGAGGCGAGCCGAGATAGGCAAGACGCACGTTTGACGGAAACTCGACGGATGACAGGTACGCTCCTTCCGCATCAGGGAAGGAAGGAGGATACGGAGAGACTAACTCGAAGCGGTCTGAAGGCGAAGAGACGGCGAGCGCGCGTGCCAGTTCGTAGGTGTAATGGCCGATTCCCGTGCGCGGCGGTTCGAGCGGGATGGCGTCTAATCCGATGAGCATGAAAAACAGTGATAGGTGATAAGTGATGGGTGATAAGAAGAGCGTGATGGGTGATGGGTGATAGGTGATAAGAGAATAGCTTTCTTTCTATCACCCATCACTTATCACTCATCACTTCCTTCCCATCACCCATCACCCATCACCTATCACCTATCACTCGTCACTGCTCTCTAATTAATCGTCACGCGCGGGGCGGTCTCGGCCGGACGGCTAGTGAAGGCCGTGCCGTTGACCGTTGCCGTGACGATGATGGGAACGTCGCCCGCGCCCGCGAGCGAGGCGGGCAGTTGGACGATAATCTGGTCGAACCCGGCCGTGCGCGAGGGGCCAACCGAGAGGATGCTTGTCCCTGAGAGGTCTGTGTTGCCGATGCGGACGGTGATGTTGGTCGTCGAGAGACCACGCACGCCCGTCAGCATGATGAGCAGTTGCGTCGGGACGGTCTCGGTCGTCGTCGCCGTGCAGACGCCGCCGGTCGGCCGCGTCGTCGTCACCGTGAAGGGTTCGGTTGTCGGCGCGATGCAGGGGTTCGTCACGTTCAGGACGACGGCGCGCCCGCCTGCGCCGTTGGTGCTCGTCAGGATGTCTGGCTGCGACGAGTTGACGACGAGCGAGGTGCGTATCACTGCGCCGTTGTTGTTGATGACGAGGGGCAGCGGCGTCGTCGAAGGCAGCAAGCCGACGGGGACGACGAAGTTTATCTGGCCGGGGCTGACGAAGTAGAGTCCGGCCGCTGCGTTAGCGATGCTCACCGTCACGCCGTTTAACTCGATGGGCAAGGGCGGACGACGACGCGCCTCCTCGGCAGCGTTTCTGTCAACTTCCTGATTCGACGGCGCAAGCGTCAGGCTCGAACGCGCGATGGTGAGCAGGCCGGGCGAAGCGTTGGTGACGGCGGGCGGCGTCGGCGCAGGCGTCGCGGCGACGATAGGACGGTCGCTCGCGCCCGTGAAGAACGAGACGGGAGCCGGGCTTGCAGCCGGAGTCGGCGAAGGCGCGGGCGTCTCGCTCGTCGCCACAGGGATGAGCAGATAGAAGGCTTCGGACGAGCCGTCGCCGTTGCCGCCGCCGAGTTCGGTGCCCGCGAGACTGAAGGCGATGCGGCGCGTCGTGTCGCTTGGGAACGGCTGCACGCCGCTAAAGACGGCCGGCATGCGCGTCAGGCGGACGTAGTTAGCCGGAGCGCCGGAGGCCGGAGGCACAGCCACGCTGAAGATTTGCGTGAAGCGGCGCGTCGGCGTGCCGGGATTGAGGCCGTCGGTCGAATTTTCGGCCAGCGCCTCGCCGGTCGTCGCGCGCAGGTTGAGCGACGAAGCGAAGACGATGTTGGCGCTGTCGCCCGTGAAAGTGGGAAAGCGCAGCACGTCGGTCACCTGCCCTGCGGGTGGGCGGGCGGCAACCTGAAAGAAGACGTTCGTCGCAGTGTTGACGACGTAAGTGCCGAGCGCGGGCTGAAGCGCGCCGTTGAGCGAGCCGTTGGGCTGCAAGTCGGCAATCGACTCGAAGGCGAGCAGCGCGCCGTTGCGGCTCAGGCGACGACCGGCGCTGAAGATGATGGTCGGGTCGCCGATGGCACTGCGCGGCGTGCGCGTCAACTGGCGCAGGTTCGAGACGGCCGTGCCGTCGAAGCTGGCGACGTAAAGCTCCTGATTGCCCCTGTCGGCCGTCGCTTCGGTCGAGTTGATGTCGCCGGTCGAGGCGAAGGCGAGCACAGAGGCATTGCCTGACAGATTCGGGTTGTCGTTCAAGACGCCGGAAGGCGTGTTGGTCGCCTGTATGAACGCGCCGCTCGGACGATGGAAGAGGAAGATTTCCGGGTTCGGAATCGGTTCGTTGTTCGTCAGCCCGCCCGCGTTCGGGATGTTGCGCGTCGAGACGAAGGCAATCACCGAGCCATCGTCGTTGACGAAGGGCGCGCGGTTATCGTCGGCGACGAAGGGCGGCTGACCGATGGAGGTCGTCGTCGGGGCGACTCCGGCGGTCGGCAGGCGGCTCGCGGGCGTGTTGGTGATGCGGGTTATCGTTCCGGCCGAGAGGTTGACGGCCGGCACTTCGGCACCGCTCGACAGGTTGACGGGCGCGACTTCCGGGATGGCGTAGAGGAAAATCTCCATGTTGCCATCGGACTTCAGAGAGGCGCGATTGTTGGCGTCGTTGCCGTCGAAGTTCAGCGGCGTCTGGCCTGCGTCGGTGTTGCTGTAGGCGTTCGACGAAAAGACGATGAAGCGTCCGTCGTGGCTAATCATCGGGCGGACGTTACGCACGTCAACGTCGATATTGCCGATGTCTGTGGGCGAACCCGTGACGGTCTTGAGCGCGTTGCGCGTGTTAGTAATCTGATAGATGCGGCGCTGCGCATAGTCGAGGAGAAAGATTTCGACGTTGCCATCGACGTTGTTGCGCGCGTCGCTGCGCTCGGTCGAGATGTCGCCGGTCGACTCGATGACGACGAAGCGACCGTCGCCGCTCATGTCGCTGGCGAACGAGTTGCGCCCGACGGCGGGCGCGGGCGTCGGCGTCGGAGAGGGCGAAGGCGCGGGCGTCGGCGTGAAGGAGGCCGAGGCGATGGTGTTCGTTATCTGCGCGATGACGGAGTCGGGCGTGGGGCTGGTGGTCTGCGCGCTCGCGTGCGAGGCGAAGGCCGCGAGGGACAGGACGAGCGCGCCGAAAACCGCGCCGACGCTCGACAGACGAAAAGCTTGCTTCACAAAAACCCTCCGAACCGGATATTGACGATTCTATTTAACGAAAGACGCTCACGGGAGACTTGGAGCAGTAGACGTTTGTGCCGGGCGCATGCGCCCTTTAGGATTCAAAGAGACCCATTTTAAACGCAAGCTCGGCCTCAGCGCAAGGCAGCCCGCCAGCCTTAAGTTCGCATGACCGAAGGGCTTGGCGGAGACGACCAGAGAGTGCTGACGGTTTTGACACCCGAACCGCTTGGCCGGTTGCTCGCCCCGCGCGGAATCACGACAAAAAGACTCGGTTCGCACGGAAAAAGCAGGGCACGCCGAACCTTCAAGCGTGCCCTGCGCGGACGGCTCCCGTGCGGCGCGTCTCTACTTGAGACCGAAGCGCTGAATGTATTCGTCCGAGTAGATGAAGCCGAAAATCATGCGACGGAAATCGCCGGTCGTATTGAGCGTGTTGAGCCAACCCTGAAAACCTAACTGGTCAGGGTCGCGTCGGAGATAGCCGAA
>DASZCR010000195.1:0-3976 GCA_035942915.1 Pyrinomonadaceae bacterium | reverse complement strand
CCGTCGGCGTGCGCCGCGCACGACGCTGCTCGTGCGCTCTGCGCCCGACGCAGAGGCGACGGAGGCGCAACAGTTCGAGCCGCTTGACGCTGAACGGACGCGCGCCGTCTGCGAAACGTTCCTCGAAGTCTGTCGCGGCGAAGACCAATTGGAAGGCGTCCGTTATCTCGCGCGTCGTGGCATCGACCTTGAGACCGTGCGCCGCGCGGGCGTCACCTATTTCCCGCGTCGCGCCTATCGCCGCGTGATGCGCAAGATGCTCGACGCCTTCGCGCTCGAAGAGTTGCAACGCGCCGGACTCTTCAACCGCCGCGCGCATCTCACTTTCTACAGGCATCGCCTGCTCTTTCCCTTCTACGTCGAACACCGCGCGCTCTATCTACAGGCTCGCTCGATTGCCGCAGGCGTCGAGCCGCGCTGGCACAACATGCGCGGCGCAGTTCCCGCGCTCTACAACGTAGACGTGCTGGACGCGCTGCCGAGCGGTGCTGTCGTCTACCTCGTCGAAGGTTTTACGGACACGCTGACGCTCGCGGCCAAAGGCTTCAACGCCGTCGGACTCGTCGGCGCGGGCGGACTCAAAGAGGAGTGGCTTGCGCCGCTCGGCCGCTTCCGCGTCGTCGCCGCGCTCGACCCGGACGCCGCCGGACGCCGCGCCGCCGCGCGCTACGAAGAACTGTTCGCACGTCGCGGCTCGCACCTCGCCGTCGTCGAACTGCCGACGGACATCAACGACTTCTTCCGTCGCCGCCCCTCTGCCTCGCTCGAACTCACATTGCGCACGGAGAAGGCGTTGGAAGAAAAACTGTTATAATCACCTTATGTCTGACGAGTCGAAAGCGGCGATAGCGCGTGTGGCGGGTCTCTCCGTGACGGACAAGCTGCGTCTGTTGCTCGACATCACGAAGAAGATTAGCCGCTCGCTCAATCTCGAAGAGGTACTCGTGCTGGTGATGGACACGCTCGATTCGCTGCTGCCTTACGACGCGGCAGGGATTTACGTCGTCCGCCGCGCCGAGCCGCACCGCGACGGGCGACAGACGTGCGACCGCAACGACATACACTTTCACGCCGAGGTTGTGCGCGGCTACGACATCGAGGAGTTGATGGAACTGCGGCTGCGCGCGGGCGAGGGGCTTATCGGCTACGTCGCGCAGACGGGCGAGGCCGTGATTGCGCCCGATGTCAGACGCGACCCGCGCTACGTCAACGCGCGCAAGGAGACGCGCTCCGAGATGGTCGCGCCCATCGTCACCAACGACGAAGTCATCGGCGTCTTCGACCTTGAAAGCGACCAGCTCAACGCCTATACGGAAGACGACCGCGAGGTCTTGATGATGCTTGCCTCGCAGGTCGCCATCATCATCGAGAAGGCGATGCTGCACGAGCAACTCGTTGAGAAGAAGCGTCTGGAAGCGCAACTCGAAGTCGCGCGTCAGGTGCAGTTGTCGCTGCTTCCGCCGCGCGACCCGCAACTCGACGGCTTCGACATCTCTGCCTACAACTTCTCGACCGAAGAGGTCTCAGGCGATTATTACGACTTTGTCAGCCTCTACGAAGACCATCTCGGCGTCGTGATTGCAGACGTTTCGGGGAAGGGCGTCCCGGCCGCGCTGCTAATGGCCTTCCTACGCGCGTCTCTGCGCTCGGCCATCCACATCGGCTACGCGCCCAATGTCTCGATGTCGAAGGTTAACTACCTGCTCTGGGAGTCAATCGAGACGAATCAGTTCGTGACGGCCTTCTACGGCGCGCTCGACGCGACCAACAAGACGCTCGCCTACGCCAACGCCGGACACAACCCGCCGCTTCTGATGGACAGGGACGGCAACGCGCGCTTTATCGAGCGCGGCGGTCTGCCGCTGGGGATGTTCAAGGATGCGCGTTATTACGAATATTATCTGCCGGTCGAATCTGGTCAGACGCTCGTGCTCTACACGGACGGCGTGACGGAGGCGGCGAACGAGCATGGAGAGGAGTACGGGCGGGCGCGTCTGGAAAAGGCCATCCGCGACGGACGCCACCTCAGCGCGCGCAAGATGATAGATTTCATCCACGCCGACATGCTCGCCTGGACGGCCGGTCGCGGCGCAGGCGACGACGTGACCTTCGTTATCATCAAAGCCCTCTAAATAAAGTCTGAAGTCTGTAGACAAAAAAAGTCCGGAGTCGAACGGGCGATTTCTGATTGCCGTTCGACT
Organism: Pyrinomonadaceae bacterium; assembly: GCA_035942915.1. GTDB lineage: Bacteria > Acidobacteriota > Blastocatellia > Pyrinomonadales > Pyrinomonadaceae > DASZCR01. The sequence goes on along the minus strand of DASZCR010000195.1, from coordinate 1,775 downwards.
CCGGGCTTTAGACTTCAGACTTTTCTAGTGTGTGGTCAGCGAGCAGTGCGCGTGGTCGCCGCCCGGCACGAGCGGCGCGCGATACTTGCCGTACTGAAAGGCCGCTTCCGTGACCTCCGTAAACATAAACACGTCGAAGCCGTAGGCATCGAAATACTGCGCGAGGTCGTCCGCCGAACGGAGGAAGATTGCCGGAGAGTAGCCTGCCTCTGAACGAATTTCCAGCAGGCGCTCCACCACTTCCAGAGGGGCAAATGCCCTGACCGGGTCTCTGTAGGTTGCCATCACCAGCGCCTCCTTTCGTCTCTCCGTGTCGGAAGGCGTCGGACGCCTCCCGCCGCTGTCCGTTTCTGTGATGTACGCCAAACGGCACGCGGTTGTTTGCCTTCCGCCTGTCTTTTCGGTTACAACAGTTACGGAATCTTTGCCGCCGCCCTCGACCGGCGACGACGATTCGACACGCATCAGCCCACACAACCGGGACGCCCGGCAGCCCCATCTGCGACCCGTTAATGACTGAAAGAGATTAGCTTACAGGATGCGCGCCGCGCGCCGTGAGGCACCGGCCGAACGCCCGCCCGCACCGTGCCCGCGCCCACATCTCAACCGACCTTCCCAGAGAACTTATGAGCACACCACAGACGCCGACGACACCGACACCGACAATTCCCGCCGCTCCCGCCGCCCCCAACACGCAGGGCGCGCCCCCCAACTTCATCAGCGTGCTCCAACGCATGCTCTCGGTTTCAGACAAAGTCAGCGACCTCATCTTTTCTCCCGGCCGTCCGCCGCAAATTGAACTGATGGGACAATTGCAGGGCGTCGCCGTTCCCGGTCTCGACAAACTGCTCCCGGCGCACACGGCCAGCATCGCCAAACTGATTATCGGCAACCACCAGACGGCCGCCGAAAATCTGGAAAAGTACGGTTCGGCCGACCTCTCCTTCAGCGCGCCCGGTCTGTCGCGCTTCCGCGTCAACATCTTCATGCAGCGCGGCACGCACGCCATCGTCATGCGCGTCATTCCGCAGCGCCCGCCGCAGTGGAGCGACTTCAACCTGCCGGAAGTCTTGCGCGAAATCGTGGACATCAAGAACGGACTCGTCCTCGTCACGGGGCCGACCGGGTCGGGTAAATCTTCGACGCTCGCCGCCGTCATCGACCTCATCAACGAGTCGAAGTCCTACCACATCATCACCATCGAAGACCCCATCGAGTTCCTGCACCAGCACAAAAACTCGACCATCCACCAGCGCGAACTTCACGCCGATACGCCGAGTTTCGCGCTCGCCCTGCGCGCCGCGCTCCGTCAAGCGCCGAAGGTCATTCTCGTCGGCGAGATGCGCGACCGCGAAACCATCGAAGTCGCGCTCGAAGCCTCTGAGACGGGTCACCTCGTCCTCTCGACCCTGCACACCATCGACGCGTCGAAGACGGTTGACCGCATCATCGGCGTCTTCCCGAAGAACGAGGAGCAGGCTATCCGCACGCGTCTGGCGCAGACCTTCCGCTTCATCGTCTCGCAACGCCTCTTGCCGCGCGCCGACCAGAAGGGGCGCGTCGCCGCCATCGAAATCCTGAAATCTACGGCGCGCACGCGCGAATACATGGAGCGCGGCGAGGCCGAAGGGCGCTCGCTCACGGACGCCATGGACCAGGGCGACCTCGAAGGTATGCAGACCTTCGACGGCGTGATCGAACGGATGATTCGTGAGGGCGTCGTCAGCAAGGAAGAGGGCATCTCCTACGCCTCGAATCAGGGCAACCTCCTGCTG
>DASZCR010000194.1:0-10147 GCA_035942915.1 Pyrinomonadaceae bacterium | reverse complement strand
TCTTTCACAGGGCGACGCGAATCCGTTATAGTCAGCGTGCACTGATCCGTAGGCGCATCATTTCTTCATCAAGACGGAGGCTTTCACATGACACCCCTGATTCTCCTCGTTTTCCTCGCGCTCGCCGTGATGGTCATCGCGGCCAAGACCATCAAAATCGTACCGCAAGCGACCGTCATGCTCATCGAACGGCTCGGCCGCTTCAGCCGCGTCGCAGAAGGCGGACTCAACATCATCGTCCCCTTTCTCGACAAACCGCGCGCCGTCTACTGGGCAGGGATGCGACCCGGCATGACCTCGATTGACCTGCGCGAGCAGTTCATAGACCTCCCGCCGCAGCCCGTCATCACGCGCGACAACGTGACCATTCACGTCGATTCCGTCGTCTACTGGCAGGTCACGGAAGCCACCAAAGCCGTCTATGAAGTCAACGACCTCATCGGCGGCATCGTGCAGATGACGATTACCGGCATGCGCTCCGTGATGGGCGAGATGGACTTAGACCACACGCTTTCGTCGCGCGACCAGATTAACAACAAACTGCGCGTCATCCTCGACGAGGCAACCGACAAGTGGGGCGTGAAGGTGACGCGCGTTGACGTGAAGAACATCAATCCGCCCGAAGACGTGCGCGTGACGATGGAGAAGCAGATGACGGCCGAGCGCAACCGACGCGCGCTCGTCCTTCAGGCAGAGGGCGAACGTCAGGCCGCCATCACGCGCGCCGAAGGCGAGAAGCAAGCGGCCATCACACGCGCCGAAGGCGAGAAGGCGCGCGCCATCCTCGAAGCGGAAGGCTCGGCGCAGTCGCGTCTGCGAAACGCGGAGGCCGAAGCGCAGGCTATCGCGCAGGTGGCCGAAGGACAGGCGCAGGCTCGACAGCGCGCCGCCGAAGCCGAAGCCGAAGCCATCGCGCGCGTCTCACAATCGATGATTGGACACGGCAACCCGGCGCAGTACCTCATCACGGCGCGCTACATCGAAGGGCTGACGAAGATGACGCAGGGCGGAAACTCGAAGGTCATCTTCATGCCGGTCGAAACTTCTGGACTGTTGGGAAGCGTCGGCGCGCTCAAAGAGATGTTCGCCGAGACGGGCGAGCGGCGCACAGAGGGAGACGGCGCCGACACGCCGCCGACACCGCCCCTCCGCCCGCGCCAACTGCCGAACGGATAGACGCCCCGACAGCCTTCATCTCAAAACCCTCATGCGCCTTCCTGAACGCTTCCTTCGAGGCTTCAGTAAGGCGTCTCTCGTCCATCATCGATGCTTATCGTTCCGATAAAATTTTTTAGTTTGGCTGATAGTGCGGCGTCCATTACAATGCCGCGCACGTAAGCGGACAGCGGGCGTGCAATCCATCCTCAGGTTTCGTGTGACAAGCTATTTTGAAGCGTTCTTTGGCGGCCGGAGAGGTTCGGCCGCGTGACCGTTTGCGGATTCACTTTTCACCCCTTCAGGAGTCACCCCATGAAGATTAAAACATTCTTCCTGCGCTTCAGCCTCGGCCTCGTCCTGCTCGTCGCGCCCGCAAGCGGCGCGCTCGCGCAAGGGTCGGCCTCGCGTGTCACGGGCGTCGTCACAGACAGCACCGGGGCGGTCGTCCCCGACGCGACCGTGACCCTCACCAACGAGGGCACGAAAGTCTCTTTCACGACGCAGACCACTTCCACCGGAACCTACGTCTTCGACTCCGTGCAGGTCGGCGTCTACACGGTCGCGGTCGAGAAGCAGGGCTTCAAGCGGTTCGTCTCGACGGCCAATCAGGTCAACGTCAACCAGCCCGCGACGGTCGATGTGACGCTCGAAGTCGGCGGCGTGGCCGACGTGGTGACGGTCGAGGGCGCGGCCGAACTCGTACAGACGAGCAACTCCGGCAACTTCGGCAACACGGTCGAGGAGCGTTCGCTTGAGGCGCTGCCCATCGTCGGCGAGCGCGGGCGCAACCCGCTCCAATTCGTCTCGCTGCAACCGGGCGTGATTGGCAACGGGCGCGCCGGAACGGGCGGCAACACGGGCGGCAACGTCCACGTTCACGGCTCGCGCGACCGCGCTTTCAACTTCACGCTCGACGGCATCGACATCAACGAGTCGAGCGCGGGCGGCTCGAACTTCACGCCGCTTCGACCGAACCCCGACTCCATCTCGCAGTTTCAGGTTGTGACCAGCAACTTCACGGCCGAACTCGGTCGCTCCTCCGGCGCGCAGGTCTCACTCGTCACACGTTCGGGCACCGACCAGTTTCACGGCACGCTCTTCGAGCTTTATCGCACGCCCGCTCTGAACGCCAACGAGTACGAAAACAACTTGAACGGGCGCCCGAAGGGGCAGTTCGTCCAGCACGTCTTCGGCGGCTCAATCGGCGGCCCCGTCATCCTCCCCGGCTACGACGGGCGCGAACGCAAGACCTACTTCTTCACCAATCTCCAACTGCTGCGCGCCACGCAGTCCATCCTCGTCACGCGCACCGTCTACACGCAGCAGGCTCGACAGGGCATCTTCCGCTACCGCGTCGGCGCGCAGAACGCGCCCGCCGGCACGACCAACGCGACCGTCGATGGCGCGGGCAATCCCTTGCCCGGTCTCAACATTCAGAGCTACAACATCGTCGCCAACGACCCGCTGTGCCGCACGCAGCCGACCAACTGCGGACTCGACCCGACGACGCAACAGCTTATCAACGCCGCGCCGCTGCCGAACAACTTCTTCGTCGGCGACGGACTCAACACCGCAGGCTTCAGCTTCGGCGCGCCGCAGGTCGAGCGGCAATATGATTTCGTCTTCAAGGTTGACCACTCCTTCAACGAGCGCAATCAGGTTTACGTGCGCTACGCGCAGGGCGAGCAGAACACTTTCGGCGACAACGGCAACGGCGGCCTGCGCTCTTTCCCCGATAGCCAGTTCAACTTCGTCGATACGTTCCGCAACCCGAAGAACCTCGCTTTCAACTATCGCTGGACGCCGACCGGGACGGTGACGAACGAGTTCGTCGTCGGCTTCAACCGCTTCGCTTTCACCTTCACGAATCCAGACCCGACGGCCGTCCCCTTCATCCTCAATCTGCCGCGCGACCCGTTCAACTCGACGCCTCCCATCAACAACGAGCGCAAGTTGGCGACCTATCAACTTGTCGATAACATCAGCTTCGTGAAGGGGTCGCATACCTTCCGTGGCGGCATCAACTTCCGCTTCCAGACGCACGACGACATCCGCAGTTCCGTCGGCGGCCTCAACACGAACCTCGTCGTCACCTTCTCGCGCACGACCAACCCTGTGCCGACGAGCGGCACCTTCAACTTCAATCTCCCGGCCACGAGCGGCGCGAACGCCATCAACGCGACCGACCGCAACAACCTTCAGTCGGCCATCAACGACCTGCTCGGACGCGTCGGCAACATCCAGCAGGCGTTCGTCGCCGCCAGCGAAGACGCTTTCGCCCCGGCCGGAACGCTCTTCCTCTTCAACGCGCGCTACAACGAATACGACTTCTACTTTCAGGATACGTGGAAGATTCGTCCCAACCTGACTATCGACTACGGCTTGCGTTGGGAACCGAAGATGGCTCCGCGCGCGGGCGATGGCGACTCCATCCTGCGCCCCGACCGTCCCGTCCGTTTCGGCGAAGCGCCGACCGACCAGCTACGCTTCGTCGAAGGCAAACTCTACGACGACGACTACAACAACTTCGGCCCTTCGGTCGGCTTCGCGTGGGACCCCTTCTCCGACGGACGCACCTCCATCCGCGCCAACTACCGTCTCGCCTACGACCGCATGAACACCTTCATCACGTCGTCGGCCATCTTCCCGAACACGCCGGGCACGACGCTCGGCATCAACGACACTTCCTTTGCCTCGCGCACCAACGAGACGAGCCGCCTGCGCTTCGGTCTCCCGACGCTCACGCCGCCCGCGACGCCCGCGCAACTGCGCCAGCCCGTCCCGTTCTCGGCCGCCACGCTCACCGTCTTCGACCCCAGCACGCGTTCGCCGAAGACGAATCAGTGGGGCTTGAGCGTCCAGCGTGAGCTTGGGCGCGGCTTCGTCGCCGAGGCCAACTACATCGGCCGTCGCGGCGTCGGTCTCTACGGCGCATACGACGTGAATCAGGTTGACATCCTCGCGCGCGACCCCGTCACCGGCGAGACCTTCCTCGACGCCTTCAACACGCTACGCAACAACCCGACGGCCAACAGCCCTCTCATCAACGCGCTACTCACCGGCAGCCGCACGAACAACGCAGGCTCGGCGCAGTTCCGCACGCTCTTTACGACCGAACTGACGCAAGGCTCCATCGCCGCCACCGCCCTCTCGCTCTCGCAGCGCGTCAGCGGCGGCGTCCGCACCATCGTCGCCAACGGTTTCCCGTCCTTCTTCTTCCAGCCCTACCCGCAGTTCACCGGCGCGCTCAACGTGATTGACACGAACGACTTCTCGACCTATCACGGCCTTGAGTTGCAACTGAGCCGCCGCGCCGGACGGGGCTTGCTGATGCAGCTTGCCTACACGCTCTCGAAGTCGCTCGATACGCGTTCGTTCGACCCGGCCTTCACGGTCGCCGCGCGCACGGCCTCGACGGCCAACGCGTCGCCCTCGGCCGTCAATACGCCCTTCGACGTGCGTAACCGTCGTCTCAACTATGCGCGCTCGGACTTCGACCGTCGCCACGCCCTGCAAGGCTACATGGTGTACGACCTGCCCTTCGGGCGCGGCCGTCGTTTCCTCGGCGACACCAATCCGGTGCTCAATCAGATTGTCGGCGGATGGGAGATAGCAAGCTCGCTCATCTGGCAGAGCGGTCGCCCGTTCACGGTCTATTCGAGCGCCTTCACGGTCAGCAACGTCGTGCTCTCACCGGCCAACTGTCAGGGCTGCACGCCCGACATGGGCAGCGTCGTGCAGGAATCCGGCACGAACTTCATCTTCACGGCCGAGCAGCGCGCACGCTTCTCGACGCCCGCGCCCGGCCAACTCGGCAACACCGGCCGAAACTTCTTCACGGGGCCGCAGTTCTTCAACCTCGACGCGACCATCCGCAAGCGTTTCTATCTGAGCGAACAACGCAACCTCGAATTTCGCGCCGACATCAACAACCTGACCAACACGCCCTCGTTCGAGTTCCCGATTAGCTCGACTTCCAGCAGCGCTTCGGGCACGTTCGGGCGCATCCGCGATAGCGTCAACAGCAACTCGCGCCGGATTCAGTTGGGCATCAAGTTCAACTTCTAACCGCGCCTCGCGCGCAGACCAGAGAGCCTGTCAGTTGTCGCCTCTTATGCGACAACTGACGGGCTTCTTCCTTTGCGTCCTGACGAGTGAAAATTCGGTCTCGCGCAGAGACGCGCAGTGGAAGGGAAGTTTCCGCGTCGCCTCAGTCTGTGAAGGAGACTTCGAGCCAGCCGCGCACGCCGTTGATGAACCAGCAACGCGTGGCGCGCGCGAGGTCTGCGCGTGTCAACACGCGTTCCTCAATCTCTCCCTCGCGCAACAGACGCGCGCGCAGCGTGCCTGCCAGCAGACCACACTCGCGCGGCGGAGTCACGCGCCTGCCATCCAACTCAATGACGAGGTTGCCCGTCGTAAACTCCGTCAACTCGCCCTCCTCATTCCACAGCAGCACGTCGAAGACGCCCGCGTGTGCCGAGCGGCGCTGTTCGTAGACCGCGCGGCGCGTCGTCTTATGAAAGAGAAAGCGGTCGTGGCGCGAAACGGGCGTCAGCGCCAGCGCCGCACGCAACGGCTGCGCCGGTGTTGCCTCAAGCGGCACGCACTCGACGCGCACCGCGCCCTCAGCCGAGACGAGCAGGCGCACGCGCCAACGCCCGCGCGCGTGTCCTCGCGCACACTCATCCAACGCTTCGCGGACGCGCGCCTGACAAAGCGGCACGTCGAAATAGACGGCCGACGCGGCGACGCGTGCGAGGTGTTCGTCGAGCAGATAATAGAGACCGTCTGCGAGCAGTAGCGTTTCCAGCAACTCGAAAGGCTCGCGCGCCTCCGCAAGCAACGCCGCCTTGTCGAGTGCTTCCGCATATTCGTCTGCGGCGACCGAATCCCATGTCACGCCGCCGCCGACGCCGTAGACGGCCGCGCCCGTCTCGTGTTCGATAACCACTGTCCTGATAGCGACGTTGAAGACGGCCGCGCCGCCCGGCTCGACCATCCCGACCGCGCCGCAGTAGACGCCGCGCGGCGAATCTTCCAGAGACTTGATGAGCCGCATCGTGCTCACCTTCGGCGCGCCCGTCACGGAGCCGCAAGGGAACAGCGCGGCGAAAATCTCTTCAAGCGTTGCACTGGCCGTGAGACGCGCCGCCACCGTCGAGGTCATCTGAAAGACCGTCGGGTAACGCTCGATGGCAAAGAGCGTGGGGACGTGTACCGAGCCTGTCTCGGCGACGCGACCGAGGTCGTTGCGCAGCAGGTCAACAATCATCACGTTCTCCGCGCGATTCTTCTCCGAAGCGGCGAGCCATGCGCTCAACTCTGCGTCCTCTTCGTTCCAACGACCGCGCCTGACAGTGCCTTTCATCGGGCGCGTCAAGATGGCAGAGCCGTCGCGTCGGAAGAACAACTCCGGGGAGACGGAGACAATCGTGTGGCGGCCTGTGTTCAGGTATGCGCCGTACGGGGTCGGCTGTGCGGCGCGCAGGCGTTCGTAGAAGGAGAAGGCGTCGCCGTCGAAACGCGCTCTCAGGCGAAAGGTGTAGTTGACCTGATAGGTGTCGCCGCGCGCGATAGCCTCGCGTGCGGCCTCTGCACGTGTGCAGTACGCGTCGCGGCCGACCGATGGTCTCCATTCGGAGAGGCTGAAGGGTGCGCTCGCAGAAAGTGTGCAGACGGCCGACGGCGCATCGAAGAGGCCGAACCAGACGAGCGGCATGGAGCCGGGCGTGTGCGCGACGAGCGCCGGGTCGAAGGCGGGCGCGGCTTCGTATGCGACGTAACCGGCCGCGTAGAGACCTTCGTCCGCAGCCTGCTGCACGACGCGCAGTGCCGCGCGCACTTCGTCGAGCGTGTGCGCGGAGACGATGCGCGACGGGCGCGCGAAGCAGGCGCGTCGCGGCCGTACGTCGCCGTCGAAGAAATCGAAGACGAGAAGAGCGCTCAGGGGTGTGTCCATCGCTTGCAACATCATACGCCGTCGGCGGCGCGCGTGCGTAGAATCACGACGCGGCGTGAGCCGAGACAGAAGGCGTGCGGCGTCGTCCCTGTTATCCAAAATAATGAAAGGGCTTATCCATTTTTTCGTATGCGCGGATGGCTGCCTGCGCAGGCGCGGCCGGATATTCAAGGCCAAAACGGGCGCGTCATAGCGGGAACGTAATTTGCGTCAACAATTTGGTTATCGGGGCGTACTTTCTCAATCCTAACAACACAGTCAGAGAGTCTTGACAATGAGATGCCGGACAGGCGCGGTCGAGAGGCGCGAGAGCGACGCGCGCGGCTGCCGGACAGGCTCGCCGGGTTATCAAATCCGCTTATCTCAGTAATAAAATCTTTTAGCTTTCATTATTGCACGCGTGTTCACTAAAATACGCGTCAAGACGCTACGACGGGCGACGATAGAGCGCCACATTCTTTCGCCAGCAGACGGTAACTTCGGAAGCAGGGTCAGCGAGAACCCGCGCGTTGAAACTTTAAGCGGCAGACGAAACGTGCGGACGAGCCTGCTTCTCCCTTCGTTCAAAAAACAGATGAGCCTTTCACGACGGACGAGCCGACACGGCCGACATCTTCGCGCGCGGGCGCTCGCCGTCTTCCTCTTCGCCTCCATCGCCGCCGCCTCGAACGCGCGGCAGCCGACGCCTTCGACCGAGACGCGCCCCTTCGACCTCGTCATCAACGGGGCGCGCATCGTGGACGGGACGGGCAACCCCTGGTTTCGCGCCGACGTGGCCGTCAAAGACGGACGCATCGCGCGCATCGGTCGCATCGCGGCGGCAGAGGGCGTGAAGGTCATCGATGCGCGCGGCCTCGTGCTCGCTCCCGGTTTCGTCGATGTGCACACGCACGTCGAGAACATCTACGAGCAGCCGGAGGCGGAGAACTTCGTGCGGATGGGCGTCACCTCTCTGGTGACGGGCAACTGCGGCAGTTCAGCCCTCGACGTGGGACGTTTCCTCGGACGGACGAAGGAGACGCCGATAGCCGTCAATCTCGCCTCGCTCGTCGCGCACGGCACGGTGCGCCGGGAGGTCTTGGGCGAAGTCAACCGGCGGCCGAACGCAGAAGAGTTGGGACGGATGGAGGCGCTCGTCGAACAGGCCATGCGCGACGGCGCGGTCGGACTCTCGACCGGACTCATCTACGTTCCCGGAACTTACGCCGAGACCGACGAGGTGGTCGCACTGGCGCGCGTCGCCGCACGTTACGGCGGTCTCTATGCGACGCACATGCGCGACGAGGGCAATGGCGTCTTCGACGCCGTCAAAGAGAGCATCGAGATTGGCGAGCGGGCGGGGCTGCCGGTCGATATTTCGCATTTCAAGATTAGCAGTAAGAAGCTCTGGGGCAAGAGTCCGCTCACGCTCGGTCTGGTCGAGGCGGCGCGTGCGCGCGGCCTGCCCGTGACGGTTGACCAATATCTCTATACGGCCTCTTCAACCAATCTCGACACGCTGCTGCCCGGTTGGGTGCGCGAGGGCGGGCGCGAAGAGGGCAAGAAGCGTCTGGCCGACGCCGCCATGCGCGAGCGCGCCGCGCGCGACATGAGAAAGACGCTCAAGGAGTCGGGCTTTAAGGATTACGCCTACGCCGTCGTCGCCCGCTACGAGCCGGACGCGTCGTTTGCCGGTCGCACCATCGCCGAACTGGCGCAGGTCAAACGCGGCAAGAGTGATTTGCCGAATCAGATTGAGCAGGTCTTCGAGATGTACGCGGCGGGCGGCGCGCAGATGGTCTATCACAAGATGAGCGAGGAGGATGTGCGGCGCATCATCCGCGAGCCGTGGACGATGGTCGCCTCCGACAGCGGCGTGCGCCGGCACGGAGAGGGCGCGCCGCATCCGCGCGGCTACGGCAACAACGCGCGCCTGCTCGGCCTCTACGTCAGAGAGTTGCGCCTGCTCTCGCTTGAAGACGCCGTGCGCAAGATGACTTCGCTCCCGGCGCAGACCTTTGGCCTCAGAGGGCGCGGGCTTATCCGCGAAGGCTTCGCCGCCGACCTCGTGCTCTTCGACGAGCGGACGATAGCCGACCGCGCGACCTTCAACCAGCCGCACCAATATCCGGTCGGCATCAGCCACGTCTTCGTCAACGGCGTGGCCGTCTTCGAGGACGGGCGGATGACGGCGGCGCGCCCCGGCGTCGCACTCCGCAACGAACGAGGGGAAGCGTCCGTCGGTTCGAGTCTGTGAACAAGTTTCGTTTGAGTGGACTGATGATGTGCAGCCCACATTTTCTACCCTGTCAACAGTGAAGAGGAACCATGCTATGAACAACCATTTCGCGAAAGGACTGCGCGTCCTCGTCCTCGCGCTCGCAGCCTGCCTGATGCTCTCAGGCGCGGCTCTGGCGCAGGAGGAGACCTCGGCCACCGTGAGCGGCCAGGTGACGGATTCGACCGGCGCGGTCGTCGCCGGTGCGACCGTCGTGATTACCAACCGAGAGACGAGGACGGAGCGCCGCGTGCAGACCAACGACGACGGACTCTACGTCGTCACGCCGCTCGTCCCCGGCACGTATGAGGTCGTCGTCGAGCAGCCCGGCTTCAAACGCTATCTGCAAACAGACCTCGTCCTCAACGCGAAAGACCGTCGCCCGGTCAACATCGTCCTTGAGGCCGGAAACGTCAGCGAGGTCGTGACCGTGACGAGCGAGCAGAACGTCGTGCAGGACAGCCCGACGGGACAGACGCTCATCTCCGGCACGCAGGTCATCGAACTGCCGCTCAACAACCGCGACTACCTGAAACTGACGGAACTCGTCCCCGGCGTCAGTTCCAGCCTCGATGACGAGACCACCTTCGGACTGACGAGCCGTGCCGACATCTCGATTAACGGCATGCGCCGCAACGCCGTCAACTATCTCGTCGACGGCGTGACCAACACCGACCCCGGCTCGAACATCACGCTGCTTTCGACGCCGACCGTTGACTCCATCAAAGAGTTCAAGGTCTTGACCTCGAACTACACGGCCGAAATCGGGC
>DASZCR010000193.1:0-17345 GCA_035942915.1 Pyrinomonadaceae bacterium | reverse complement strand
CACAAGTGACTTGTCGCGCCGCCTACGCGCCCTTTACGCCCAGTAAATCCGAACAACGCTTGCTCCCCCCGTATTACCGCGGCTGCTGGCACGGAGTTAGCCGGAGCTTACAAATGGTACCGTCATCGTCTGAGGTATTAGCTCAAACTTATTCTTCCCATTCTTGTGAAGTTTACATTCCGAGAAACTTCATCCTTCACGCGGCGTTGCTGGGTCAGGCTTTCGCCCATTGCCCAAAATTCCCGACTGCTGCCTCCCGTAGGAGTCTGACCCGTATGTCAGTGTCAGTGTGGGCGACCGCCCTCTCAGGCCGGCTACAGATCGTTGCCTTGGTAGGCCATTACCCTGCCAACTAGCTAATCTGCCGCGGACTTCTCTTCAGGCGCGAGGTCTTGCGATCCCCCGCTTTAACAACTGTCATCATAGATGCCGCTGCATTATGCGGTATTAGCAACCGTTTCCGGTTGTTATTCCCCACCCGAAGGCAAATTATCCACGTGTTACTCACCCGTGCGCCACTCTACTCGGCCCCCGAAGGAGCCTTTCGCGTTCGACTTGCATGTCTGAGGCACGCCGCCAGCGTTGATTCTGAGCCAGGATCAAACTCTCGTTTAGAATTTGTATCTCTGGAACATTATCGTTACTGGTTAAAGTATCCGATAATGACTCTTTTCGAGTTTTATCTTGCGCCGGACTTGTTCGTCCATGCGCCACTCTCAAAGGTCTTTAACAGGACACGCTCTATCTAGTTTTCAAAGATCGGGTTCATTTTTACCGAATCCATACTTAGTTGCGTCTGGATTCGTTTTCGTTGCCCTACAGACGACTTTTCTTCGTCCCAAGCAAACCGTGACTTTAGCTCAGTCGCGCTCACTTGTCAAGCAGGCACATCATACTGAGATGACCGCTTCCACAAGCCCGTTGCCTTAGCCTCACGAAGTTTTTCGAGAGACGCGGGCAGCAGTCTTAAGCCACAGCAACGTTAGCCCCTTTTTGCGGGATGAAACAGCCGCTCCCTCTCACAACAAACTTGAAAGAGAAGCGGCTCGCTAACGCGCTCTTTGTTATTGGGATTTCAATCGCCGTGTTTCAGGCAAAGAGGCATTATAGGGATTCTCGATTATTTGTCAACACCCCCACGAACTTTTTTTGGAGATATTTTCGCGTGCCCCTCAGGCCGTTCATAAAGCCCTCTTAACCTTGAGATTTGCTCATTCATGGAGCCTATCTCCGCCGACCGCTTCTCGGCGTATCGCTCAGCGGCTCGACCCGGAGGAGTCCGCGCTCGTCGGTAAAAGTTCTGTACTGAACTTCTTTCTGCTGCCCGTCTTCTTCGACTCTCACTTTGAAGATTTTAGCGCCGCTGCCCTGTCCTTCAACTCGTAGGGGAAGCCGCCCCTTCAAGTCCGGGCTACGGTAGGCCGTGTAATGCTCTTGTCGGTCTTTGTCGTAGCCGAGGACGAAAATCCTGTCAAAGTCGGGCGAGTCTATTTTGCCCGCATCGTTGACGCTGCTCTTTTCCAGAATGACCCAACTGCCCGGACGCGAGTCTTTCGCCGCGTCTTTATCCTTCTCCACCGGCCGCGTGGATTCTTCCGGCCCGGCGTCCAGACGCTGCCAGGCGACGAACTCGCGCCCTGTGCGATAAAAGATGATATCGCTCGGCACAGTTAACTCGACTTGTTTGCCGAAGACCCATCCGGCGGGGGCGGGCGAGATGGATGAGGGAAGTCTTACCTTGTACCAGAGTTCGTTCTCTTCCTCCGGTTGTTTCTGTTCCTCTGCCTCGCGGCTGCCGCGTCGGTTAGTGTTGCCGCGCTGCGCCGCGCCCGCCTTGGGGGCGTCGTCGCTTTCGGTCGATTCCTGCGACTTGGGCTTTGGTACGCGCTTCCAACCGACGATGTCGAACGTCGCACCGCTCTCAAGTTTCATCAGGATGTTGTCGTTGCCGGTGCGGTCTGGGGAAAAACGTATGTTGGTGCTGGCGCGGAGTTGGCCGGAGGCTTGCGCAGGGATGTCTTCGTCCTCTTTGGCGAGTTGGCGAGAGCGTTCGACCATCTCCTGCGGAATGACGTTGCGCGACTCAATCCAGCCCTCCATGCTCTCTGCGTCACGCGTGCGGACGCGCAGCCAACGCTCGCCCGTCTCCTGCACGGTCGTCGAGTCGAGAATGTCCAGCACGTCGCCGCGGACGACCTCTTTGAGGTCTGCCGCGACTACGGCTGTCGAGCTGCGCACCTGCGCGCGGCGGGCGCTGACGACGCAGGTTTCCTGCTTGCCCGCGAGCGTGCTGCAACCGGTTGCGACGCACAGCAGGGTGAGCACGACGAGCCACTTCACCCGCATGAAGCCTTGCACGAAACGCTGATTAATGCCTGTCATCTCCGAAATTATCGCGTGTCAGAATGTTGGTGTTTGAGGTGCTGTTTGAATGTCGCTCACTTGTGCTGACGCTTCTTCAAACTTTCATGTAGCCGACGCGTGGCCGCGTTCGCTTCCTCATTGTAACCCAAGTCGCGCAGCAAATCGCGCTGTCGGCGTGCGAGGTTGGGAGAAACGCTCAGCCGCGTGCGCGTGCCGAAAGCTTCGACGCGTAGACCGAAAGGAGCGATGCTTGCTTCTAAGTCGATGGCGACCGGGTTTTCGATGTAGAGGCGCGTGAAGGTCTCCATCTCGCCGACGCTTTTCAGCGCGTCGATGACAGTCGCGCTCCCATCGGCTCTGGGGCGGCTCGTCGCGCGGCGGCGGAACAGTTCGCGGTAAACGTCGTCGAGAGACTTTTTGTGATTCGTCTTCTGCCTGAGCGTGAGGTCGTAGAGAAAGGCGACGAGCAGCCCCTTCTGGTAGACGAGCGAGGGCGCGCCAGTCCAACGGCGCGTCGAGGCTTCGACCAGCGAATGGGTGTCGCCGCCGCGCACGGACTTGTAGGCGTCGTAGCTTCGCGCGAGCGCGTTCAGGTAATCCTGAAAGGTGAGGTCGCCGCGTCGCACGCCTAAGCGGAGCGCCTGATAGAGCGTGAAGCCTTCGTAGAACCATGCGTACTCGCCTTCGAGTCCAAGCCCGTTCGGAACCCAGAGATGGAGCAGTTCGTGCGCGAGCGTCGAGTTGATTTGGGCGAGCGCGGCGACTTTTGAAGGGGAGACTCCTGAGAGCAGGACGACCGTGCCGCCGCGCGTCTCGGCGCTCCAATTCGTCGCGGGTGCGGGACGCGGAAACGGTGTCAGGATGACGAGGGCACGACTGCGCGGGACGCCGCCCGTCATCTTCCTGTAGTCGCCCAAAATCGCGCTCGCGGTGCGCTCAAACTCGGCTTCGTCGAAAGGCCAAGTGCCCGCCAGAGTGAGCGAGACTTCCATCGAGCCTGCGCGCATGCGTCGCTCCGTTAGATTCTTTCCCGCGAAAAAGACCGCAGTCGAAGCGTCGGCCAACCGATACGCGCCGTCGGATGTGCGTGTCTCGGCAGAGGCGAGTGTCCAGCCTGCGGGCAGGACGAGCGAGAGTTTGGCTTCGCCTGTGTGAATGGGCAGGAGGTCTGCGGGCATGATGAGGGCGCGGTCGGGCGTGAGCCAGGAGACGTGCGCGGAGTCGGAGAGAAACTCCGGCGGGTTGAGTTTGAAGTCATAGCTGAAACGCGTCGCGGGACGCGCGGCTTCGTACTCGCCCGGAGCGAGTTTGCGCGCCGCGACTTCGACGCCCTCGGCGTCTGCGAGCGAGAGGTTTTCGATTCTCTCAGCGAGGTTCGTCGCGCTCGCGTAGATGTTGAGGAAAGACCAGACGCGCGTCGCCTCGCGTCGTGTACCTTCGACGCGGACGCGGGGCGTCGTAGTGTCGCTCAAGCTGATTCGTGCTTCGATGTTCTGCGCGTGCGCGGCGTGCGGAGCGAGAATCGTGCAAAAGAGGAGGAGCAGAAGGAGGCGTAGTAGGCTGTGCCTCAGACGCGCGCGCTGCGGCGTGCGTGAAGGTTGCGGTTCGTCTGTCGAAACGAAATGAATGGTGTTGAGAAACAATCCCTTCAAGTCTCCCGGCGCGGCTCTCAGCATAGAGCATCTTTGAAGCGCGCGTAAAATTTTAGGGGCAGAGGAGAAATCCCCTGCCCCTGTGTGACATGCGATTGACGCTCAGAAAAATCTGATGGTGTAGGTGAGCCGCGCCCCGCGTCCTATCTCCGGGGCAAGGTCTTTGATGAAGGAGAGATGGTTGCGATAGACACGGTCGCCGAGGTTGAAGGCGTTGAGCGAGAAGATGTGCGCGTAGTGCGGGCGCGCGATGGTGTAGGAGGCGACGAGGTTGAAGAGCGTGTAGCCGGGCGTGCGCGTCTCGGTCGTAAAGATTTCGTCTTGGTCTTTAACGAAGACCGCTTCGGGACGAAGGTTGAGACCGCCTCGACGGATGTCGAGTCCCGCGCGTGCGCGCATCGGCGGGATGCGCGGCAGAGGTGTGCCGGACTCTTTCAACTGTGCATCGACGGCGTCCAAGCCGAGGTTAATCCAGACGTTGTCGTGCGCGGCCACGTCGAGTCTCAATTCCGTGCCGACGAAGCGGCTGTCGGCTTGCAGATATTGCGCCTCGATGAGTCCGTCTTCGATTGCGCCGGTCGGGGCGAGGAAGACGAAGTCCTTGATATTGTAATAGTAGAGATTTCCTTCGGCGCGCACGCGCGTCGATTCGTGTCTGAGCGAGAAGTCGATGCCGTCGTTGCGCTCGCGCGTGAGCGACGGGTTGCCAATCTCGAAGGTCAGATTTCCGAGGTGCGGGCCGTTGTTGTAAAGCTCTTCGAGCGCGGGCGCGCGATAGGAATGGGTGTAGTTGGCGACGAATGCGCCGCCCGTCCAGAGCGGCACGCGCACACCGGCCGCGCCGGAAAAGCCCGTAAACGAACGCTCTCTGAGACCTTCGGGATGATAGCCCGTATGTTCGAGACGCCCGCCGAGTTGGAATCTGACGTGCTCGAAATCAAGCTCTTGCAGGCTGAAGACGGCGAAGTTGCGCTGGATGGTCGGAGGCGCGAGCGCCTCTTCACCTTCGCTGCGATAGTCGCGGTGCTGGCCTGAGAAGCCGAAGCTGCCGGTTAAGACGCCGGTCTTGCGTTGGTCGAAGATGCCGCGAAACATGAAGACATCATTCTGAAAGCGCGTGCCGACCTCTTCGCCCTCCAACTCCTTGTGTCGATAGTTGCTGTAATCGGCCGTCGCATGGAAGCCGTCGATGAAGCCGCCAAGGTTGCGGAAGCCGCCATTGAATTTGATATCGTGGCGGCGCATCGCCACATCGACGTTCGAGCCTGTCTCCGTGCCGCCGCTCTCGAAGAAAGAGGCGAAGGGGATGCCGTAGCGCCGGTTGTCCTGATTGTAGGTCAGACTGAAGAAGCCTCTGTCGTCGTAGCGGCCGAAACCCGCCGTGCCGCCGAAAACGCGCGTGTGCGAGTTTTCGACGCGGCCGAGCGGCGTTCGATAGTCGCCCGTTCTCTGCGCCGTGCCGTTGCCCCAGAACATCCACTTGCCCGTCCCGTATTCGAGGCCGCCGCTCGCTCCCGCCTGTTCGCTCGTCGTCGCGCCGACGCCCGTGAAGTAGCCGCGCCAGCCTTCGTGCGCGTAGTCGTGGCCGGTGATGGCGTTGATGACTCCGCCGACGGCGTTCGAGCCGTAGAGCAGCGTGGCAGGCCCTTTGACGACTTCGAGCCGTTCGAGCGAGAGCACGTCAATCGGCTCGCCGTGGTCGCCCGATTGCGAAGCGAGCGAGCCGGTCGTTGCTCCGTCTTGGAGGACAAGCACCCGGTCGCCGTCGAAGCCGCGCACGACGGGTCGAGAAGAACCCGGCCCGAAGCTGCGCTTCGCCACGCCCGGTTCTTTATCCAGAACTTCGCCGAGCGAGGGGTGACTCTCTTCCGCAATCTCGATGGAAGAGAGCGTCGTCACAGATTGAAATGACTCGAAGGTCGATTGCTCGCTGCCCGTCGAAGTGACCGTCACCTGCTCGCGCAGCCCTGCGAGTCGCATCTGGAAATCGAGCGTCGTCGTCTCGCCCGCCCGCACGGAAACCTGCTGCGTGAGGTCTGGAAAACCTTCCATGTGCGCCAGCAGCGTGTAGTTGCCGGGAGGCAGACCGGCGACTTCAAAAACTCCGTTCTCGTCAGTTTCGACCGAGCGTCTGAGTTGGACGACCGTGACAATCACGTTATGAAGAGCAGTTCCCCCATCGGCCAGCGTAATCGTGCCGCGCACAGCGCCGACGTTTTGCGGCTGCTGCTGTGCGAGCAGGCTCGCGGACGGAAAACCAAAGCACAGGAGCGCAGCCAGCGCGCTTGTCAACCACCTTCTTCCCTGCATAAAAAATTCCCTCGATTAAATTTGAAGTTGTGATGAATCGGACGCGCCCTCACTCGCCTTCCGGCGGCGCGCGAGGCTCGTCGAAAAATGGCTCCCGTCGCCCGTCGAGAGAGATTCACAACGGACGCGGAAGAACTTGCTTGATAGATGGAAGATTAGGCGAGAGGCGGCGCGCGACCGGCCGGGATGAGAAAAGTGCCCTGCGAAAATGAGAGAACAAGGTGCGATGTGCCGCCTTCGTGCGTCTGCGGCGTGGCGGCCGTCCGCGCGTCGGCGTGCGCGAGGTCGGAGATGAAATTCCGCTGTAGACGGCAGAGTAGACACTGAGCGTGAAAGCTCGCATCACGCTCAGTGTCCGCTTCGTCGCGGACTCCGTAGGAAGCGGTCGGGGCAGAGTTGGCGGCAGAGGTCGCGCCCGCAGATGCCGGGCGATGAAAGTGCGTGGCGCTCGCCATGAAGGCGTGCGCAAAGAGCAGGAGGAGCAACGCCGACAGCAGGGGCGAACCTGCCGCACGCGCGCGTCTCACGTTGTTCTGTGCCGCGTTAGACTTCAAATCCGAACTGTCTCTAGCTCTCGCCGACGAAATACTGGGGATGAGTTATTTCCAACTATAACACCACTTCGCCACTGCGCGAAGCCCGCAAGGAAGAGGAAACACGGCGGCCTCCGCCGTCGTAATTATTTCCGACGCCGCAGGTATTCCGACCGTTGACAGGCCATCGAACGCGACCGTAGAATGCAGACCTCACTTCCTGGGGTTTGCTTTCAAACGCCCTAGCGGCATGAGGATTCGCTGTGAGTCTCGTCAAAATCATCTTCATTACCATCGCCATCATCTTGAGTCTGCTGCTGTTCGGGCGATTCCTGTTCTAGCCTCTGCCGGGATGTCTATCTTTCGCGCCCCGAACGTCCGAGCCGGATTCTACCTCTCCGTCTTCCTCCTACTCGTTTCGCTATACGTTCAGACGCCCTCAGCTCGCGCACAGGATGCGGCAGCAGAGGCGGACGAAGTGGTGCGCGTCAGCACAGACCTCATCACCGTGCCGGTTGCCGTCTTCGATTCTCGCGGGCGACGCGTGGCCGGACTCTCGCGCGACGCCTTCGAGTTGCGCGACGAGGGGCGACGCGTCGAGTTGAGCTACTTCGCGGCCGGGACAGACCGCGTCGCCTTGACCTTCCTGCTCGACGCTTCGGGGAGCGCACGTGAAATCATCGCCCGTCAACGCGAGACGGCGCTTGCGCTCTTCACACAATTCGGCGCAGGTTCGCGCGTCGCCGTCCTGCACTTCCGCGAACGCACAGAGCTTGCGCTTCCCTTCACCGCAGACCTGACGAGCGCCCGCGCCGCCTTCGACATCCGCGCCGAGCGCGACCGCCGGACGGCACTCTTCGACGCCGCTCTTGAGGCAGTACGCCAACACGACGCAGACGAACGCAACCAGACCGAGCGGCGCATCGTGATTCTCCTAAGCGACGGTCTCGACACGGCGAGCACCGTCCGCGCCGCGTCAGTCATCGCCGAAGCGCGCCGACGCGGCGTCACGTTCTATGTGATTCACCTGCCACTCTTCACGCCGCGCGACGGCCGGCTCGCCGCACGTCAGCCGACGAAAGGCTTCCGCGAACTGGCCGAGCAGACAGGCGGCCAACTCTTCACCGTCGGCGATGCGCGCGCCGCGCTCGACCCACGCGCCGCATACGACCTCGCGCCCGTCTTCAACGCCATCGCCGCAGACCTGCGCGGTCAGTACATGCTCGGCTACTACGCAGGCGAACAGGAACGCGCACGCCTCCGACATCGCTTCGACGTGCGCCTCACCGCACAACGCGGCCGCGACCTCCGCGTCCGACTCCTGCGCGAAGGATACGTTTTCAAAGGTGGTAAGCAGGAGTGATGGGTGATAGGTGATGGGTGATAAGAAGAAGACAGGATTTATCCTATCACCTATCACTCATCACCTATCACCATACTTAAAATCATGGCTGAACAAGACACAGAAGGACTGCGGACGGTGCGGCGGGCGCTGTTGAGCGTTTCCGATAAGACGGGGTTGGTTGAGTTCGCGCGGGCGCTCGCTGGTTCGGGCGTCGAGTTGTTGAGCACGGGCGGGACGGCCGCGAAGTTGCGCGCGGCGGGAATCGAGGTGCGCGATGTGTCGGACGTAACCGGCTTCCCTGAAATGCTGGACGGACGCGTCAAGACGCTTCACCCGCATATTCATGGCGCGCTGCTCGCCCTGCGCGACGATGAAAGCCACATGCGCGCTCTCGCCGAGCATGGCATCGAGCCTATCGATATGGTCGTCGTCAATCTCTACCCGTTCGAGGAGACCATCGCGCACCCGCGCGTCACGCTCGAAGAGGCCGTCGAGCAGATAGACATCGGCGGCCCGGCGATGATTCGCTCGGCGGCGAAGAACTACAGGGACGTGGCCGTCGTCGTCTCGCCCGACAGCTACGCCGAAATCATCGAGGAGTTGGAGCGCGGCGGCGGCGCGCTCTCGCTAGCGATGCGCGAAAGACTCGTCCGCCGCGCCTTCTTTCATACGGCCGCTTACGACAACATCATTTACAACTACCTGAACGCCGTCCTCATGCGCGAAGTGCCGCCGCCGACGCGCCCCGTCTTCACCGGATGGGGCATCGCCGATTTGAGCCGCATGAGCGAGCCGGACAGCCCGGTGCTGCCGGCGACGGCCGGCGTCCTGCTCCACAAAAAGCAGGAGTTGCGCTACGGCGAGAACCCGCACCAGCGCGCCGCGCTTTATGAATCGCGCGAGCGCAATGGCGGCGGCATCGCGCACGCAGAGATTCTCGGCGGCAAGGAGATGTCTTTCAACAATTACGTTGACGCCGACGCCGCCTGGCAACTCGTCTGCGACTTTGAAGCGACGACCTGCGCCATCATCAAACACATGAACCCTTCGGGCGTCGGTTCGGCGGCGACGCAGGAGGAGGCTTACCGGCGGGCGCTTGAAACCGACCCCGTGTCGGCCTTCGGCGGCATCGTCGCTTTCAATCGCACGGTTGACGAGCGTGCGGCGCGCGCGTTGACGGAGATTTTCACGGAGGTTGTCGTCGCGCCCGATTATGAGGACTCAACCCTTGAGGTCTTGCGCGCGAAGAAGAATCTGCGCGTCCTGCGCGTGGGCGCTGAAGCCGGAGCGGGTGGACTCGACTTCAAAAGAATCACGGGCGGGATGCTGGTTCAGACGCGCGACTCGCATCATCTGTCGGCCGACGCGCTCAAGGTGGTGACGCGGCGCGCGCCGAGCGAGAGCGAACGGGCGGCGCTGCTGTTTGCGTGGACGGTCTGCAAGCACACCAAGTCGAACGCCATCGTCTATGCGCGCGAGGGACAGACGGTCGGTGTCGGCGCAGGACAGATGTCGCGCGTCGATTCCGTTCGCCTCGGAGCGTCGCGCGCGCGCCTGCCGGTCGCCGGTTCGGTGCTCGCCTCGGACGCCTTCTTTCCCTTCCGCGACGGCATCGACGAAGCGGCCAAACACGGCATCACGGCTATCATCCAACCCGGCGGTTCAGTCCGCGACGACGAAACAATCGCCGCCGCCGACGAACACGGCCTCGCGATGGTCTTTACCGGCGTGCGCCACTTCAGGCACTAGACACTTGTCTTGCCTTGCTCTGGCGTGGCCGAATCGTTGATACTTGGTGACACCGTACAGACCAACTCCGAAGCCTGTTTGTCTTCCCCGGATGGTCTGTGAGTTTGCACTTTTGAAGGAAGAAGAAGCATGGCAGACATCGAATCCATCGGCGGGCAGAACAACAACGAGGCGACGCCCGTGCGTTGCCGCTACTGCGGCCAGTTGAATCAGACGCGGCCCGACGCCGCGACGGCCGTTCAGGCGCGCTGCGGGCGCTGCCGCCTGACGCTCTCCGACGCGCCGCACAAAAAGTTCGCCGAACTGAGCAAGCACGAGTACGTCCACCCGGCCGACAGCCGCGCGCTGGCCGCGCTCAAGACGATTCCCGGCATCGACTCGGCATTGAAGAAGCTGCTCGAAGTCACGGGCGAGTCGGCCATCCGCGTCATCTTCACGGCGAGCGCCGTCAAGGTGACGCCGCAGCAGTGCCCGGATTTGTATGCCAAGCTGCAAGTCGCCTGCACGACGCTCGGCGTTGACATGCCTGAGTTGTTCGTCCAGCAGAACCCCATCGTCAATGCCTTCACGGGCGGCGTCAAACGCCCCGTCATCGTTCTCCACTCGTCGCTCATCGAACGGCTCAACGACGAAGAGGTGCTCGCCGTCATCGCACACGAGGTCGGCCACATACACGCCGAGCACGTGCTCTACATCACTGCGGCGCGGCTGCTCGAAGCACTTGCCAACGTAGCCATCGCGGCTGCGCCGGTGGCGGCGCTCGTCGCGCAGCTTCTCTCCGGCACGATGCGCGCGGCGCTGCTCGCGTGGGCGCGCCGCGCAGAGCTTTCGTGCGACCGCGCCGCGCTGCTCGTCACGCAAGACCCTGACGTTATCGGCCGCACGATGATGAAGTTGAGCGGCGGCACGTTTGCCTCGCGCGTCGATTACGAACAGTTTCTCGTACAGGCGCGCGACTTCCAGAAGAACTACGACGAACGCGCGCTCGACCGCTTCTGGGCTGACATCATCGCATCGGGGCTGACTCATCCGTTCCCCGTCTGGCGCATCTCGGAGATTCTCAAGTGGGTTGATAGCGGCGAGTACCAGCGTTTGCTGAGCGGAGCGCCTGAGAGCGCCGCCGCCTAAACTTAAAGGGACGAGGACATCAACGTCATGCTGCTCGCAAACAAGTACGGCATCATCTTCGGCGTGGCTAACAAACGCTCGATAGCGTGGGCGTCGGCGCAGGCCTGCATGAATGCTGGCGCGCGTCTCGCTTTCACCTATCAGAACGAGCGTCTCAAGGGCAACGTCGAGAGCCTCGTCGAAGGGACGGATGCGCCGCTCATTCAATGCGACGTGGTTAACCCGACGGAGGTCGAGCAGGTCTTCGCCGAAGTTAAAGAGCGTTTCGGCCGTCTCGACTTCCTCGTCCACAGCCTCGCCTTCGCGCCGCGCGAGGCGCTCGAAGGCGAATACGTCAACACCTCGCGCGAGGCTTTCCTGACCGCACTCGACATCAGCACCTACTCGCTCACGGCACTCGCACGCGCCGCCGCGCCGCTCATGACCGAAGGCGGCAGCATCGTCTCGATGACCTACTACGGTGCGGAGAAGGTCGTGCAGAATTACAACGTGATGGGCGTAGCGAAAGCGGCGCTCGAAGCGAGCACGCGTTATCTCGCCTCAGACCTCGGCCCGCAGAACATCCGCGTCAACACCATCAGCGCCGGGCCACTCAACACACTCGCCGCACGCGGCGTCGGCAACCTAGGCTCGATGCTCCGACATCACGCCGAGCGCGCACCCTTGCGCCGTAACGTCGAGGCCAGCGAGGTCGGCAACGCCGCGCTCTTCCTCTGTAGCCCTCTCTCCTCCGGCATCACCGGCGAAGTTCTCCACGTTGACTGCGGCTACAACATCATGGCTTTTTAACGAAGGGTCTGGACGGAGGGATGAACCGCAAAGCAGTTTGTCTTTAATTCATCTCTCCGCACGCATCTCTCATCCCTGATTCATCCCTATTTTTATGGCTGAAAACGAGACTACAGACGCGCAGGGCGCGGCGCGGGGCGCGACGCAGGACGAACAGTTACTCGAATCGCCAAGGCAGGACGCTTTCACGCAGACCGATACGTGGCGCGTCTTCCGCATCATGGGCGAGTTCGTTGAGGGCTTCGACGATTTGGCGTCGGTGACGCGCGGCGTCTCGGTCTTCGGCTCGGCGCGCACCCCTGCGGGCGACCCCTACTACGTCGCCGCGCAGGAGACGGCCGCGCTGCTGGCGCGCGCAGGCTTCGCCGTCATCACCGGCGGCGGCCCCGGCATTATGGAAGCGGCCAACCGGGGCGCGTTCGAGGCGGGCGGACTCTCCATCGGCTGCAACATCGAGTTGCCCTTTGAACAGAAGCCGAACCCTTACCAGACGCGTCAACTCGTCTTCAAATACTTCTTCGTCCGCAAGACGATGTTCGTCAAGTACAGCACGGCCTTCGTCATCTTCCCCGGCGGATACGGCACGCTCGACGAGCTCTTCGAGTCGCTGACGCTCATCCAGACGCGCAAAATCAGAAACTTCCCCGTCGTCCTCTACGGTTCTGATTACTGGGGCGGGATGCTTCGTTGGATTAAAGAGAAGATGCTCGGCACGGCCTACATCTCCGGCGAAGACCTCGGCCTGTTGCACCTGACAGACTCGCCCGCCGAAGTCGTTGAGATTGTCGTTCGTAGTCAGGACTCATTGAGTCGGATTGACAGAAGCGTCTCGACCGACTACTGAAGGCCGGAGCGATGAAGTTGGAGCGTTTTAGCTTTCGACCGTCCGCGCACGCGGCGGGAGCACGTTGCCCGTCAGCCATTCAAGGTAGGGCGCGGAAACGTCTGTGATGGGCAGAGAGATTATCTCCGGCGTGTCGTAGGTGTGCAGCGCGCGCACCTGCTGTTCAAGTTCGGCGAAACAGGCGACGGTCGTCTTTGCCAGCAGCAACACTTCCGGCTCGCGGTGTACCCTGCCCTGCCAGCGATAGACAGACTCCATCTCCGGCATGATTTGGACACACGCGGCGAGGTGTGCTCCGACCAGCATCTCTGCCAGTCGCACGGCCTCCTCGCGGCTCCCGGCCGTCATCATCACCACCACCGCTGCTGCCGAACTCGCTTCGGTCATTTCGCACACCTCCACGAAAGAAACGAACAGCGCGGCCTCGTTCGAGAGACGCAAGGCCGCGCCCGTAACGAACCGAAAGGCTTCAACTCGCGTCGTCCTCGCGGCGCGTCTCCGCCGTGTCGTCTTCCTCGACGGTTGTTCCCGTCAGCGGCGTAGTGTCCGCGCCGAAGAAGGAGTTGTAAAGCTCCTGCGCGCGGTCGAAGTCGCGTTCATCGACGAGGATGAGCGCGCCCGGAGCGGTCGTCGAGAGCAGGGGCGAGAAAGCGTCCATGCCGCCGGACTGGACGGCCGAGCGGACGCCGTTCTGCGTCAGGATGTCGTGAATCATCTCGGCCTCGGCGGGCGAGCCGACGTTGTGCAGCGGGACGAAGCGCGCCTCACTATGGTCGCGCAAAGTGTTCTCAGGCGTCAGTCGCTCGACCAACTCCGAGCCGTCGTCCGGGCACTGATTAATGCCTTCCTGATACTCGGATTCGCAAACGGGACAGAACATCACTTCCCCCCTTTAAGCCGATGTTGAATAAAAACTCCTGTGCCGTGATTATAAAAGGCAACAGGTCAAAGTAGAAAGGCAAAAGTCAGGAGGACGCAGCCTCGCAACTTTCGCCTGTCACCCGCGCGCCTGCGCCTTCCTTCAACTCTGCCTTCCCTCAAACGGAATCTCGTCGAAGTGCGTTATCCGCTTGAAGGCGCGGAAGCGCTCGTTAATCTCGGCGTCCGTCAGACGCGAGACGCGCTCCGTACCGAACTCCTCGACATTGAAGGAGGCCATCACCGACCCGAAAATCATCGCGCGCCGCATGGCCGCTTCGTCGATGTGTTGATGGCTCGCAAGATAACCCATGAAGCCGCCCGCGAAGGTGTCGCCCGCGCCCGTCGGGTCGAAGACGGATTCGAGCGGGTAGGCCGGAATAGCGAAGTAAGACTCGCGCGTGAACATCGCCGCGCCGTACTCGCCGCGCTTGACGACGAGGGCGGTCGGCCCCCATGAGAGAATCTCGCGCGCCGCTTTAATCAGATTCGGCTCGCCTGAGAGTTGCCGCGCCTCTGCGTCGTTGATGATGACGACGTTGACCTGCGAGATGGCCGCGCGTACGGCATCAGGGACGGTCGAAATCCAGTAGTTCATCGTGTCGAGGGCGACGAGTTCCGCGCCCGACACCTGTTCTCGCACCTCGCTCTGCAAGTCTGGCTGGATGTTGCCGAGGAAGACGAGGCGCGAGCGGCGCGAGGCGTCGGAGAGTTTCGGCCTGAAGTCTGCGAAGACGTTCAGTTGCGTCTCCAGCGTGTTGGCCGTGTTGAGGTCGAAGCCGTAGCTGCCGCGCCAGAAGAAGGTGCGCCCTTCGGGGATTCGTTCGAGGTCGGAGGTGTCGATGTTGTGTTGCTCGAAAACACTCATCTCCTCCGCGCCGAAGTCACCGCCGACGACGCCGACGACGCGCACGTCAGTAAAAAAACTGGCGGCCAGCGAGAAATGTGTCGCCGAGCCGCCGAGCATCTTTTCGCGTTTCCCGAATGGCGTCTCCACCGCATCGAACGCCACCGAGCCTACAACCAACAATGACACGTCTGCCAGTCTCCTTTGTCAAGAAGTGATGAGTGATGAGTGATAGGTGATGGGTGATAGGTGATAGGAAACAGCCTTTTTCTTATCACCTATCACCCATTACCTATCACTGCTTTTTTTCTTCCGGTTTCTTCGCGCCGCCGAGGGGCAGGAGTTCTTTCTCGGCGTCTTTACGGAAGACGCTTTCGGGAAATTCGTTGACGAGGCGCGAGAGGTATTCGCGTGCTTCCTCGCGCAGTTTCTCGGCGGGCAGGTTCGCCGCCTGCTTGCCGCGATTCTCGGAGAGGCGCAGGCTGCTTGCGCCCGCGATGTAGAGCGCCTCGTCGAGCCGCGTGAAGTTTGGATAACCGGCGATTATCTCCTCGCAACGTGCGACGGCGGCGCGGTAAGCCTTCTTGAACTTGAAGTAGTGGCGCGCGACTTCGAGATTGTGCGCGGCCTCCTTCTCAAGCTCGGCGTCTTTGAGGACGGCCGGGTCGGGGCCGCGCGAGACGCTGCCCTGTGCACGCACCGGAGTCGCCTCGGCGAAAAACGCGAGGAAGGCGAGGGCGAAAAACAACAGTCCGAGTTTCTTCATCTTAAAACCTCTCGTGTCGATACGGGAATTGCTCACGCTTCTTTCGGCGCGTACTTTTTGATGATAGCTTCGAGCTTCTTCGTTGTCGCCTCCGGCCAGAGTTCGGGCGGCGTGAAGATGGCGTTTTTCATCGCCGCGCCGCACTCGCACTTGCGCTCCGTCGCCGACAGACGCTTGACCGACTCGCGCATGATGTTCTGCGCGTTGCGCACGTTCTTGTTCAGGTATTCGACGACCGTTTCGACCGAGACGGCGTCGTGCCCTTCGTGCCAGCAGTCGTAGTCCGTGACGAGCGCGAGCGTGGCGTAGCAGATTTCGGCCTCGCGCGCCAGCTTCGCCTCCTGCAAGTTGGTCATCCCGATAATGTCCATGCCCCACGAGCGGTAAACGTTCGATTCGGCCTTCGTCGAGAAGGCAGGCCCTTCCATGCACAGGTACGTGCCGCCGCGATGCGCCTTCACTTCCGCCGTCTGACAGGCCGCTTCGAGCACGTCGCCCAACTCATGGCAGACCGGGTGCGCGAAGGTGACGTGCGCCACGATGCCTTCGCCGAAGAAGGTTGATTCGTGCGCGCGTGCGCGTGTGCGGTCGAAGAATTGGTCTGGAATGACCATGTCGAGCGGCGCATATTGCTCTTGCAGCGAACCGACGGCCGACGCCGAGAGGATGCGTTCGACGCCGAGCAGTTTCATGGCGTAGATGTTGGCGCGGAACGGTAGTTCGGTGGGCAGGATGCGATGCCCGCGCCCGTGTCGCGGCAGAAAGGCCACTCTGACGCCTTCGAGCGTCCCCATGATGAAGGCGTCGGACGGGTCGCCGAAAGGCGTCTCGACCCTGACCTCCTCGATGTCTTTGAGTTCCGGCATCTGGTAGAGGCCGCTGCCGCCGATGATGCCGATTTTCGCTGTGGTCATCTTTATCTTTCGTCCGCCGTCTGTGATGTGAACTTGCCGCGCACAGTCTCAACAGATGTCCGCGCGCAGCTTACCTTCCGTTTCGACGACGCGGCAGAGCGCCGCATCAGGGTCGTGATAGAACAGGCAGAGCCAACCTTCGCGCGCGGCCTGCGGCAGCAGGCGACGCTTGGCTTCGAGCGTCTCGACGGGGTAGAGGTCGTATCCCATGACCCACGCGAGCGGCAGGTGCGCGCGCGTCGGGACGAGGTCGGCGAAGCCGTAGAGCGTGCGCCCGTCGCGTGCGAGACGCCACGTCTGCATCGTGCGCGAATGGCCTGCGACGGTCTCCATGTGCAGACCCGGCACGACCTCGTAATCGTCCGGCTTGAGTTCGAGTTGGCCGCTTTCGGCGAGCGGACGCCAGTTCTCCGGCAGATAACTGGCGCGGTCGCGCTCGTGCGGAGCTTCGGCGTGCTCGTACTCTTTGCGCGAGACGAAATAACGTGCGTTAGGAAAGGCCGCGACCGCACGGCCGCGCTCGTCGAGCACGGTATTTCCGCCCGCATGGTCGAAGTGCAGATGCGTGTTGACGACGATGGTTATCTCTTCGGGCGCGCAGCCGGTCAACGCGCGCACGGACTCGCCGAGCGGCCGCGCGCGCTTGACGGCATACATGGACGAGAGTTTAGCAGGCCACTTATCGCCCATCCCGGTTTCGATGAGGATGCGCTCGGTCGGCGTCTCGATGAAGAGGCAGTTGGCATTCAGGCGCACGCGATTGTCTTCATCGGGCGGCGCGACTTTTGACCACAGCGGACGCGGCACGACGCCGAACATCGCGCCGCCGTCGAGTCGAAACTCCGCGTCGGGGACGACCTCCACGCGATAATCACCCAACCTCATCGAGACGCCACCTCGGCGAACGCCTGCGCTTCGTCCTGACAAAGAACGCGTCTACTTCTTATTCGGCTGCTGCTTGCCCCTCGGTTCAGCACTGCTCGGAGAAGCACCGCCATCGCCTTCGGGAGCGCCGCCGGGAGCGGGCGTGGTGTCTGCGCCCTGCGGGTCACCAAGCTGTAGGTTCGGTCGTTGCGGCATCTCAGGCTGCTTGACGGCGTACTCGTCTGCAACCTTCACCTTCGTCCGCTTGAGGACTTCCTCGACGTACTTCTCCTGCTTCTCCTGCGAGAGCGCCTGCTTGGCC
>DASZCR010000192.1:0-7335 GCA_035942915.1 Pyrinomonadaceae bacterium | reverse complement strand
CCCCGCCGCGTTGCATTCCCGCGCGAAGTGCGTTAAAAGAGTCGCGCCTTTTCCCGGAAAAGGCTTGCGCCGCCCGCGCGTGAGCCTCTCTTCGCGACTTCGGCCGACCATTTCGGATTGTAGAACTTTCCATCTCAGCAGACGTATAATGCCAACGGACAACGCTCGCGGCGGAACTACTTGAAAGTCCTTTTCAAACTAGCGTCCGGCCGACAGTGGGGCGTAGAAGGCGTAACCGAACTTGAGCGCCGTTCTCATCATCTCGATTTTCCTGCTCGTCGTCACCTCTTTCGCCATCCTCCGCACGAAACGCTCTCAGTCTAACCGCGAGATGCTCGACGCCGGAGGGCCGCGCTCTCCGCGTAGCCTCTTCGACGCGCAGGAACCCCTGCGCCTCGACAGCGCAGCACACCGCGCGCGGATACTCGACGCGCAACGCAACGCCATCCGCGAACGCGCCCGCGCAGGCGACTTCTCCGCGCTCGACGCCGCGCACCAAACTTCCGACGCCGCCTTCTACGGCGAAATTCTCGATGCGGTCGTCAAACATCACATCAAAGACATCCCGAAACTCGCCGGGTTGGCCTCCTATATCGTCGAGCACAAAGAGTTGCGCACCGACATGGTCTTTGCGCGGGTCTTGTTGCTGGCGTGGAAGCTTGAGCCGGAGCAGGTCAAGGTCGCCGAGTTGCTGCGCGTCGCCGCGCTCGCAGACGATGCGGCGCTCTATCAGCAAGTCGTCAGAGCCGTCTTCGAGCGTTGGCAGGAGAACCAACTGCCCGGCTACAGCGCCGGAAGTCTCATTCAACTCTTCGAGAGCGAGTACTGGGTGCTCGGCTCGGAAGCGAAACGCTCCGGAGCGGGCTTCGTCCTGAAAGAAACCCTCGCCGACGTGCGCCGTCAGCTTTCCGCGACGGCGGCGCGGCCTTCTTCCCACAGAGGTACATCATGAACATCAACGACTACATCCCCTATCTCGTCGTCGGCGTCATCGCCGTCGTCGTGTTCGCCCTCCTCATCGGCCGCTTCCTCGTCAACGTCGGCGCACGCGAAATCGCCATCAAGGAGCGACGCTACTTCGGCCGCAAGATGCCGCCGGGCCGCATCGTCGCCACCGAAGGCGAGGTCGGTATTCAGGCCGATGTGCTCAAGCCGGGACTCCACTTCATCAACCCCATCACCGAGAGGGTCGTGCGCAAAGTGCCGCTTATCGAGGTCGGCCCCGACGAACTGGGGATAGTCGAGGCGGTGGACGGCGAGCCGATGCCGCCGGGGCGCATCTTCGCGCCCGACCGCGCGCAGAACGCGCACAACAATTTCCAAGACCCCATCGCCTTCATCAAGCAGGGCGGCGTCAAAGGCATCCAACTGCGCACGCTGCCGCCGGGTCTGTGGCCGATTCATCCGTACCTGTTCCGCGTCTCGATTGCGAAGGCGACGATGATTCCGCCGGGAAAGGTCGGCGTCATCACGGCCGCTGACGGCGACCCGCTCGACCCAGGCCGCCTGCACGGCAAGGCCATTGAAGCGCACCGTAACTTTCAAGACGCCGAATCCTTCATCGCCAACGGCGGACAGAAAGGCCCGCAGGTTGAAATCCTGACGCCGGGCACTTACCGCATCCTGACTCAATCAGTCCCGCTCGACGGGACGAACGAAGCCAAGCCCGGCCTCTTCACCGTCCGTCTCTACGATGCCACCATCATCAACGAGAACAACATCGGACTCGTCGAAGCTTTGGACGGCGCGCCCCTCGACCCGCGCGATTACGTCGCCAATCCGGTCGAAGGCCACGACAACTTTCAGGACTGCAACGAGTTCATCCGTCGCGGCGGACAGCGCGGCCCGCAGAAGGACATCCTCCTGCCCGGCACTTACTACATCAACCCGCTCGTCTTCAAAGTCATCCCCGAAACGGCGCGTGAAGTGAAGCCGGGCGAGGTCGCCGTCATCGTCTCGAACGTCGGCAAAGACCCGACCGAAGAGATTCGGCGCGAGATGGCCGACAAGGTGCGCGAGCGACTTGAGAAGGAGGAGCACGAGCAGGTTACGAAGGCCGTCCAGCGCCTCGACCAACTCGACGGCGAGAACCGGCAACTATCCGAGATTCAGGAGGACTTGCTCACGGGCGACCCGGCCGACGCACGTCTCGACCAGGGCGCGCACGAGGCTTACGTCGTCCCCGAAGGCTATCGCGGGATACAGGAGTCGGTCGTCGGCCCCGGCAAGTACTATGTCAACACGCTGGCGATGACGCCGATTATCATCCCGACGACGAACATGACGGTTGAATGGACGGCCGAGGAGGTGGACAACACCTTCGACCCCTTCGAGGTCATCTCGAAGGACGGCTTCACGATGAAACTCGAAGTCCGCGTCGTCTTCCGCGTCAAGCCGGAGGACGCGCCCTTCATGGTCGCCAAAATCGGCAACACCGACAAACTCATCCAGAACGTGATGCACCCGCTGATTGACTCCATCTTCCGTAATCAGGCGTCGGAGTCGTCGGCGATGGCCTACCTCCAAAACCGCCACGAGGAGCAGGAGCGCGCCGAGGCACGCGTCCGCATGCACCTCCTGAAGTATCACGTCGATGTGGTCAACGTTCTCATCTGCCACATCCACCTGCCCGAAGAGCTGATGAAGACGCAGACCGAAAAGATTCTCGCCGAGCAGCGCCAGAACATGTACAACGCGCAGCGCGAGGCCGAAGAGAAGCGTATTCAACTGGAAAAGACCCGCGCGCACGCAGACAACCAGCGCGACCTGATGGCCGCCACCGTCGGCGTCGAAATCTCCTCGCGCCGCTCCGAACAGCGCAAGGCTGAGGCAGAGGGCGAGGCGCACTACATTCTCGCCACCGGCAAGGCCGAGGCGGAGAAGGTGCGTCTGATGGGCGAAGCGCAGGGCGTCGCTTATCACGAGCAGGTCAACGCGCTCGGCGCGCAGGGCGTCGCGCTCGTCGAAACCCTCAAGGTGATTGGCGAGAAGGGCGTCCGCATCACGCCCGACGTGATGGCTTCGGGCGGCACGGGCGACGGCGCGGGCGGCTTAGGGACGCTCCTGCTGCTCAACCTCTTCCGCGACCGTCTCGGCGTCGAACAAGGCGGCGGCGGTAACGGCTCAGGCAACGGTTCCACCGCCGGCAACGGCGCGAAAACGGTCGTCAAATAGTCAACCGATACGGGCGACGCTCACTCTCATCAACTTTCGGCCGCAACCGGGACACAAAGCTCCGGTCGCGGCCGAAACTTTTTTCGGCGCGCCTGAAACTTCCGCTTGACGGACGGCGTATTGAGGCTTACTGTATTAGTCAATTAATACAGTGTGACGGTGGTGCGAGGGTGTTCATTTCCATTGATTTGTCGAGCGGGCTGCCGATTTACATGCAGATTGTCAGCCAGATAAAGACCGGCATCGCGATGGGGCGATTGCAGCCGGAAGACCCCTTGCCGTCCGTGCGCCAGTTGGCGGTCGAGTTGGCGGTCAACCCGAACACTGTGGCGCGCGCCTATCTCGACCTCGAATACGAGGGCGTCATCTACAAGCGGCAGGGGCAGGGCACTTTCGTTTCGAGTCAGGGCGTCGAGATGTCGAAGAACGAGCGGCGCAAGGTCTTGAGCGAGTTGTTGGAGAAGGCGCTGGTCGAGGGTGTCAATCTGGGTTTGAGCGAGACGGAGTTGCGAGACTCTTTCGAGCGGGTGCTGGCGAAGATTCTGGCGGCGCGGCAGACGGCCGAGACGACGAACAAGTCATAGGCTATGCGATTCGATAACGACCTGAGAGGCTTGACAGATATGAGCGGGGAAGGCGGATACGAGCCGAACGATTACGCGATTGAGACCGCAGGGCTGCGGCGCAACTTCGGCAGCTTCGAGGCCGTGCGCGGCGTCGATTTGCGCGTCCTCAAGGGAACGGTCTTCGGCCTGCTCGGCGTCAACGGCGCGGGCAAGTCAACGATTATTAAGATGATTGTCGGTCATCTCAAACCTTCGGCGGGGCGCATCCGCGTGCTCGGACGCACGCTCGCGGAAGACCTCATCGAGATTCGCAGGCGCGTCGCCTACGTCTCGGAGAACCGCTATCTCTACGAATGGATGACCGTCGCCGAGTGCATCCGTTTCACGCGCGCCTTCCATGAGAACTGGGACGACCAGAAGGCGGCGCACCTCTTGAAACGCTTCGACCTCCCGGCCGACCGTCGCATCAGGCAACTCTCGCGCGGCAATCGCGCGCGCGTCTGCCTGCTGCTGGCGCTCTCCTACAACCCCGAACTCATCATCCTCGACGAGCCGACTTCCGGCCTCGACCCCATCGTCCGCCGCGACTTCATCGAGAACATCGTGGCCGAGATTGGCGAGGAGGGAAAGACCGTCCTCTTCTCGTCGCACATCGTCGAGGAGGTCGAGCGCGTCGCAGACTACGTCGGCATCATCAACGACGGGCATTTAATCGTCACCTCGTCGGTTGACGAACTGAAGGCGACGCACAAACGCGTGCGCTATGCGACGAACGGGACGCGGCCGGACGTGGCGGGGCTGCCCGGCCTGCTCGCCGTCGAAAGCGGCAGACACGAACAGGTGTTGACCATCAGCGGATGGAGCGAGGATTCGGTGCGCCTGCTCGGCGAACGCGGCGTTCGTGAAGCGGAGGTGCTGCCGATGACGCTCGAAGAGATTTTCGTCGATTCCGTGCGCGCGGCGCGCGAGCGGAAGGAGGAAGGAAGATGAGAGGCGAGATGCTGAAGGCGATGCTGTGGAAAGAGTGGCGCGAGACGCGCTGGAAGTGGCTGGCCTTTGCCGTCGCCTTTCACATCCCGCTTATCATCGCCGGGCTGGTCGTGGCCTTCAAACCGGCCGCGCGCTTCGACCTGATGGCTTTCAACGACACGGTCGTCGAGCGGGTTCTTCAAGGGACGCTGGTGGTGCAGACCATCTTTCTGATTTCGGCAGGACTGTTCCTGCTGGCCTTCTACGCCGTCGGCGCGGTCGGCGGCGAGATTGAGAACCGGAGCATCTTCTTCCTCTTCGAGCGTCCCGTGCATCGCAGACAAATACTCGCCGTCAAGTACGCCGTCGGTGCGACGCAGACCGTCGCGTGCGTCGCGCTCTCGATTGTGACGACGCTTGCTCTCGTCTATCTCGTGACGGCCGGGGCGGCGAGCGGGGTGACGCTGGCGGGTTCGTGGGGGGCGTTCGCCAGCGTCATGGACGACGCTCTGCGCGGCGCGCTGTGGACTGGGCTGGTGGCGTTGATGGTCTTTTCGGCGACCTTCCTCTTCTCGGTGCTCTTCGAGAAGTGGTGGATAGCGGTGATTGCAGGCGCGGTGGCGCTCATTGCGATGTTCTACTACTTCGGGGCCGACCTCTTCAACCTCATCGTCAGTCAGGCGCTCCGCAACTCCAACGGGGGCAACGCCAACCTCGACGTGTACGGTCGGCTCGACCCCTACCCGATGCTCATCATGTTGATTACGGCGACCGTGCTCTACTTCACGGCGCAGTATTTCTTCGCGCGCAAGGAGATGAAGTAAGGACGCGGCGCGGACGCGCTGCTCATGGCAGAACTATCGCGGGCTTAATTTGAACGGAGGCTGATGATGAAGAGTTTGAAACGTAATCCTTTTATCTTCGGTGGCGCGGCGTGCGCGCTCGTGCTCGTCCTCGCGGCGTGGATGCTGGCGACGCCGACGGCCGCCGAGTCGCCGCGTCTGGAACGTTATCTCCCGGCCGAAACCATCGGCTTCGTCGAGGTCAACAACCTGCGACAACAGGCGCTTCAGGTGATGGACTCGGAGGCGTGGCGCGCTTTTACGCAGAACAATCAGGCGGCCGGTGCGCTCTTCATGATGGGCGCGAATCATACGGGCGCGCTCGACGCGAGCTACGCCGTCGCGCTCGTCGGCGCGGGCGAGGGCGCGCGTCATCCGCAGTTCGTGCTCGTCGCGGAGTTCACGAGTGCAGAGGCGCGCAAGACGTTTGAGAATCGCGCTCTGCGGATGTTGCGCGGCCTGAAAGACGCGAATGCAGAGACGCCTGCGGAGACTTACAACGGAGTGTCAATTCACAGTCTCGGCGCGGCCTCCGGCTCGCAGCGCGCGGCCTACGCGCAGGTCGGCGACACGCTCTTTGTCTCTAACTCGAACGAGACGGTGAAGAAAGTTCTGGACGTGCAGGCGGGACGCGCCAAGAGTCTCGAAGCGAACGCGCGATTCGTCGAAGCGCGCGCCAAAGCGCCTTACGCGGGCGGCCTCTTCGGCTTCCTCGATGCGGCTGCGCTCGCGCGACTCGTCGAGACCATTCCGGCCGAGAGCAAGCAGGGCGTCGCAGCCTTCCGTCAACTCTTTCAAGGCGCGGGCGGCGACTCCGTGCAGTCGGTTGTGCTGACGAGCAGTTTCGTCGAGGGGCGCGTCGCCGAGCGCGTCGTCGTGACTGCTGTAGATAAGGGCACGGGGCTATTGCACACGCTCTCGTCCAATCCGCCGACCACGCAGGCGCTCGTCGCGCTCGTGCCGGAAGATGCCTCGCAGGTCTTCGACGCCTCCATCAGTAACGCCGCACAGTCGTTCGACGAGTTGACGATGTTGTTCAATCAGGTCGCCGAGCAGCACGGCAAGAAGACCATCGCCGAAGCTTTGCAGGAGTTGACGGAGAAGACGAAGGTGGACGTGCGCGGCGAGATAATCGGCGCGCTCGGCGCAGAAGTCTGCCTCGCGCAGCTTCCGGCAGAAGGCGGCTCACGCGCGGGCATCCTGATAGTGAACCTCAAAGAACCCGCGCGCTTCACGTCTGCGCTGGCGAAGGCGGCCGAGTTCAAGGGGCATACTTTGACGACGCGCGATTATAAAGGCTCGCAGATTACACGCGTCGAACATCGAGAGGGACGCTCGCACTTCTACGCGATGCTCGGCAACAACTTCGTCGCCAGCGACACGCAGCGCGCCGTCGAGCGCGTGATAGAGACGGCGCAGGGCGGGCGGTCTCTGGCCGCGAGCAACGCCTATCGCGCGGCGAGCGCGTCGGCTCCGGCCAACCCGCTCTTCGTCTATTACAACTCGAACGCGGACTATCTTTCGCGCCTGAACGGTATGCTCCTTAGCGGCGACGGCGCGAAGTCTTCGCAGGCGTCGGGCTTGCGTCCGAGTTTCGCTTACGGCGTGGCGCAGGGTGGAGGCTTCCTCTTCGAGAGCCGGACGCCGCTCGGCACGTTCCCGCGTCTGCTGACGCTCGTCACGTCGAAGATAGCGCGCGGGCAAGGGGAGAAGTCCGAGTAGAGGCAGGAGCGTTTCAGTCAGTTGCAGGGCGGCGCGGCGGCCGGGTCAGACCAGACTCGGCC
>DASZCR010000191.1:0-3370 GCA_035942915.1 Pyrinomonadaceae bacterium | reverse complement strand
GAGCAAAGTCTTATGCAAGTAGCTGCCGCGCAGACACTCGCACGTCCGGCAAGGAAGCTGGCCGGGGTCTCTCTCTCATGCGTCCTCTTATTGACGGCTCTCATCTTCGCGCAACACGAGGCGGCCGCACAGACGGCCGCCGCCTCGCCCGCGCAGACCTCCCGCCGCAAGGTCATCACGAACAGAGACCTTGAGGCCGTGCGCCGAAAGCGTCTGGCCGAAGAGGCCGAGTATGAACGAAAGCGTGCGGCAGAGGGGCTGCCGTCGCAGGAGGAATTGCGCAAGCAAGCCGAAGAACGCGACCGGAGGTTTATTGAACTGGCCGCGCGGATAGAGGCCACACGCGTCGCGGAGGAATACGAAAGCCTGCGCCGCGAGTTGTCTCTGCTGCGTTCGCAGCTCAACGTGCTCGGCGCGCAGTCGGCGGCTTCCACGTATCTGGACGCTTCTCCGCCCGTCTACTATGCGTTCCCGCTGGTCGTGCCGGGGCGCCATTCAAGGCAGTTCTTCCGACATGGAGCGCGAGGCCGTTTGACGCACGGACGATTCCACTCCCCGCTGGTGTCGCCTCCGTTCCAACACGGCTTTCCCGGCGGACTGCGCGGGCACAGGCCGAACGGCGGGCTGTCGCTTCACCTGCGTTTCGGTTCGACGCCCCGCGCCGCAACGCGTGGCGGACACGGACGCGGCCACTCTTCGAGACGTTGATTGAACGCGGCTTCGTCGTTGCCGTCCTGACGGTCGGCGATGCGAGCCGGAGAAGTTATGAGACGACGCCTTCGATTCTTCTGTGCGACGCTGTTTCTGCTGTCGGCTGCCGTCGTTCAAGCGCAGCCGGGCGGTCAGGGAAAGATTGTCGAGGCGCTTGAGCGTGACGGCTGCGTCACGTCGGAGTCCGGCAAAGTCAAGGTCTGCAAGTACGATTACGTGTCGAACGGGTTGACGGTCGAGGCCATCTCATTCCGTCCTGTCGCCGCAGGGTCTTTTCCCGGTCTCTTACTGATTCCGGGCTACCAGCGCACCGCCCGCGACCAGATTTCTCTGGGCATCACACTCGCGCGCGAAGGCTTTGCCGCCGTCGCCGTCACGCAACCCGGCTTCGGCAAGTCGCAGGGTAAACCCGATTACGTCGGAGCCGGAACGCTCAAGGCGTTGACGGATGGCTTTCAGAAGTTTAAGCGCGAGCCTTTCGTCGATGCGAGCAGGATGGGAATCTACGGTTACTCGCGCGGGGCGATGGCCGCTTCGTTGTTGGCCGTCCAACTCGAAGACGTGCGCGCGGCCGTCTTCGGCGGGGATATACGATTTCAGAAGGGCTTACAACGAGGTCAAGATAGAGGGCATCCGCAAGAACATGGAGGCCGAGACGGGGATGACAGAAGAGGCCGTCAGGCAGCGTTCCTCCGTCTTTCAGATGAAGAACCTGAAATGCCCCGTCCTCATTCTGCACGGCGAAAAGGACGAGAACGTTCCTGTCAGTCAAGCCCTGCTGCTGCGAGACCAGCTCACCGCGCTCAAAAAAGAGTTCGAGATAAAGCTCTTTCCCGAACGCGCTCACGGCATCGGCGCGACCGATGTCGCCGCCTACACGCTCGACTTCTTCAAACGCAAGCTTGTCGGCGACACGCGGAAGCCTCAAGAGTCGCCTGCCTCGACGCGCACGCCCGCGAGCGTTCCTCGCAAACTCAACGATTGACAGTCTTCATCCCCGCTTCCGGGTAGCGCGTCCCGGCGACGGCCTCCGGGCGTGCAACGTCGTCGATGCGTGAGAGGTCTGCGGTGCTCAACTCGACGGCGAGCGCGCCCACGTTTTGCTCAAGATACTTCCGACGCTTCGTGCCGGGAATAGGCACGATATCCTGCCCTTGCGCGAGCACCCACGCGAGCGCCAGTTGCGCGGGTGTGCAATTCTTCTCGGCGGCAATCTCGTTGACGCGCTCGACGAGGCGCAGGTTGCGCTCGAAGTTCTCGCCCTGAAAACGCGGGAAGTCGCGTCGGCGGTCGCCTGCGGGAAGGTCTTCGGGTTTCTGGAAACTCCCGGTCAGGAAACCGCGTCCGAGCGGG
Organism: Pyrinomonadaceae bacterium; assembly: GCA_035942915.1. Lineage (GTDB taxonomy): Bacteria > Acidobacteriota > Blastocatellia > Pyrinomonadales > Pyrinomonadaceae > DASZCR01. The sequence continues at coordinate 1,306 of DASZCR010000191.1, read as the reverse complement.
CTGTAGGGCACGAACCCGATGCCGAGTTCACGACACGTAGGCAGAATCTCCTGCTCCACCTCGCGCGTCCACAGGCTGTACTCGCTCTGCAACGCGGCAATCGGATGGACGGCGTGGGCGCGTCGCACAGTCTCGGCCGACGCTTCGGAGAGGCCGAGATAGCGCACCTTCCCCTCCTCGACGAGACGCGCCATCTCGCCGACGGTCTCCTCAATCGGCACATTCGCGTCAACGCGGTGCTGGTAGTAGAGGTCTATCGTCTCGACGCCGAGCCGCGCGAGCGAGGCTTCACACGCCGCGCGCACGTATTCGGGGCGGCCATTGACGCCGAGAAAGCTGCCATCTGCCCCGCGCACGTTGCCGAACTTGGTTGCCAGCACGACGCCTTCGCGCCGGTCGCGGATGGCACGCCCGACGAGTTCTTCGTTATGCCCGACGCCGTACATGTCTGCCGTGTCGAGGAAGTCTATGCCCAGTTCGAGCGCGCGGTGGATGGTGGCGACCGATTCGTCGTCGTTGCGCTCGCCGTAGAACTCCGACATCCCCATACATCCCAGACCCAGAGCCGAAACCCTCAGCCCGTCTCTACCCAACTCTCTTTTCTCCACGACCGTCCTCCCGTCATTTCAAGAAGTGATAGGTGATAAGTGATAGGCGATAAGACAAAGACAGGTTTTATCCTATCACCTATCACCCATCACCTATCACCTTTCTTATCACCTATCACTGTTTCGGCTTGAGGGGCAGCGAGACTGTAAACGTTGTGCCTTCGCCGGGGCGGCTCTCGACCGAGATGCTGCCGCCGTGCTCTTCGACCGACTTCTTGGCGATGGCAAGGCCGAGTCCCGTCCCTGTCTCCTTCGTCGAAAAGTATGGCTCGAATATCTTGCAGACGTTCTCAGGGGGGATGCCGACGCCGTTGTCTGAGAGACGGACGAGGGCTTGGCCGTCGGTTGAAGAGAGGGTGATGGTCAGTCTGCCTTCGCCGCGTCCTTCCATCGCGTGCAGCGCGTTAATGATAAGGTTTGTGAAGACGGAGCGGAGCGCCTCGCGGTCGCCCCTTAATGCGGGGAGCGGTGTGGCCTGTTCGATGTTGGTGAGGATGCCGCTATCCTCAGCCTGCACTTCAACCATGCGGAGAGAATCAGAAACCACTTCACGCAAATCCAACGGACGCAGTTCAAGCGACGCCGGACGCGTGTATTTGAGAAACTCCGTAATCCGCGTATTGATGCGTGCCACTTCCGTCTTGAGTTGGTCGGTGAGGCGTGCGACTAACTCTCTTTTCTGCTCGTCGGGCGGAGCG
>DASZCR010000190.1:0-9023 GCA_035942915.1 Pyrinomonadaceae bacterium | reverse complement strand
TTTCCAGTCGATGCTCTCGACCTTGCCGGTCACAGAGTTGATGTTGAGGTCTATCTGCCCCATCTCGCGGCCGTCCGAAGTCATCTTGAAGATGGGCGTCCGTCCGGCCAGCGATTCGTGCAGCGTGTGTTCGTGGCCGCCGATGATGACATCGATTTCGGGAGCGCACCGCGCCAGTTCTTTGTCCTCACGAATCGAGAGGTGCGTCAGCGCGACGATGGTGTTTGCGCCGCGTGCGCGCATCTGCGGAATAATCTCGCGCGCCGTCGCACAGGAGTTGCGAAAGTCCACGTCTGCGCCGGGGCTTGAAGTGGTCTTCGTCTCCGGCAGCACGATGCCGAAGAGGCCGACGCGGACGCCGCCAATCTCGCGTATCACGAAGGGCGGCGTGTCGGCGAAAGTCTTGCCCGTCTTCGCGTCGAAGACGTTTGTGCCGAGCCATGTGAACTTCGATTCGGAGACGCGCTGGCGCAGCACTTCGGGGCCGAAGTCGAATTCGTGATTGCCGAAGACGGCGTAGTCCAATCCGATTTGATTCCACGCGTCAATCATCTGCGCGCCCTTGTAGGTGATGGACTCGACTGAGGGCGAGATGGTGTCGCCCGCCATCAGAAAGAGCGTGTTGGGCGATTCTTTCAAGACGCGCTTGCGCAAGGTCGAGACGCGCGCCAGACCTCCAGCCGCGCCCCGGTCAACGGGGACGAACTGATACACGTCATTCACCATCAGGAGCGTGACACGCACTTCGCAGGCGCGTGCCTGCGTCTGTGTCTGCTGCTGCGCGAGCGCGGGTGCGCAGGCGACGAGCAGCGCGAGAGCTATGCTGGCGGCACGATGCCGCGCGAAGCCGATAAGAGCCATCCAGAGAATCCCTTCCTTGAAACGTTGAAGATGAATTTTAATTCCGGTGTAGAACTGCTTCGGGAGTGCGTTCAGCCTGTACCTCGTTAGGCCAAATTCGGAAGCTTGAATTATACTCGTTTTCTCGCAGACCGTACCAACAGGACGCGACCGGACGCCCGCCGGACGGTCAGACGCAACAAGGAGCAACCGACACACGCTCGGCGTGACGCCTCATGCCGCCAATCTTATCCAGATGAAAGCCTCGAAAAATTTGAGCGTCCGCACCTCGACGCGGATTCCCGACGCCGCCGCGCGCACAGCCCTCGCCGTCTGTGCCTTCACTGACGAACCGCACCTCGCCGCCGCCACACACGCTGCCGAAGACGACGCGCGCTGGCGCGAAGTCTGCGAACAGATACTCACGGATGGCGAGTTCAAGGGCGAAGCCGAAACGGCCATGCTCGTCCACGCGCGCACGGCAGACGCGACGCACCGCATCCTGCTCGTCGGCCTCGGCGAACGCGCAGACTTCGACGCGCACGTCCTGCGCCGCGCCTCCGCTGTCGCCGCACGCAAAGCGCGCGCAGCGCGCGTCAGGCAACTCTCCTTCCTGCTGCCCGCCGGTGATGGCGGCAACTCGCCCGCCGAACTCGCACGCGCGCTTGCAGAGGGCGCGCACCTCGGCCTCTACGAGAACGACTTCTACAAAAAGAGCGAGGAAGACGGCGGCGACTCTGCCGCGTCGCTCGAAGAGTTGGTCGTCGTCACGGGCGAGAGCAAAGGTCTGGACGAGGCTTTTGAGCGCGCGCGCATCGTCGCCGAGTCGGTCAACTGGGCGCGCATGTTGGCCGACGAGCCGGGCTTGTCTCTGCCGCCGCGCGAGTTTGCGCGTCGCGCCGCCGAGATGGCTGGCGAGTTCGGACTCCGCGTCGAATCCCTCGACGCGCAGGCCATCCGCGCGCAGGGCATGGGCGGCCTCATCGGCGTCGGGCAAGGGTCGGACGAAGAGCCCGCGCTGATTGTTATTCGTTATGAGCCGGAAGGCGGCGCAGACGACGAAAGCGAACTGCTCGCCTTCGTCGGCAAAGGCATCACGTTCGACACGGGCGGCATCTCGCTCAAGAAACCGCCGGGGATGGAAGAGATGAAGTCCGACATGGCCGGAGGCGCGGCTGCGCTCGCCGCACTACGCGCCATCGCACAACTCAAACCGCGCCGACGCGTCGCGGCCATCGTCCCCTCCGCCGAGAACATGCCTTCGAGCAGAGCCATCAAACCCGGCGACATCGTCAAGACGCTCGCAGGCTACAACGTCGAAGTGGTCGATACCGACGCCGAAGGCCGCCTCGTCCTGATTGACGGCATCGCCTACGCCAAACAACTCGGCGCAACTCGCATCGTTGACCTCGCCACGCTGACCGGCTCCATCATCATCGCGCTCGGCGCGCACCGCACAGGTCTCTTCAGCAACGATGACGCGTGGGCAGACGAAGTCAGACGCGCCTCGGAACGCGCCGGAGAGCCGCTCTGGCGCATGCCCTACGGCGACGACTACAAGAAACTCATCGAGAGCATGATTGCCGACTTCAAGAACTACGGCGGTCGGCCGGACGCGACCGGAGCGGCGCTCCTGCTCAGCAAGTTCGCGGGCGAAACCCCTTGGGCACACCTCGACATCGCGGGCACGGCATGGTACGACGCGCCCACGCCCTACGCGCCCAAAGGCAGCAGCGGCGCGGGCGTCCGCACGCTCGTCGAACTGGCCTGCACTGTTGCGGCGCAGTGAGGCGCGCCCGGCAGGCGCATTAGTCGCACGGCCTTCGGATGGCTCTCGACGAAACAATCTTCCTGACAGGTTTTCCCGGCTTCATCGCCGGACGACTCGTGCGCCGTCTGGCGCGAGACGGCGCGCGCTTTCTGCTGCTCGTGCAGACAGCCTTCGTCGAACACGCACGCCGCGACATCGAACGCATCGCGCGTGAGACCGACGCTCCCGCGAGCAACTTTCTCATCCTCGAAGGCGACATCACACGCGAAGACTTAGGACTCGCGCCCGCCGCACTCGAACGCGCACGCCGCGAGACCAACACGCTCTTTCATCTCGCCGCCGTCTATGACCTCGCCGTCTCGCGCGATGTGGGGCTGCGCGTCAACGTCGAAGGCACAGGCCGCGTCAACGCCTTCGCGCGCACACTGAAGAACCTGCGCCGCTATCATTACGTCTCCACCTGCTACGTCGCCGGACTGCGTACCGGCCTCATCCTCGAAAGCGAACTGCGGCACGCGGCGGGCTTTCGCAATTTCTACGAGGAGACGAAATACCTCGCCGAGTTGGAGGTGGACGCGCTCAAAGGCGAGTTGCCCGTGACGATTCATCGCCCGTCGGTCGTCTGCGGCGACTCGCGCACGGGCGAGACGGCGAAGTACGACGGCATCTACTACCTGATAAACTACCTGCTGATAAGCCCGCGCCTGCTCTCGCTCGCCAACATCGGCAACCGCGAAGTGCGTCTCAACGTCGTGCCCGTCGATTTCGTCGTCGAAGCTCTGGCCGCACTTGCCGCAGACGACCGCGCCATCGGCGAGACGCTCCAACTCGCAGACCCCGCCCCGCTCACGACGCACGAACTGTTTGAAGCAATCGCACGCTCGCTCACCGGACGCGGCTCGCGCGCCACCATCCCCGCGCCGCTCGTCCGTACCTCGCTCATGTTGCCCCTCTCCGAAACCCTCACCGGACTCCCGCACGTCGGCGTCCCCTACTTCTTCCTCAAACAGACCTACGACACCGCACGCGCACGCGCCCTCCTCGCACCGCACGGCGTCGCCTGTCCGCCGTTCCCTTCATACGTCGATGCGCTCGTCGAATTCGTCGAGCGCCACCCGAAGCTCTGAAGAGGCGTCCGCCGCGTCGCACGCGCGCAAGATTGACAGATGCAGAATTTAGAATTATTCTAATTACAGTTAATCACAACAATCATGGCAGACATCGGAGAGCAGGGTGAGGGCGGGCGTGCTCTGACGCCGCAGCGGCAGGCCGTCCTACAGGTGGTCAGCGAGAGCGCCGAGCACCTCACGGCGGCCGAGATTTTCGAGGCGGCGCGACGCGTGCTGCCGTCGATTAGCTACGCCACCGTCTACAACTCGCTCAAGTATCTGAAGGAGGCCGGTCTCGTCAACGAGGTGAGCTTCGGCAACGGGGCGAGCCGCTACGACCGCGAGACGGGGCGACACGACCACGCCCTCTGCTCGCGCTGCGGCCGACTCGTCGACTTCGAACTCGAAGAAACACCGCAGTTGATGCGCGCCGCCGCACGCCGCTCGCGCTTCAAGCCCGAATCAATCAGCCTGACACTCGTCGGCATCTGCCCTGACTGTCGCACCTAAGAGACACGCACACGCGCGCAACACGACAAACTTTTGACAGCAATCATCTCAGATTCGACGGAGGACTCTTTAATGAGCACTAGCGCAATGGTCGGGCAGCCCGCTCCCGATTTCGACATGGCCTCGACCAAAAACATCGAGAAGCTCGACGAAAACGTTCGGCTCTCCGATTATCGTGGGAAGTGGCTCGTACTGCTCTTTTACCCGCTCGATTTCACTTTCGTCTGCCCGACCGAGTTGACCACCTTCAGCGACCGCTACGAAGACTTTCAGGCCATCGGCGCGGAGGTCATCGGCGTCTCGACCGACTCCGTCCACTCGCATCGCGCGTGGCTGCGCACGCCGCGCGACAAGGGCGGCGTCGAGGGCTTAAAATATCCGCTCGCGGCCGACCTCACGAAGCAGGTGGCGCGCGACTACGGCGTGCTCATCGAAGACAAGGGGATTGCGCTGCGCGGCCTCTTCGTGATTGACCCCGAAGGCGTGCTCCGCTACAAGGTCGTCCACGACCTCAACGTCGGTCGCTCGGCCGACGAGACGTTGCGCGTCATACAGGCTTTGCAGACGGGCGGTCTCTGTCAGGCCGAATGGCGTCCGGGTCAGGAAACGCTCAAGGTGTAGGATAGTGATGAGTGATAAGTGATGGGTGATAAGAGAAGAGAGGTTTTAAATCCTATCACCTATCACTTGTCACCTATCACATGCTAGAGGTACGTTTATGCCGATGAGAATCGGGACACAGATGCCGTCGCTCGAAGGGGCGACCGAATGGTTCAACGCGACGGGCGCGGCCGCCGCCGAGGAGGTCAAGGGCAGCCCGACGCTCGTCCACTTCTGGGCGGTCAGTTGCGACATCTGCAAGGAGAACATGCCGCGCGTGGCCGAGTGGCGCGAGGCGCACGCCGCCGAAGGGCTTAAGGTCATCGCCGTTCACATGCCGCGCTACGAGTCCGACACGGACGTAGAGTCAGTGCGCGACGTGGTCACCACCTGCCGTATCACGGAGCCATGCGCCGTCGATAACCAGCACAAACTGCGCGACGCCTTTCAGAACGAACAGGGCTACGTGCCCGCCTATTACCTCTTTGACGCGGCGGGCAAGCTGCGCTGCTTCGCGGCCGGTGAACGCGGGCTTGACATGGTCAAGTCGGCGCTCGAACGCGTGCTGGCAGAGCACGCCAGAGGCGCGGACGACGAGGCGCAGCAGACGTAAGGTCGGAAGTTAAAGGTCGGAAGAAAGACGGAGGCGACTTTCTCAGTTGAGAGAGTCGCCTTCGTTCGTTTTCGTGTCTGCGCGCCGGGCGAAACTTTAAAAGGGCGAGGGGATGTTTCTGAAGATGAGGCTCAGGAGATAGAGGCCGACGGCGATGGAGCCGAAGAGCAGCGCGAGCAGTATGAGGATGATGACGGAGACAAAGAGCCAGTCGCTGGCGCGTCCGCGCCGCGCCTCTTCGGCCGACACGCTGGCTCGCTCACGCAGCAGCGTGATGTTCCTCTGGTTCGACTTCCAGAAGGCGTCGAGCAGGTCGCCGACCAGCGGGATTGCGCCGAGCAGGTAGTCGACGCCGATGTTAAGCCCCATTCTCAGGAGCGTGATTTTCGAGACGCGGTAGCGGACGCCGGAGGCAAGGATGTAGAGCGAAACTGCCGTCGTCGCAAAGTCGCCGACGCCGGGGACGAGACCGACAATCGCGTCTAAGCCGAAACGCCAGCCCGTGCCGGGAACGCGAAAGAGTCCGTCGAGCCAACGGCCCAACTGGTCGAGGCTGCGCTCGACTTCGACGCGCGAGTGCCGATGCTCTCCCGGCGCACGCTCAAACTCCCGCAGCGCCGCCCGCCTCAAACCCGTCTCCGTCTTCTGTTCACTCATCTGATGCACCCCTTACAAGTGATAGGTGATGGGTGATAGGTGATAGGTGATGAGTGATAGGTGATAGGTGATAAGAGAAAACCTGTCTTCTCCTATCACCCATCACCTATCACCTATCACAACTTTCCTATCACCCATCACCTATCACCTATCACCTATTACCCATCACCTATTATCTCTCACCGAGCACTCTAAAGAGCAGGAGAGTGCCGAGGATGAGAACGGTCGTGAAGAGCAGGAGGACGAGCACGGAGAGGCCGATGATGAGCCAGTTGGTGCCGCCTCTGGCGGCGCGCCGCCCTTCGGTCTTCGCGTCGAGCTTCTTGCGGTAAGACAGGCCGCCTCGCCCGACGTTCAGATAAGTTCCGCTCGGCCCCTTCGAGACGCGCGCGCCCCGGACGCCCGCCGACACGCCGACGCCGCGCTTCGAGAAGTTGAGACGCAGCGGGCCGAAGTTGATGCTCTTTCTGAAGGAAAATCCCATAACGTTTTACCTTGCGCGAATGCGCTTAACGGATGCGCGTCATCTGACGCCAGAAGAAGCGGCCGAGACGCGAGAAGGCATTGCGGTCTTTGGCGTTCGCGCCGTCGGATGGAAGGCCGAGGGCGGCGGCCAGTTCGGGGTTGGGCGGCGCGATGTCTTCGTCGCCGCGCTTCTCGGAGAGCCAGCGGTTGAAGGCACGCGTCAGCGCACGTCTCTGCTCAGGCGGCGCTTCGGCGAGGAAGGCTGCGCGCAGGTCGTCCTCCTCGGCAATCTCCAGACGGTTCGTCTGGTAGTAGCTGCGCAGCGCGGCGAAGAAACGTTCGTCGCCCATCAACCGGCGCAGCGCGTCGAACATGAGCGCGCCTTTGCCTGCGACAATGGCCGCATACTGAAACGAGTTTCGATAGTCGCGCGCGGCGCGTTCGGCGGGCATGTCTTCGCCGCCGAAGGTGCGGTAGACCTGATAGACGCCGCGCAACTGGTCGTCCTGCGCCAGTCGCGCGCGCTCCTCGCCGCGCACCTCCTTGTAATAGAGCAGTGCAGACCAATGCGCCAACGCTTCGTCGAGGAAGGGCGCGCGCGCCGGGTCGCTGCCGACGGTCATGCCCCACCACTCATGCGCGATGACGTGTGCCACAGTGAATTCCAGACTGTCTTCGACCGAAGCGCGCTGCTCGCGCACAATCTCCGGCAGGTGACGCATGGCCGGAGAGTCGAAATCGACGTAGAAGGCGCTGGCGATGACGCCGAGACCGGCGAATTCTGCGCTGCCGACACCCGCGACGAGCGGCGCTTCCGTGACGCTGACGGTCTTGACGGGCAAAGCCCCGAAGCGCGCGGTGAAGACGCGTGCGGCTTCGGCGGCGACGGCGAGCGCGCGTCTGCCAATCGTCTCACGCTCGGCCGTGAAGACCGAGCGCACCTTGAGTCCCGAAACTTCGCGCTCGGCCGCGCGCAGGGTGCGTCCGGCGACGAGCGCGAAGTTGCGCAGGTTCTCGCCCGTGAAGAGACGTACGACTGCGTCGCTCGCGGTCGTCGCCGACTCGTCGCCCGAAGTGTAGACGGCGACCTCTCTGCGCGTCTCGACGCTGACGCGGTAGTCAGCCGTCTCCGCATGTATCATGTCGCCGACCGTCGGCTCGACCTTGCGTTGCCATTCGCCGCCGCCGTCGCGGACGGCGAGCAAGGGAAAGGGAGCGCCGAGCAGCATCACGCCGCGCGAGACGAAGTTGATGTCGCGCGCACGGCGCACCTCGCGCGATTCGCGCAGGGCTGCGCCGACCTGCTGGATGACGTGCGCCGGAAGGCTCGTCTCGTCCGGGTCGATTTCCGGGACGCTGCCTTTGAACTTAAGCTCTATTTCGACGAGCGCGCCCGCCGCCACCGGCTCGCGCGTCTGCACGCGCAGAGATGTGCCCTGTTCATCGACGGAGAAGATGAGCGGCTGCGACGAAGCGACGGCGCGCACCTCCGTCACTTCAAGGTGCGGCTCGTCCGGCTCAGGCGTCGTGTTGTTGGCATTGGCGGCCGGCGTCGTCGCGGCGTCGCTTGAGTTGGGGCGGCCGAGGCGGGCGCTGTCGAAGGTTTCGGCGCGCGTCGTCGGCGTGCCGCCCGTCTCGCGCAGATTCGGGTAGAGGTGAAAGTAGAGGACGGAGGTCGGGCGGTCGTCGCGGTTTGTCCAACGCACGCGCTGCGTCCCCGTGTATGTGCGCGCGTCGAAGTCGAGTTTGAGAGTGAGCGTGTATTGAGTCCGCGCGACCGAAGCAGGCGTCGTCTGTGTGGTCTGCGTCGTCTGCGCTGTCTGTGTCGTCTGCGGCGGCTGTTGTGCGCGCGCAGACGGAGACGAAGCGGCGATGAACAGGATAAGTGCCAGAGCCGACGCGCCGCGCCACGCCTTCTTCGGTCGAGCCGGTTGATTCATATTCCCTTCGACTTTCAAGGTCTGGCTCGCGGCCGACGTGCGGGCTGGCTACCGCCCGCCGCCATCGCGGCCCCGCCTTCGAGTACCGTTACGGAATGGATGCGGTCGCCGACAGCAATCCGGTCAACTACGTCCATGCCTTCGATGACGCGCCCGAAGACGGTGTAGCCGCCGTCGAGGTGCGGCTGCGGCGAGTGCGTGACGAACCACTGAGAGCCGCCCGTGTCCTTGCCCGAAAGTGCCATCCCGACCGCGCCGCGCACGTAAGGAACGGCGTTGATCTCGCAGCGAATCTGGTAGCCGGGTCCGCCGTTACCGTCGCCGCGCGGGTCGCCGCCCTGGATGACGAAGTTCGGCACGACGCGGTGGAACGAGACGTTGTTGAAGTAGTTCTTGCGCGCCAGCCCCACGAAGTTGTCGACCGTGAGCGGCGCCTCGTCGGGCAGAAGCTCGATTGTGAACGAGCCCTTGTCGGTCAGGACCGACGCGCGCACGCTCCTGCCCGTGCGGGCCAGCGC
>DASZCR010000189.1:0-5899 GCA_035942915.1 Pyrinomonadaceae bacterium | reverse complement strand
CACGACCTGCGGCGCGTGCGCGCGCGCTTCTTCATTCCGTTGGCGTCAGCGTTGGCCGTAGTAGGGCGGAGGCGGCGGCTGTTGCTGGCCGGGCTGCTGGTAGGGGTTCTGCTGTTGCGCCCAGGGCTGCTGCGGCGGAGGCGGCGCGGCGAAACCCATCCCGACCTCCGTCAGTTCCAACTCGATGCCGCCGACGAAGCCCGCCGCGAGGTTGTAGATGAACGCGTAGAGCGCGCCGAAGACGAAGCTGAGGATGCCGTAAAAGGCCGGGATGAGAATCATCACGAAGAGGCCGCCGACGATGCCCGCGCCCGCTCCGGGGCCGCCTCGACCCGACATCAGCGCCGCGCCGATGGTCATCACGATGAGTCCGTAGATGACGCCGATGACGAGGCCAAGCCCCGCGCCGACGATGCCCGTGATTTTCGCGAAGGAGAGCACGCCGACGCGGTTGATTGCCATGACTGCCATGAGAAATCTCTTTCTCCCTGCACAGGGGGTTTGTAGTGTTGGTTTCAGAGATAGAACAGACTCAGACGGGGGATGCCGCACTCCTCGCGCAGTTGTTTGGCGAGCAGATTATCGAGAGTCTGTTCGTAGGTGGCGCGCTCCATGCGTTTGCGATAAGGCTCTAACTGCTCCGCCGCGAGCGCCCGTTTTTCCGCGAGTTCGTCAGGCCGGAGACGCGTGCGCAAGGCACGCTCCAGCAAGTTCTCAAGGTCTGAGAGAGAGCTTTCGAGTTGCTCCGCGTTGGGACGCACCGCACGCGCGAAATCCGCTTCCAACTCAGAGATGCGCGCCGCCGCACGCGCCAGCGCCTCCGACAACTCCCCTTCTCCCTCGCGCGTCCGACACGAGCGGGACGCTTCTGCCAGCGCCGCGTGCGCCTCGGCGAGATGCGCGGCGATGGCCGCGCGCGGAAACGGCAACGATGCGTCCGCGTCCGTCGCCGTCTGCTCGTCGCCGTCTGCTGCGGCGGCGTCCGGCTGTGCCGCCGCGCCAGCCTCGTGACTCTTACCGCGCTGTCCTTCGAGCCACTCGGCGTACTGCGCTTCGACCTCTTCCTGACAGTACATCAGAGACTTGACGCTGCGTCGGCGCGGGCGCGCGTCGTGCGAGTCGAAGGCGCGCTCGATGCCGCGCAGAGCGATGTGCAGCGGCACGCCCATCGTCTGCCAACTCTCGATAAGCGCCCAGTCGAGCGGACTCAAGAGCAGGTGCTTGCCGCGCCGACGGATGAAGGTATCTTCAACCTCCGTGTAGTAGTTGAAGTAGTTGAGACCGGCGCGCTCGTCTCCGTTGCGCGCGGCCGTCGCGCTCTTTCCGTCGCTCATAATTCGACCTGAAGGATACCCGCCGCAAAGCGACCCGGCCAGCATTAGCCATGCGGCCGTTTTAGTCAAGACCTTTTCTCGCGCGCTCAGGCTTTTTCGTCGCGCGGCGCACGCGCGCGGCTCCGCTCGTAAATCAAACGCAGCCCGTCGAGCGTCAGCGTGTCGTCAACCGCATCAATCAACTCCGACCCGGCCGAGATGAGCGGCGCAAGCCCCCCCGTCGCGACGACGTAGGCGCGACCTCCCAACTCCTCAATCATCCGCCGCAGGATGCCATCGACCAGACCGGCGTAGCCGTAATACAGGCCGGACTGAATGGAGGCGATGGTCGAAGCGCCGATGACACGCGCGGGACGCTTAATCTCGACCGGCGGCAGGCGTGCGGCGCGCTGGAAGAGCGCCTCGGAGGAGATGGTGATGCCCGGCGTAATGACGCCGCCGAGATACTGCCGCCGCTCGTTGATGGCCTCGAAACTGGTCGCCGTGCCGAAGTCTACGACGATGCACGGCGCGCCGTACTTCTCGACGGCCGCGACGGCATCAACGATGCGGTCTGCTCCTACGTCCGACGCCGGTTGATAGAGAATCTCAAGCCCGGTCTCGGTCGTGTGGTCGATGAAGAGCGGCGTCCGGTGGAAATAGACTTCGGACATGCGCTTGAGCGTGTAGTTCAGAGGCGGCACGACGGAGGCGACCGCCACCGCCGTGATGGCCTGAAAATCCAGCCCCGCGAGCGCAAACAGGTTGCGCGCATAGACGCCGTACTCGTCCACCGTCCGCACCCTCGCCGTCGTCAGACGCCAGTGCGTCACCAACCGCTCGCCCTCGTAGACGCCGAGCGACGTGTTCGTGTTTCCCACGTCAATCACCAGAAGCATAAGCCGTCCGTGTCGCCTCCAAAAGTACTGTAACAACAAACCGCGCGCCTATCACCTGCGCAACACGCCTTCGATTAAATCGCACGCCGTCCGTGTTCCGTCTTCGCTCTGGACGATGCGGCCGACCTCCGCCGCGCGTTCGGCGTACAGCGGGTCGCCCAGTAGTTGCTGCAACTCGCGCGCGGCCGTGCGTGCGTTGTAGCTTGAGCGCGGCAGCGTGCGGCCTGCGCCGAGGCGTCGGACGCGTTCGCCGTTGTCGAACTGGTCGTGGCTGAAGGGAACGACGAGCGAGGGGCGACCTGCGCGCAGGGCTTGGCCGGTCGTCCCGACGCCGCCTTGATGGACGGTGGCGCAGCCGCGCGGCAGCAGTTCTCCGAAGGGCGCGTAGTCGAAGGCGGCGACTCCTTCGGGGAGTCGGCCGCGCGGGCGGTTGCGCTCGTCGCCGATGAGGAGCACGGCGCGCCGTCCGAGTGTGCGCGCCGCCTTGACCGACTCGGTGTAGAAATCCTCCGCCACCCAGATGGCCGACGAACCCAGTGTGAAGATGATGGGCGGCTCTCCCGCGTCGAGAAACTCTGTCAACTCGCGCGCAAGACCCGGAGTGTCGCCCGCGCGGTCGCGCCGGTCGTAGAAGGGGAAGCCCGTCACGCGCGTCTGCGGCGGCCAGTCCGGTTGCGGCGCGGCAAGCACGCGCGAGAAGAGTGCGAGGACGAGCGACGGCGCATGTTGACCCTCGAAGAGCGGATTTCCGCCGCGCGGCAACCCGACGCGCGCGCGCAGGCGTTGAACTGGCTCGGTGATAGATTGCAGTTGCAGCCGCGCTATCTTCATCGCCGCGCGGCCGACCAGCGGACTCAGTTTGAGCAACCTGTGGAAGCCGGGCATCTGCGGCGGCACGGGCGGGTCATAGACCGAGAAGAGCGAGATGGGCGCAAGCACGCTCGACACCCACGCGAGCCGCCGCTTCTCCGCAACGATGGGGCCGACGAGCGGCAGCGGGTGCGTCACAATCAAGTCCGCGCCCTCGACGGCCGCCGAGAGGTCTTCGTAAATGTCCGCAAGGTGCGGCACAACGAACGTCTCGAAGACCTCCTGCGAGCCTGTCCGCGCGTCCATCACCTTCGAGACCATCGCGGCCAGCTCGTCGGGTCGGTCGAAGCCCGGCAGGTCTGGACGCACGCGTCGCAGTTCAAGACCCAACGCGTCCGTCTTCTCTCTGTAAGCCTCTGAGGTGGCGATGACGGGATGATGGCCGCGAGCCTTCAATTCAAGCGCGATGGCGATGTAGGGATGCAGGTCGCCGAGCGAGCCGAAGGTGGAGAGAACGATTCTGTGGCCTTCAGTCATCCGCGTTCTTATATCACGAAGGCGGCCCCGCCTCCGCACGCGCGTCTCGGAGCGCGGACACGTCGCCCGCTCTGATGATTCTCAACTCGCCCGCCGTCGTCTCGACGCGCAAAGCGCCGTCGGCTTCAAGCCCGCGCGTTGTGCCCTCGAACGTCTCCGCGCCGAGCGAGACTCGGACGCGCTTTCCTTCGGCATAAGACGAACGCGCGCTCCACTCCGCGACGACGGCAGACGCGCCCGTCGGCTCTTGCAACAGCGCGTAACGACGCGCGACGGCCGTGACGAGTTCTCTCAAGACGGCTTCGGCGTCGGGCGTAGCGCCCGTCTGCTCCTCGACGGAGGTGGCCGTCGCGGAGAGTTCCGCAGGGTAAGCGCGCGCGCGTAGATTGATGCCGATGCCTAAGACGCAGGCGCGACCCGCAGGCGTCTCGGCCGACTCGGCGAGGATGCCGCAGATTTTGCGACCGCCGGTGTGAATGTCGTTCGGCCACTTGATGTCTGTGACGAGCGTCGAGCAGGTCTCTCGCAAAGCATCTGCGACGGCGAGGGCTGCCGCGAGGGGCAGAAGCGGCCACACGCGCGCGTCGAGTTGCGGCCGGAGAAGGATGCTGCAATAGAGTCCTGCGCCCGCAGGTGAAGCCCACGCGCGCCCCAGACGCCCGCGCCCTTCGGTCTGCTCGCGCGCGACGATGCAGAGACCTTCGGGCGCACCGGCGACGGCCTGCCTGAGCGCCTCCGTGTTGGTCGAAGGCAGCGAATCGAAGCGCAGGACGGTCGGTTGAAAGGCTTCACTCATGCGTCAGAGCAGTCAGTCATAAGGTCATCGGTAGTCAATGAAAAGCCGGTCAAGCTTTTCACTGACTACCGATGACGGGATGAGCGATTACTGTCGATTGATTCAGCCGTTGGCCGGTTGCGGCGCGGTGTTCGGGTCGGGAGTGCGGTCGATGCGGAAGCGCAGGATAGCGCCGACGCCGCCGAACTCTTCGAGCAGCGAAGCGTCTTCGACGAAGGTGACGCGCGCGCTCGTCTGCTGCGCGCGAGTGACCAGTTCGTCGGCGACGATGACGGAGTCGGATTCGATGTTGTTGGCCGCAGGGTCGGCCGCGCTGACGAGCGGGTCAACCACTTCGTTGTCAGACAGTATCGCCACGTCATCCCTGTCGCCTTCGATTTGTCGCATCGAGGCGGAGAGGAACAGTTCATCGACTTGCCCCATCGAGAGGGCTTCGAGCGTGTCCTGTGCGCCGACGCAGGCCAGACCGCCCGCGCGATACTCGTTAATCAGCCGCTCCACCTTCTCTGCGTCCGTCTGCTCGTCGTGCTCGGTCATCGACTCCATCGAAGCGGCCAAGACCTCATGCTCCGGCGCGTTGATGTCTAAGGAGAGCACATCGACAATCTTCTCGCCGAGCTGTTTGGGAAGCTGCTCGCGGAGGATGGGGATAATCTGCTCGTCTCCGGCGAGGATGACGTGCTCGATTTTGTCCTGCGCGACGACGCGCGCCAGCGTTTCGACGACCTCTTTGGCGTGATGCAGGTGATAGTTCTCAAGGTGGCGCTGATAGCGCATCTGTGACCAGCCGCCCGCCTGCGAGCGGTTGGTCTTGACGTTCTGAATCTCCTCCGTGTTGAGAGTCTTGCCGCGACCGAAGACAAAGAGGCGCGCGCGGTTCGTATCGCAGACGAGCACGGCATAACGCGGATATTGGTCCATCAGGCGCGCGAGCGGATAAAGATGCGGCTGATTGTAGACGTAGACGCGATGGTCTTCAATGGGCGCTTCGAGTTGGATGGCCTCGAAGAACTCGTCGGCTCCCGCGCAGGCGAAGAGAGCGACGCCGTTGGTTTCGGGGCGCACTTCGTCTGCGACGTACTTCGTGATGCGCTCCACGTCGCGGTCGAAGCTCTCGCGCTCAGGCGTGTGCGGCGCGTAGGTCTTAGCCAACTCGCCTAAGGTCTTGCGAAGGAAGCGGTCGAAGTCCTGACGCCCGTGCTGGTCGGCCTGCGCGTTGAGATAAACGCTGATGACCGGCAGGTCAACCGGCTCGAAGGCCGCCAGCCTTTGCATGTAATTATCAAGCGCGCCCGTTGCTGCCTCGCTCTGTGCCATCGTCTCTGATTCCTTTCCTCGTCTCGAAATGTTTTTCTCGCAAACGTAGACGCGCGCCGGGGAACGTGTCTCTCGCGCCGTCTTCTGACAATTTCTCTCACAGGGGAATTAAGCAGGAGCGATATTAGCACGCGCCTCATTTGCCGCTCAATCCGGCGACGGACAACAGACACCTTCCTCCTTAGCCTCTTTACCTGAAAACTTATCTCACGTTGAGGACGCAGAGG
>DASZCR010000188.1:0-24057 GCA_035942915.1 Pyrinomonadaceae bacterium | reverse complement strand
CGCCGGAGAAACTGAACGAGCGCGTGCAGGGGATGGCCGGGCAGATCGCCAACCGCACGATTGGTTACGTCAGCGGGCTGCTCGGCGTTGTCGTCGAAGTCTTCTTCGTCATCTTCACGATGTACTACCTGTTCCGCGACGGCGACCGTCTGAGCCTTGCGCTCAGTTCCGCGCTCCCGCTCGCCGAGCGAAACTCGGAGGAGATTTTCCTGCGCACGCGCGAGGTCATCAGCGCGAGCGTCTATGGCGTGCTCGTCATCGCGACGATTCAGGGCGCGCTCGGCGGTCTGGCCTTCTGGGCTTTAGGATTGCCGTCGGCGCTGCTGTGGGGCGTCGTGATGATTTTCATGTCGATGATACCGATGGC
The DNA here is from genome assembly GCA_035942915.1 of Pyrinomonadaceae bacterium. Lineage (GTDB taxonomy): Bacteria > Acidobacteriota > Blastocatellia > Pyrinomonadales > Pyrinomonadaceae > DASZCR01. Next base: position 23,690 of record DASZCR010000188.1, on the reverse strand, counting down.
CGGAGCCTTCGTCGTCTGGGTTCCGGCGGCCATCTATCTGGTCGCGACCGGCCAGTGGGGCAAGGCCATCGTGCTCGCCGCCTGGGGCACGATTATCATCGGCACTGTCGACAACTTTCTGCGTCCGAAACTGGTGGGTGAGAAGACCCGCCTGCACGAGTTGCTCATCTTCTTCTCCGTGCTCGGCGGCCTGCAATTCTTCGGCGTCCTCGGCCTCGTTCTCGGCCCCGTCGTCGTCGCCATCACGCTCGCGCTGCTCGACGTTTTTCGTCACGCCACGCCTACAACCGCCGACGAGACACCGCAGGCGAACGCCCCGCTCGAAAGACAGGAAGCGACCGACACTCTCCTTGAAGAGCAACAACAACTGCGCAATGTTCCGTCAGAGGAGACGAGCCACGAAAATCCTTAGACCCCGACGCCTCACAAACGCAAGGTCTTCCAATGAGTCGGGGCGCGGAGAATCGTTCGTGGGGGAGATGCGAAAGCGGCGTCTTAGGCGGGCTGTAAATAGAGAAACCGCCAGCCCTTGCGAGGGTGGCGGTCTCTTATAAATTCACGTCGAGAGCGGGCTTGCGCCGCGCTTCGCTTAGGCTGCGTTGTTGAAGGTTTCTGCGAAGACACGACGGCCGTTGAGCGCGTCGTCGATGATTTCGCGGACGGCGGCCACATCGGGATTTACATCCATACGGTCGCAGGCGCGCAAATGGCGCAGAATGCCCTCAGTCGCGATGTCGAGGGGCGTGCCCCCCAGTTTCGAATAACGCCGCGCCTGAATATGGTCAATCATCTTCAGACGCTCTTCCAGCGGCAATGTCACTCCGAATGTCACTGTACCTCTGCTCCTTATTTTTCCGGCTCCCCGGGAGTATGAATCTGAAAGCTCTAACCTCTACGAAAGACTCAGTTTAGATGCTCCGAAAAGTTTCTGGGATGCGTTTTCGTTGCATTTACCAGAAATTTTACGCAGACCTCCGCCCACATAATTCTTCAGCACCACACACAGCACGGAAGCGACAGGGGTCTGGAAAACGCGGCATTGTATCGGAAGTTGCGACAAAAGGCTAGAGAAATTTTTTTCGACCCCTTGGCCTCCGGCAGAAGGTTTTGGGAGAGCGCGAGGGAGCTACCGGACGGAGGGCGTAAACTGTTCTTGGATAAGAAGATTGGATACGGCAGGGAGATTCACGGAAGGGCTGGAAATTGTTTGCCGCCTGCACATGGCCGGGCGTGAGAGAGAGCACGCGCCGGTAAGACAGGCGGCAATGAGGTGGTATCTTTTAAAAAATGACGGGCTGTGGCGGTGATGCCTGCTACTTTTTGGGCACCACGTTGTCTTTCATGCCTTTACCGACTCGGAACTTGAGTGTGGTTTTAGCAGGGATTTGGATGGTTTCGCCCGTCTGGGGATTGCGGCCTTCGCGCGCTTTGCGCTCTGAGAGAACGAGTTTGCCGAAGCCGGGCAGCGTAAATTCGCCGCTCGATTTCACTTCTCGACTCGCCAAGTCGGCCAACTCCTCGAAGAACTCTTTGATTTGCGCACGCTTCAGTCCGGTCTTATCGGCGAAGTGGTTGAGCACCTCCGATTGGGACATGCGTTTCTTGCCTGCTTTGCTCGTCGCCATGGCGTGGTGTGGCTACCTCCTGTGAATTTGGGAAGAAAGTTGGAAAAAGCTCTCGTCAGCACATATATCACACCGCACGGCCTCGCGTCTCAAAAAAAAGCCGTTTTTCGCTATTTTTCCGCTAAAAAAAACGCTTTCGTGAGACCTCTCGACCCCCGCTCAATGCGCCGTCGCACACGCTGTCTCGAAAACAGACAAATTGCCGACAGATTTCTGCCACGCCGAAGTTGAGGTGGTCTTTTGCTGTCCCGCAGGAGTGAACAAAAGGCGACGCTTGTTGAGAGGATTCGTCCACTCAAGTCGTCACTGAAGTGTGGGTCGGCAATTCAAAAGCGGCTTTATTGGCGGATGAGGTGGCGGCCTCCGTAGTGGAATAGGAAATGCAAAGCGACGCCCGGCGCAAGAATTCCCACCTCGCTATGCTGCCTGTGAGGACCTCAGCCGTTCCCTGACAGGCAATCACCTCAGCAGTAACTAACCGTAAGGAGACCCTCACGATGGCTCAGTTTCAGTTCCGAAACTTCAAGACAAGAATGACAATCAAAGGGCTGATATACTTCATTTGCCTCATCGGCCTCGTCGGCGAAGCAAGCGCGCAGGTTCCCAAGCCGAACGTCTTTGACGGCGGCAATCGATGGCTCATCACGGCCTTCGACGACAGTTCCAGCGTTCATCAGGAGTGGGCGACGCAGGGCGTCTGCTTTCTTCCTTATGCCGTCAGCGGCACGCACATTCGTGGCATCTGGTATTCGGATACCTATCCGGGTTGGAGCGGTCGCTACAGCCAGGAGGGCGACCGCGTTCTGATGCACGGCAACTGGGGCAACGACGTGGGCAGCGATGGCATGGTCATCGAACTGTTCGCGGGCACTTCGCCGAGAGACGTGGGCGCGGGACAGTGGACGGAGTGGTTTAACGCCGGAACTCACGGCAGCACCGTCGGCTTCCTCAACACTCGTCTGGTACGCGTCGGCAAGTGTCGTATTCCGACGGGCGTTGACCCGACGAAGATGAGCGAGGCTGAACTGGAAAAGCTCGGCGCAGACCTCTCAAACGAGGCCAAGCCGCGTCTGCGCACAGACGGCAGGGAAGCCGTCTCCCCAACCGACCCGGAGCAAGTACCGCTCACGGAAAATCAATAGAGACCGTCAACCTCATTAAAAACCGCATCAGCCGCGAGCCGATGACGGTTTGAAAGCAGCGGGGATTAACCTCACCTTAATCCCCGCTGCTTTTTGTTCTCTCCCGGTCGAGATGGTCGGCGGCTTTACTTCGCTGCTTCGCCCGTGACGGTGAACTTGATATCGCCCGAACTTTGCGCCAGCTTGATGTCGTTGGCGTTATAGGCCTCGGCCTTGCAAGTGTACGAACCGGGCGAGAGAGGTTTATCGAGAACGTAAGAGAGGCCATCGACCCGCTTGTTGATGTAGTCATAAGTGGTCGTCGCGCCCGATGCGCTATCGGCGTAGATGCTGAACTTGTAGTAGGCGGCATCGGGGTAGGCATCCCATTTGACTTCGATGTTCTCCGGGCCGATTTTCGAGCCGGCTTTCGGACTCACAAGCTTGAGGTCTTGTTTGAAGAGATGCGTGTCGGGCGCAAAGAAGGTCTGTCCCTCTTCAACCTTGTACTTGGCCGTCTGGACGATGCCGGAGGTCGCAAAGACAAAATAGTTGGTGTTGAAGACCTTGACGATTAAGCCCTCGTAAACTCTCGGCGGCACGTCTTTGATGAGATACTCGCCGCCGGCGTCCGTCCGCGCCGTGAAGGTTTCGCCGCTGCATCCACCGAAGTATTGGTTGAAGGTTTCGCACAACTTCACTTCAATCCCTTCGGCCGGTTTTTCGTTATAAAAGACTTTGCCCTGCACGTTCGCTTTGCCTGCGGCGGGCTTCTCCTTCTCCACACCTGTCCCGGAAGAGATGATGCCTTCGGCGTTAGGCTTGGCAGGCGACGGGGTTGTTTTCGCCGTCTCCGTCTTCGTGTTAGCCGATTGAGCAGGCGCGTTGGAGTTAGTGTCTGTGGTTGATTGACAACCCGCCATGAAGAGAACTGAAAGCAATATGGAGGCGATAACACTTCGACCTTTAACCGACATCAGATTGATTCTCCTTCTCTCGTTCAAACTTTTCACAGTCGTGCGCCACGCAGAGGCGCGCTTCGCGCAGCCCCGGCACACATCCACCCGCCCCGTAGTTGTTCACCCTGAAATGTAGTACTGACGAAAGTCTCTGGAAATGCGCGGGGACTATATGCGGCGTGCGGGGCGCGTGTCAAACTTGCGTCTGGCAGAAGAGAGATTAGGAGATTGTCGGACCTTATCAAGCGACCGACTCTGACGAAATGTCAGGCTCGGCTTCAAAACCGGAAACCGACAGCCGAACGATAGTTCTTGAAAAGTGTGGTCGGGCAGAGAGGATTTGAACCTCCGACCCCCGCATCCCAAATGCGGTGCGCTACCAGACTGCGCCACTGCCCGATAAGTGGAAGGAACAAGCGAATGCTCTCGCGTGGCGCACATTCTATCGGCAGCCTCTAGGAAGGGTCAAGCTGCGTCTCAATAACAGTCTGACGAAGGAATCGGGAGGCGGCGTCGAGAGCGTGCGCGCGATGGCTGATGCAGTTTTTGATTTCAGCGGGCAACTCTCCGAAAGTCGCTTCGTAGCCGTCGGGGATAAAGAGCGGGTCGTAGCCAAAGCCGGACGAGCCGCGCGGCGAAGAGGCGATGCGTCCTTCGCAGACGCCCTCGAAAAGTTTGATTTCCTCAGACGAAGGCGACGCGTGCGCGATGACGCAGACGAAGCGCGCGCGACGCGAGCGGTCGTCGCTTCGGTTCAACTCGTCCAGCAGTTTCGCGTTCCGCGCCGCGTCGGTCGCTTGCTCTCCGGCGTAGCGCGCAGAGTAGACGCCGGGCGCGCCGCCAAGTGCATCAACTTCGAGGCCGGAATCATCGGCGAGAGTCGGCAGGCCGGTCAGGCGCGCGTAGAAGCGGGCCTTGAGCGCGGCGTTCTCTGCGAAGGTCGAGCCGGTCTCGACCGCTTCCGGCACGTGTGGAAACTCTGCGAGGTGTCGAAGCTGCAAGGGCAGTCCTGTCAGCAACTCCGCGAACTCGCGCACCTTACCCGCGTTGCGCGTGGCGATGAGTAGTTGTGAAGAGGTATGCATGGTTTTGCCTCCCGACCTGTTTCGCGCGTACAATCGCGGATGGCGGCGTAAGTTTACGCCGGAGAACCAAGCCCACCCAAGGAAAGCCGCGTTGGAAATGACGAACTTCACCGCAGCGCCACCAGAGAGCCTGACGAGCGAGACGACCGCCGCGCGCGAGTCGCACGCGGGAGATGCCCCGCAAGCCGACACGACGCGTGAACTCGGCGTGTGGCTGGCGGCGCTCGACAGCTTCTTCAACGCGCGCAATCATCCTCTGGCAGACATGGAGCGCGCCGAAATCTTAACGCGCGACTTCACCAACGAGACGCGCATCGCGCAAGCGGCGCTGCTTAGGTGTCTGCAACTCGTCGCCGGTCTCACCAGACAGTCCGACAGCAATATCTACGACGCACTCGGCGACGACGCCCAGATGCTTTTTGCTGAGGATGCGAACACTCGTCCCGTTTATCAGGGAGACGAGTGGGATGAACTGGCAGAGAGTCTCGGCGACGCCTCCGCGCTCTGTAGCGCGCTGCTCGTCTCGCGCATCGTCAGTTTTCAGGCGTGGGCGAGCCTCGGCAAAGTTCTCCGACGCGAGATACGTCGCTCTCCTGCCGTCGCCAGATTGATGCGGCAGGAGGCGCAAGACGGCTCGCATATTCTCGCGCCCGAACTGCTCGGCGTCGTCGCACGCGTCGAACCCGAACCGCTCGCCGCAGACATCCTCGAAATCTTCACCAGACTGACGCGCCTGCTCGAAGTCCTGCGCTTCATCGAGGCGGCGCTGCGTTCCGACCAGCCGCTCAAGCAGATGCTCCTTGTCTTCACGCTCGTCCGTGAGGAGACGCGCGCCCTGCTCGACTTTGTTGATGGGCGCGCCCTGCGCATCGAGGACTTAGACCCGAACGTCTTCGATGCGCTCGACGGGACGGCCTATGCTATCGGCATGGAGTTGCGCAAAACCTTCGAGCATGAATTGGTCGGTCTGGCCGGTCTCAGACAGGCCACGCACATCTTCGCCAAAGTCGAGAACGCGCACGGCCTCCTGCGCGACAGCTTTCAGCAATCCATCGTGAGCCTCGCGCAAATCTTCGACCCGACGCTTGAAGGCAGGCGTCTCTTTCGCGCCTTCCAGACCAAACTCGAACAGTCGCTCGCGCTGCGTGCAGACATCTGGACGCTCTTGCAGATGGTCAGGCGCGCAGAGACGGAGCGCGAGCAGCGTTCGGCCGCGCCTCTCATCGAGCGTCTCGGCGCGTTCAGGGAGGGAAGCTTGCGCTTTCTGATGTACAAGGACTGGGAGTCTTACGAACGCTTCGTGGAGGAGATTACCGCCGCCAGAGGCGCAACCGAACTTGCGCCCGTGCTGCATCGCTTCAACGCTTACCTCGAAACTCTCTTCAGCCAGATTAATATGCGAGCCGTGCTCGCAGACCATCCCTTCGCCTTCCCCTCGACCGACGAGTGAACGCACGCTTCAGGTCAGTCGCCGTCGGGTCGCTCAGTTATCGTTCGACGGCGCGAACTGCTCGATAATCCATCCGAACTGTCCGAACGACGAGCGCGTCCTCTTCTGAAAGCCTGCGCTCGTCAGGCGTGTCTCGCTGATGCTGCGCGGGAGGCGCCGCGACGCCTTTTCGAGAGCTTCCGGATTGGGATGCGCGCTGCGCTGGCGTGCGAAGAAGAGGACGAAGGCGCGCGCAGACTCCGCATCGTCAGTCCATGTAGTCACCTGCGGGAGCGTGTCTGCCGGCGTCTCGAATCTCGACAACTTGAAGTCCGGCGCGCCCGCCAGCGTCCGCCCTTCGGCGCGCGCGGCAACGCAAAGCCGCACGTCCGACTCGTCGCCCAACACGAGGAAGTCTCCGACGAAAGCGGCCGCACCGGCCTCCGCGTCTGCCGCCACATGCAACTCGCCATCGCCCACACTCTCGACGCGTGCATCGTCGCCGAGTCGCTTCGTCACCTGCCGTTTGAGACCCTCGCGGTCGCGCGCCTCAACGATGAGGAGCTTCTTCTCGCTCGTGCTCGACAGACGCGCTGTTGCGAGGCCACTTCCCGCAACGTGCAGAAACTCCTGCGGCGATTCGACGCCGTAAGGTTGAAGCAGGCTTTCGAGTGCGCGCGTCACGAGCACGGCCTTGAAGGTGTCGAGTTGAGTGGAGATGGCGGCGTTGAGTCCGCGCCAGGCCTGTTCGGGGACTCGATAACTGTAGAGTGAAACCTGCTGCGTGTCTGACGGTAGCATCTCTGCCGGATTTACGCGCGGCAAGGCCGGGGTTAAAGGTTCATTGAGACGCGCGGCGAGGTCTCCCGGCAGGTCGAAGTGGTAGTTGTCCTCAACCGCGCCGCGCACAATGCGCGTGCTCCATCCGGCGCTGCCGACGAGGCTGTTGGCGAGTTGCGGGAGAAGTATCGCCAGAGAGCTTTGCGTGTTCGGGTTCTCCGACACCTGTCCGACGAAGAGCGGCGCAACCACTTCGAGAATCTTCGCGGCGCTGCCCTGAGGCGCATAACCGAAGACGAGCGCCGTCTCCGCGCCGAGCCTGTTGCGCATCTCTTTGAGTCGCGCGTCTGCGGCCAGCGTCGGACGCGCGCCGCTCTGCGCCGCCAGACACGCCTGCACCGTCGCCTCGTCTCTCGCCACGACGGCGACGCTTCCCCTGACGGCGGCGACGAGCCTGCGCCGCGTGTCCGACTGCGCCACCCAACTCACATAAGGCACGCCGTCTATCGGTCGTTCTTCGACGCGCACCTCTCCGTACCTGCGCCGCGCCGCATCACCGACCAGTTTTCTGACCGCCGTGCGTGCGCGCCCCTCGCTCGTGTGGGTCTCGGCGACGAGCGCGATGCGTGGAGAGATGCGCGCCGAAGCGTCCGCTTCAACGCTCGCGTCGAAGCCGAGCAGCGCAACCGCCACCTGTGCACGCATCAACACCACCCCATCGCTTGAGCCAATCCCTGTCCACGCCGACAAGCGACCGAGCCAGCCGACCTGCCCGAACCCGCCTTCGATGCCCGCCGCCGGAGCCAACTCCTTCCAGCCTTCTGTCGAGACGACGGCGCGCGCAATCCCCGGCAGGTCGTTGGCCTCAAGGTAGACGAGCGTGTCGGCAGGGACGTAGGCCGCCATGTCCACCCTCTGCGGCTGCGTCCACCACAGCCACGCGACCGAAAGCAGTAGCAGCGCCGACGCCACGAGCAGCAGTTTGCGGCCAATCCCCATAGAGAATCATCCTACCCGCCGTCGCAAGCGCGAGGCAAGAGACTACGCCTCCAAAGAACTCACGCTGAACGGGTTGGAGGAACAAACACGCCTTCTGAAGCCTCCCCGAAAAACTGGAACGCCCCCCTCCATTTTCCAGAAACTACGCGCACGTAAATCATAAATCACTTCCAAATTGTTGATATATCAGCGATTAAACACAGTAAAATATCAATTGACATAGCTAAACACATTGAGGTATATTCACCACTGTCAGACGAGGCAGCAGTCGCGTCCTGACTTATATCCGGCGCGCCGCGCATTGCGGCCGCCATTCTTCAACAGTCTGGTTTTTGAAACTCAACCGATAAAGGCACACCACGCGCGAGCGTGGGCCGCAAAGCCGACGGGAGTCAGACGCGTCGCCGCAAAAGAGCGCGCGTTTGACTTGGCCGGGTTACCGAAGGGGAGACGGCCTGTCCGAGCCGGGAAGCCGAAGCGGAGCAACTTCGACCGTTCCCGCCCGAACCCCCCTCCGCCTGCTCTTCTGTTTGTCTGAAAACTCGACCGCCGATGAACCCGCGCAAGTTCCGACGCGGCCGACGAGTTTTATCCCTCTGGACACGAAGCAGCGCGACACACGCTCCGTCCTAGCTCGAACGGAGTCCCGCACGGAAATGAAACCCGCAGCAGCAGAAGCCCGCTCAACGCAAACGCCTGCCGCGCGCGTCGCACGCCAGAGAGTGCGACGCGTGCGCGCACGTCTGAGGCGTCTCCAACGCAAGAACGCTCAAACGAAAGTCGCAAGGAACAAATAACCTATGTTTAAAAGAAGCCTCGGCAAAAAGAATCTCGTCGGTTTAGACATCGGTTCGAGTTCGGTCAAAGCCATCGAGTTACAGGGCAAGCCCGGCAACCTCTCGCTCGCCAGTCTCGGCTACGAAAGCCTTCAGCCCGACACGGTCGTCGACGGCCAAATCATGGAACTCAACGACGTCTCGAACGTCATCGCGAGCATCTTCGGCGCACACCAGATTAAGGCCGACCGCGTCGCAGCCGGTGTCTCCGGCAGCTCCGTCATCGTCAAAAACATCATCGTCCCGCAGATGAGCCCGGAGGAGTTGGAAGAGTCTATCGACTGGCACGCCGAGGAGCACATCCCGTTCGACATCTCGGACGTGAGCCTCGACTATCAGGTGGTCGGCTCCGGCCCCGATTCGCTCCACGTCCTGATGGCCGCCTGCAAGCGCGACTTCGTCGCCAACATCAAGCAGGCCATCCAGCTTGCCGGTAAGCAGCCCGAAATCATCGACGTTGATGCCTTCGCCCTTCAGAACTGCTACGAGGTCAACTACGAACCGACGCCCGACGAGACGGTAGCTCTCTTAAACGTCGGTGCTTCGACGATGAACATCAATATCCTCAAGGGCACGCGCAGCGTCTTCACGCGCGATGTGACCGTCGGCGGCAACCAGTACACGTCGCTCCTGCAAAAAGAGTTGGGATTGACGTTCGAGCAGGCCGAGGCCGTCAAGCGCGGCGGCACGCCGCCCAGCGACGGACAGCCCATTGACATGGAGGCCGTGCTTGAAACCGTCTCCGACATGCTCGCACTCGAAATCTCCAAGACCTTCGACTTCTACCGCGCGACCTCGGACGAGTCGGACGCCGCCGTGCAGAAGATTCTCATTTCCGGCGGCGGCTCGAAACTCGCGGGGCTGCCCGAATTCCTTGCCGGGCGCTTTGAGATTCCCGTCGAGCGGTTCGACCCGTTCCGCAAGATTAAGGTCGATGCGCGCCGCTTCGACCCCGACTACATGCGCGATGTCGTGCCGGAGATGGCCGTCGCCGTCGGACTCGCTTTGAGAGGAGTGGAGGCATAAATGATTAAGGTCAACCTGTTAGATTCCGTCACAGACCGCGCACGCAGCGTCGCCGTCGTCGAAGCGAAGGTCGCCAACCCGCGCGCGCGCAGCATGATGCTGATGGCCGCCGTCTTCTCTCTGATGGCGCTCGGTATGATTTTCGAGTACATGAGCGCCAACTCGGCACACGCCGCCGCGCAGGCCGAACTCGAACGCCAGCAGCAGATTGCCAAGCAGATGGAGGCCGTCAACAAAGAGCAGGCCGAGTTGGAGAAGAAGATTCAGGCCATTCAGGTACGCATCGAGGCCATCAAGAAACTGCGCGCGTCGCAGAAAGGCCCCGTCGCCGTCCTCTCGGAGATTAACCAGCGGATGCCGACCATCGCCGATTTTCGTCTCGAATCCATCGAGCAGAAGAACGGCGAACTGATTATCGAAGGCCACTCGCCCAACGAGTCTGCCGTCACCGAGTTCGGCCGCAAGCTTGAGTTCTCCGACGGGCTCTTCACCAACGTCAACCTTGAGACGCAGCGCAAGGATTTGGAAGTCAACGTGGCCGACTACAAAGACCTCGGCGGCGAGATTGATTTAACCGTCAAGCCGCAGACCGTGCGCTTCAAGATTAAGTGCAAGTACGGGCCGACGACCGACAAGCCCGCGCCGCTGCCGGGCGCGCCCGCACCGCCGGCCGCCCCCAACCAGATTGCGCAGAAGTAAGAGCCGAAGACCTCAGCAGACGTGCCCGACGCGGCACGAGGGAATAAGACGATGATAAAACTCGAAGCTTTACAAGAAAAAGCCTGGTACGTGCAGGTCGGCCTCTTCGGCCTCGTCGCAGTCATCCTCAGCGCGGGCTTCTGGTATTTCCTGACCAGCGGGACGCGCGCCGAGACGGCCGAGATTCAGGCGAAGGTCGAGAAGTTGCAGCAGGAGAATGCCAAAGCGCAGATTGCCTCGCAGCGACTCAACGAGTTCAAGGTGGCCTACGCGCGCGTGCAGGCCGACTACGACGACCTGAAGGCGCTGCTCCCCGAACAGCGCGAACTGACGATGGTCTTGCAGAACGTGCAGGACAGAGCCAGAGGCCATCTCACGCTGATGAGCTTCATGCCGAAAGAGGACGTGCAGCAGGACTTCTACACGGGCAAGCCCATCGAGGTTGAAGTGGCGGGCACCTACAACAACGTCGGGGCCTTCTTCGCCTCCATCGCCTCCTACCAGCGCATCGTCTCCGTCACGGACTTCAAGGTCGCGCAGGTCAAAGACCAGAAGGAAGGCGACAACAAGACCATCAACGCGAAGTTTTTGCTGACGGCATACTACGCGTCGCCGGAGAAGTTGCAGAACGTCACGCCCGCGCCCGCCGGTGCAGCAGCACCGGGCGCAGCACAGCCCGGTCAACCGGCCAGCGCCGCACCGGCCTTAAACGGCGCGTCGAGCGCCGCGCAGGCCGCCAGTCAGGCTCCGACGGCGACGGGCGCTCAGCCCGCCGCTGCTACCAAGTAGATTCTTTAATTTCAGGAACAGGCCATGAAGAACTCTCAGAAGATGATTCGACAGGCGTTGAGCGCGTTCGTCGCGCCGTGCGCGCTCGCGCTCCTCTGCACCCCGGCCGCCTTCGCGCAGGAGGCGAGCACGACCTATAACCCCGCGCGCAAAGACCCGTTCGTCAGGTACAAGCCGCCGGTCAAGCGCAAGGTCGTCAAGAAAGTGGCGACCCCGGTCGTCGTCCCGCCCGTCGAGGCGCGCATCGAGCGTTACAAGGCGCAGAAAGCGGCGGCGATGAACCTGCAACAGCCTGCTCCGAAGCCGACGACGGCGCTGCTCCTCAGCGAGGTGCAGGTGACAGGCATCTTCCGCACGCCGCGCGGCTACGCGGCGATGGTCGAAGCGACGCCGATTAACCTCTCCTACGTCATCTATCCCGGCGAGCGTTTCTACGACGGGATGCTCGTCGCCATCGAAGAACATCGGCTCGTCTTCCGCCGCGAAACCCTCTGGACGGACGGCCGCCGCGATGTCGTCGTCGATGCCAAACCCTTGCGTCAACCAGACGCCGTGCGCGACTCGATGACGACGACCAAGACGACGACGGTCGCTCCCAAACAGTCTGCCTCCGAAGCGACCGAGAAGAAGGAGACGCGACAGGAGAGCGCCTCGACCGACGGCAACCGCTAAATTCTGACGTTCGACGGCCGCGCGCGCACGCAAGAGAGCCTGAGACGCGCGCAAGCGGCGGCCGTCGCATTAAGTCGCCCCCGCAACCCGCCCGCAAGTTTACACCTCGACACCTCACCTTGACGTTTTTCCGCTTCGCTCCGAAGCGGAAACCGAGTACGCCTCGCTTCGCCGACGGGTCTTTTGACAACAAGGTTCTCGTTCGCGCCTCCGCGTTGTGCGGCGCGCGCTTTTTAGGAGCATGCATCTCATCGTTGCTCCCAACGAGCGTTAGCGCGTGGCGGAGGTCGGTAGAGAGCCGACTTAGACTCCATGAAGGAAAAGAATATGGACTTCAAATTACAGACCTTCTATGCGTTCGCACGCAGAGGCGCGCTCGGCCTCCTGCTCGTGTGCGCGCTCGGCGCGAACGCCCTCGCGGGCGGCGCGACCGCCCTGTCGTCACCGCCCGTCGCCAAGGCCGTCCGCGCCGTGACCGACGGCGCGGCCACGCGCATCATCATCGCCGGGACTGCGCCGATGGCTTACACCGTGCGCCGCCCCGCGCCCGATTCGCTCGTCGTCGAACTGCCCGGCGTCGATGCCTCGCGCCTCGCGCCGAACTACCACTTCAGTTCGCCGCTCGTCTCGAAGGTGACGGTCGCGCGCGCGCACTCGAACGGCGCGGCGACCGCCAGTTTGCAGATTGCCCTGCGCGCGCCCGTGCGCGACCGCTCGCAACTGAACGATAACGACCTCGTGCTGGAACTCTGGCCTGTCTCGACCGATGTCGGCGGTGCGAAGATGAAGGCACACGTCGAAACAGTCGCGCCGTCGGCCGCCGCGTCCGAAACCGTCAAAGCGCCCGCGACCGACGTGACGGCGCAGACCGCGAACCCCGGCATCACGCCCGCCTCGCCCAACAACACGCAGCAGTCAGACCAGGGGCGTCGCTACGGCGAACCAGGCTTCATCGGCGAACCCGTCAACTTAAACGTCGTCAACGCAGACATCCGAGACATCCTCAACTACATCACCGAGCAGTACGGCGTTAATTTCGTCATCGACAACTCTGTTGGCCGCGTGCCCGTCACCATCAACGTGACGGAAGTTCCTTGGAACATCGCGCTCGACGCTATCCTCAAGGCCAACCGGCTCGGCATCGAAACCAACGGCAACATCCTCCGCGTGGCAACGCAGGAAGTGCTCGCCACGGAGGCGGCCGTGCAGGCGCAGATACGCGATGCGCGTCTGAACAACTCGCCGCTCATCACCGAGTTCGTCCGTCTCAACTACGCGCGTGCAGGCGCAACGCTCAGTCAGGCCGCAGGCACGACCGGCGGCTTCTCCGGCGGCTCGACCGGCGGGGCTTCCGGCGACGGCGCAGGCGGGGGCGGCGGCATCCTGCCGATTATCTCCCGTCGTCTCTCCAAGCGCGGCGGCATCGAGTATGACGAGCGCAGCAACACGCTCATCATCACGGACGTGCGCGAGAACATCGACTCGATACGTCAACTCATCACGCTGCTCGACCAGCCCGAACCGCAGGTGGAAATCGAGACGCGCATCGTCATCGCCAGTCGCAACTTCAGCCGCGACCTCGGCGTCCAACTCTCGGCCGGTGTGCTCGGCACGGGACGCGGCGCGCTCGGCAACTTCACGACGCTGCCTTCGACCTCCGGCTCCGGCGGCGGAGGCGGCGGCAACACCGTCGCCACCGGCCCGAACCCGGCGGGCGTCTTCGGCGGACTCGACGGCACGACGCAGCCGACGCCGACCCTCGCCGCGACGGCCGCCAACACCGTCATCGGTCTGACGACCGGCGTCTTCGGCACGGCGCAGATTAGCGCGCTCATCACTGCGGCCGAGACTAAGGGTCAGGCCAAGACGGTCGCCACGCCGCGCGTCACTGCTTTGAACAATCGCGCCGCGCAGATTGAGAGCGGCTCGCAGATTCCGGTCGTCACGCCGCAGACGGGCGGCGCAGGCGGCGGCAACGTCTTCACCACCACCTTCGTCTCCGTCCCCTTGCGTCTCTCCATCACGCCGCAGATTTCCGACGCCGGTTCGGTCGTCCTCCGTGTCACGATGGAGAACAACACCGTCAACGGCACGCTCACCAACTCGCTCGGCACGCCCGGCATCGACACGCAGCGCATGCAGACCGAAGTGCTCGTGCCCGATGGCGGCACGACGGTCGTCGGCGGCGTGCTCAACGACCGCGAGGCCGAGACGCAGAACCGCACGCCCGGACTCTCCGGCATCCCCGTCATCGGCAACCTCTTCAAGCGCCGCGCGACGGCGCGCACGACCGACGAGATACTCTTCTTCATCACGCCGCGCATCTATCGTCCCGACTATCAAGGCCGCCGCGTCGAAGGCGGAGCGGCGACCGACCGCACGCGCTTCACCTCCATCCCGCAGCCCGTGCCGCTCGGCAACCCGCAGTCGAACACTCCGGCCTCCGCGCCGCAAACCGAACAACAGCAGCAGCCGACGACGCCGCTGATTGTGGTTCCTAACCCGTCTGTCAACACCCCGCCTTCAACGCCACAGCCGCAGCCCGGAAGCGGCGCGCGTCCCTGAAAGGAGACCGAACTGATGTTCAGAGAAGCACTCGAAAACATCGTCGAGCGAACCGAGGGGGCTTTAGGAGCACTCATCTTAGGCACGGACGGCATCTCGGTCGAGAAAGTCCTGCTGCCTGAGGGGAGCGAGGCCAACATGGACGTGGCCTCGGCCGAAGTGACTTCGCTCGTGCGCAACGCACAGCGCGCGGGCAACGACACCGGACTCGGCGGGGTGCGCGAACTCTGCGTCGCCTTCGAGCGCATGACGCTCGTCGCCCGACTCTTCACGCGCGACTACTTCGTCGTCCTCGCACTCAGTCCTGACGGAAACCTCGGTCGCGGCCGCTTTGAACTGCGCAAAGCCGAACTCGCACTCGCACGCGAGTTCGCCATCTAACCTACACCGACAACCACACACACGAGAGAAGGGGCGCTGGAACTAATCCACGCGCCCCTTCTGCTTTTGCTGACGTGAGAGTTCAGCCCGTACCGGGCGGTAGTTTGACGAAGGGCATCCCGCGCAGGATGACGCGCTGGCGTCGCTGCACGCGTTTGAGATTCGATTTCGGGTTCTGCGCCGTCGGCTGCGGGTTGAAAACCGTGCGCGGGTTCGGAATCATCGCCGAGAGGAAGGCCGCTTCGCGCGGACTGAGGTCTGCGGCCGACTTGTTGAAGTAGGTGCGCGCCGCCGCCTCTGCGCCGTAGATGCCGTCGCCCCACTCGATGACGTTGAGATAGATTTCCAGTATCCGACGCTTCGAGAGGTTGCGTTCGAGGAAGTATGTGATGACGGCCTCGCGCGCCTTGCGTGCGGCCGAACGCTCCGACGAGAGATAAAGATTCTTGGCAAGTTGCTGCGAGATGGTCGAGCCGCCGCGCTTGAAACTCGACAAGTCAGGTATCCAACTCGCGGAGTCCTCTTCACCCTCCTCTTTGGCCTGCTTGGCGGCCTCCTTCTGCCCCTCCTCCCAAGCCCTCTGAATGGCCTCGTAGTCGAAGCCGTTGTGCGTGGCGAAGTTCGTGTCCTCGCCTGCGAGGACGGCGCGTTGCAGGTGCGGCGAGATTCTCTCAAGCGGCACCCAGACCTGAAAACGCTTCGGTTCGCGGCCTTCCTTGCGCGCCTCTTCAAGGCGCGTCTCAATCATGCTGGTCGTCTCCGGGTTCTGCGTTCGCAGGCGCGAGATGCGCGGGAAGGTCACTACCTCGTAGACAATCCATGCCATCAGCAGCGCGAGCAGGATAAGACAGACTGTTTTGACGATTCTCAGCATCACGAAACGTGCGGCGGTCAAGGCTGAAGACTTCGTGCGACGCCTTCTCGACCGCGCTGTGCGAATTATAACTTAGCTGCCTGCTTCGCGCCGAAGACGGCGCGGACGGCGCGGATAGTGTTGCAGTGAATCTCCACCGTGTCGTTGATGTCTGCGGCATAGCCGCCCGACATGACCGTGACGACGGGCAGGCGCGCGTCGCGGCAAGCCTTGAGGACAAATTCATCGCGCGCGCGCAGGCCGGCCATCGTCAGCGAGAGGCGGCCGAGTTTGTCGCCCTCGTAAGGGTCTGCGCCGCCGAGGTAGAAGACCACCTCCGGTTCGTGCGCCAGCACGCGCGGCAGGTGCGCGGCCAGTTGCGCGAGATACTCCTCGTCGGTCGTCCGGTCGGGCAGTTCCACGTCGAGCGTCGAACGCTCTTTGAAGAGCGGGTAGTTCTTCGCGCCGTGCATCGAGAAGGTGAAGACGTTCGGGTCGCCCTCGAAGATTGAGGCCGTCCCGTTTCCCTGATGCACGTCGCAATCGACAATCGCCGCGCGGCGCACAACCCCGTCGCGGCGCAGCACGCGCACGGCCACCGCCACATCGTTCAAGACGCAGAAGCCTTCGCCTCTGTCCGGGTAGGCGTGGTGCGTGCCGCCTGCGAGGTTCGACGCGACGGCGTGCATGAGCGCCCAGCGCGCGGCCGCGATTGTCCCGCCCGTCGCCAGAAACGAGCGGCGCACGAGCGCCTTCGACCAGGGCAGTCCGAGCCGTCGCAACTCTCTGGGCGTGAGCGTCCCGGCGCGCAGGCGCGTCACGTAATCCTCCGTATGGACGAGCAGCACATCTGCGACGGGCGCGGGCGCAGGCTCGACGATGTCCGTACGCTCAAGCGTCCCTTCGGCCAGCAGACGGTCGCGCACCAACTCGAACTTGCGAATCGGGAAGACGTGTCCCTCGCCGATGTCCGCGTAATATCGCGGCGTGTAAAAGACTCGCATCTGTAGTTGTCAGTATTGAATCAAACTGCCCTCGCGCTTGGCGCGGCGGACGGCGCGCGCAAAGACCCAGAGCGAGAAGGGAAGCAGCACGACGAGGAAGACGAGGAGCGAGAGCAACGGCTCGCGCACCTGTGCAAACCCCTGACCTTCGAGCAGCACGCGACGGATGCCGTCGATGCCGTAAGTGGTCGGCAGCAGTTTGGCGACGTTGCCGAAACCTTCGCCGACGGTCGTCGTCAGCAGTTGCGTCGGGAAGAAGACGCCGGAGAAGAAGGCCGAGCCTGTGCCGAGCAGGACGCCGAACGGGTCGCCGCGCTTGAAGACCATCGCAAAGCTCGCCGAGAGAATCCCAATCGAGGCCAGCGCGAGCGTCGTCAAGACGAGGAAGGCGAGCGCCAGCAGGACGTTGCCCTGATAACGAACGCCGAAGAAGAGCCAGCCGAAAAAGAGATAGAGCGACGAATGGAACGTGGCGAGCACGAAGTCCCACGCGGAACTGGCGACGATAAGAGTCGGCACGCTAATGGGCGTCATCAGCACGCCTTCGAGTGTGCCTTGCGCCTGTTCGGAACGGATGGCTGTGGCGAGACTGGCAAAGCCGGTCATGAAATAGTTGAGCATGGCAAAGCCTGTAATCCATGCTGCGAGCGGGTCGCGCCATTGCGTGTAGGGCGTATCGAAGCTGCTGACGAAGAGCCGCGAGATGAAGAACAGCGTCGTCGTGATAATCAGGATGCGCAGGATGTTGAGGAAGAAATCCATGCGATAACTGACCGCCAGTTGGAAGTCGCGCACGACGAAGGCGCGGACGCGGCCGAGCAGTAGTGCGATTCTGTTCAAGACTTTCCGACACCTCCCGCGTCGTGCGCGTCTGCGTCCTGTTCGTAAGCTTCGAGCACGTCGAGCAGCGAGCCTCTCTCCGTCGCGCAATCCAAAACGCGCGCACCGCCCTCGACGAGCGCGCGCAAAGCTTCGTCGAGCATCAAGTCTCCGTCGTCGCGCGAGAAACGTGCGACGACGCGCGCGCCCTCGCGCGTCGTCTCCAACTCATCGACGAGATTCATCAGAAGCTGTTCGACGTGCTCGCGCGTCGTCTCACTTAAAGTCAACCGCACGCTTTCGCGCCGACGTTGGCGTGCGCGCAGGTGCGCGGGCGTGTCGATGGCGCGGATGCGTCCGCGACTGATGACGGCGACGCGCGGGCAGAGCTCTTCAATCTCGGCGAGGTTGTGCGAGGTCAGCAGCACGGTGACGCGCTTGGTCGAGCGCGCGAGCGAGCCAATCACGGCGCGCATCCGCGCGGCCGCCAGTGGGTCGAGCGAGCGCGTCGGCTCGTCCAGCAGCAGCACGGGCGGCGAGTTGAGCATCGCGCGCGCCACCGCCATACGCTGCTTGTTGCCCGTTGACATCTCTCCGAAGCGACGACGCGCGACCTCCTCCAATTCGAACTGCGTGAGCAACTCGGCGATGCGCGTGCGCGCCTCGCGCGAAGGCAATCCGTAGAGGCGCGCGAAGAAAGTGAGGTTCTGCTCGCCCGTCAGACGCCAGTAAAAGCTGCGCTCCTCGGCGCTCGCCAGTCCCACCAGCGAGCGCACGCGCTCCTCCTCGCGCACGCTGTCGAAGCCGCGCACCAGAGCCGCGCCGGAGGTCGGCTGGATAAGGGTGGCGATGATTTTGGTGAGCGTCGTCTTGCCCGCGCCGTTGCGGCCGATGAGACCGAAGATTTCGCCATCCCACACATTGAAAGAGACATCTGTGAGAGCGACGACCGGCTGCTTGGTCTTGAGACGAAAGAACTGCTTCACGCGCGTCAGCGGGATGGGATACGTTTTGGAGACGTGCTGAATGGAGATGGCGGCGCGCACCTCGCCTTCGCCCGTGTCCGCCGCGCCGCGAGGCCGAGCGGTCACGTCCTGTTCTTCCTTGAGCGTGTGAGTCGTCATCGCGGAGGCGTCCGGCGGCACTGCTCCGACGTGTCAGCGTGCGCGCTGGCGCGGGTCGAGATATTCGCGCAGGCCGTCGCCGAGGAAGTTGAAGGCGAGCACCGTGAGCGCGATGGCGACGCCGGGAACGATAAGGGCGTGCGGCGCAAACTTCATCGTCGTCAGGTCGCGCGCCTCTTCGAGCATCACGCCCCACGAAGGCGCGGGCGGAGGCACGCCCAGACCGAGAAACGAAAGCGACGCTTCCGACAACACGGCACCGGCCATGCCGAGACTCGCCTGCACGATGAGCGGCTGGATGGCGTTCGGCATGATGTGGACAAAGAGGATTCTCAGGTTGCTTGCGCCGAGCGCGCGCGCCGCCTGCACGAAGTCGTACTCGCGCACCTTCAAGACCTGCCCGCGAATCATCCGCGCGTAGCCCACCCAACCGATGATGCACAGTGCGAGTATCAACTTGTTGAGTCCTGCGCC
The DNA here is from genome assembly GCA_035942915.1 of Pyrinomonadaceae bacterium. Lineage (GTDB taxonomy): Bacteria > Acidobacteriota > Blastocatellia > Pyrinomonadales > Pyrinomonadaceae > DASZCR01. The sequence goes on along the minus strand of DASZCR010000188.1, from coordinate 4,450 downwards.
GAGGAAAGCGACCATCGCGATTGCCAGCAGCAGACCGGGAAAGGCGAGAAAGACGTTGAAGAGATATCCGGCGACGACCCTATCAACCCATCCGCCGTAATAGCCCGCGAGCGCGCCGATAATCGTCCCGATGACGGCCGAGACGGCGACGACGACCAGCCCCACCATCAGCGAGATTCGCGCGCCGAAGACGACGCGCGAGAAGATGTCGCGCCCGGTCGCATCCGTGCCGAACCAATGCTCGGCCGAAGGCTTCATGTAACGCGCCGAAAGGTCGGTTGCGCCAACGTCGTGCGTCGCAATCAGCGGCGCGACCAACGCCACCAACACCAGCAGCACGACGAATATCAGTCCAAAGAGTGCCAGACGATTCATAAGTAAATGGGTGATAGGTGATAGGTGATAAGAGAAAGACAGGTTTTATCCTCTCACCTCTCACTTATCACCTATCACTCTCTCAAGAGACTCTGATGCGCGGGTCGAGCCAGCGATAGACCAGGTCGGTCAGCGTGTTGGCGAGGATGTAGGTCACGCTGATGACGAGGACGCAGCCCTGCACGAGCCGGTAGTCGCGCCGCGCGATGCCGTCTTCGACCAGCAGCAGGCCAAGCCCCGGCCAGCCGAAAATCTTCTCCGTGATGATGGCGCCCGCAAGCAGCACGCCCAGTTGCAGACCGAGTATCGTGACGACCGGGATGAGGCCGTTCTTGAGCACGTGCTTGTAAACCACCTTGCGCTCGCTCAAGCCCTTGGCGCGCGCCGTCCGCACGTAGTCCTCGCTCAACTCCTCGATGACCGACGAGCGTACCATGCGCGTCAGCAGCGCCGAGAGCGCCGCGCCGAGCGTGACGGCCGGCAGAATGATGCTCGACCAGCCGAAGCGCCCCGACGGGTCGAGCCAGCCGAGCCAGACGGCGAAGACGTAGATGAGCAGCGGCCCGACGACGAAACTCGGCAGGCTGATGCCGATGAGCGCGACGACCGAGAGCGCGTTATCGAGCAGGCGACCGCGATTCATCCCTGCGACGACGCCGAGCGGGATGGCGATGGCGACGGCGACGAGCAGCGCGGCCACAGCCAGTTGAATCGTTCCCGCATAGCGCGAGAAGATTAAATCTCGCACGGGCAGGTCGGTGCGGAAAGACCTTCCCATGTCGCCGCGCAGGATGGCTGCCCAGTAATCGACGTAGCGGTTGTCCCACCCGTGCCAGCGGAAATGGCGCGCGCCCGTCGCATCTGCCGGGAAGGTGAAGAAGAAGGCCGGACGGTCAAGCCCGTGCTCGTGTCGGAAGCGTTCGAGCGCTTCGGGCGTCGCCTGGTCGCCGAGCACGGCGACGGCCGGGTCGCCGGGGACGAACTCAATCAGCAGCGTGACGAGCGAGACGACCGTCCAGACGACGAGCAGCAGGATGACCACGCGGCGCAAGATGTCGAGAACCTTGTGCTTCATCGGCGAATCGCAAATGGGAGTTGAAAGCTAGAACGTATGTGACGGGAGGGATGATAACATTTGACGTGCTCGCGCGTCAGCCGCATGCGAGCCGCAGAAGCCATAGCCAAACGAAAACGTAGCCCGACGGATGGCGTCCTCGTCACTCTCCTTCCGGCCCCGACAACCATCGGGAAAGAGACTGAACGCGAGTCCATCGAGCTACGTCCAGAGGCTGCGCGCTGATGGCTCAGGCGCAACCAAGCTCGTCTTCTTCCGGCGCGTGAGGACGGATGCCGTCAAGCGCGTCTGCCCGTGTGCAGCGCCGCAATGCCGCCCGTCAGATTGCTGTACTCGACCTCTGCAAACCCGGCCGCCTGCATCAGCGCGACCAGACGCTTCTGGTCTGGAAACTGCGACACCGAGCGCGGCAAGTATTCGTAAGCCCCGCGCGAGCCACTCACCAGACCGCCGATGCGCGGCAACACGCGCGTGAAGTAGAACTGAAAGAGCCGCCGGAAGCCCGGCACGACCGGAGAGGAAAACTCCAGGACTCCGATGCGCCCGCCCGGCCGCAGAACCCTGCACAACTCCCGCAAACCCTCTTCGACGCCCGCCAGATTCCTCAGACCGAAGGCGATGGTCACCACCTCGAACGATTCATCCGCGAAGGGAAGTCGCAACGCATCGCCTTCGATATACGCAATCCCCGGCGTCTTGCGAGCCGCAATCTCAAGCATCGGACGGCAGAAATCCAGACCAATCACCTCTGCGCGTCCCGCTTCCGCAAGCGCCAGCGTCAAATCGCCCGTCCCGCACGCCACGTCGAGCGCGCGCGCACCGGCGACGAGCGAAGGGCGCATCCGTTCGGCTACCCGTCGCCGCCAGCGCTTGTCAGTGTTCCCCGATAAGAGGTGGTTTAAAAGATCGTAACGACCGGCGATGCCGGAAAACATCTCGCGCACGCGGCGCGCATGCTCGCTTTTGGTATCGTTCTCTCTCAGGGAATGGCTGTGAGACACAAATATACTTTCCGGCTTCGAGGGTTGGTTGCAGGCGCTTTGCGATTTGTTTGTGAATTGACTACGGGCGCTTGAGTTGGATGGTCGCGCGTGGGCGCTGCTCTGCGGGTTTGGCAGGCTCCGTCGCCGCAGGCTCCGTGCTCGCCGCCGCTGCGCCCAAGACCTCGACGCCGCCCACGCGCGCAAGCTCCGCAGACAGTTTCGCCGCCTCTCCGACGGCCACAGACGCGACGGGCTGCTCGACAAACAGGCGTGCGGCGACGCGCTGCGCCTCGGCGGGCGTCAGCGCGTTGAGCGCGCGAATCGTCTCGGCCGTGTTGGCCGCGCTCGTCTGATAGGTCTGCGTGTCGAGCCACACGTCGGCGAGCGTCTCCGGCTTCTCCAACTCTCTGGCGAGCGTGGCGGCGGCGGCTCGTTTGGCCGTCTCGAACTCGGTTGCCCCGACATGCGTCGAGGCGAGAGCGCGCAGCACCGCGCGCGCCGATTCAACCGCCTGCGCGGCGACTGTGGCCGAAGGCACCGACGCGCTCAGACGGAAGACGCCGCCGAGCGCGTGCGCGTCGTGCGTGACGGAGACGGCGCGCGAGGCCAGTTCCGGCGTCGCCGTCTTCCAACGCTCCTGCGCGATGAGAGCGAGGACGATGGCGGCCGCGCGGTCGCGGTCTGCACGCGGCAGCCCGCGCAGGGCAAGGCGCACTTCGGCGTCGGGCAGCTCCGGCATGTCTATCACGAGCGTGCGCGGGTCGGGCGCGGCGGGCTGGCGGAAAGTGGCGGGCACGCCCCGGTCGCTCTTGCGCCAGCCGCCGAGGTACTGCCGGAGGACGCGCATCGAGCGCACCGGGTCAAAGCCGCCGATGATGACGAGCGTCGCATTGTCGGAGGCGAGAAAACGGTCGTGCGCCATCATCAGGTCGGCGCGCTGGATGCGTGCGAGCGTTTCGGGAGTGCCGGAGAGAACGCGTCCGTAAGGGTAAGAACCGTAGAGACGCGCGGCCACCGCGCGGTCGGCGACCGTTGCGGGCGAGATGCCCACCTCGCGCACAATCTTGGTTCGCGCCTCGCGCAGACGCGCCACCACTTCGGGAGTCAACTGCGTATTGAGCAGCGCGTTGCGCAGCAGTTCGGCCAGCCGCTCGAAGCTGTCGGCGCGCCCTGAGAGCAGCACGTCAATCGAGTCGAAGCTGGTCGTCACTTCCAGACGGCCTTCGAGTTCCTCCTTCACGTAGTCGGCTGTGGCCGAGTCGGAAAAGAGCGCGTCGCCGAGCAGCGCCATCATCCCTTCCTTGCCCGCGAGGTCGAAGGCCGCGCCGCTGTGGATGCGCAGCCTGAACGTCACCTGCGGCTCGGTCGGGCGCGGCACGAGCAGCAGCTTGAGGCCGTTGAGAAGCTGTTCGCGGCGCGGCTCCGGGACGACGGGCGCGAGCGCCTGCCCGAAGGTCGAGATTGAGAAGACGGCGAGCGCCAGCAGCGTCGGCAGGAAACGAAACGGTTGCAGGAGGTAGGTTTTCATCTGGTTGAAAGATTTTGCCAAAATTGCCCGAAAAAGCGCGAATTTCGGGCTTCGCGCGAGCGCCCGCAGGAAAATCCAAGTTTAGATGCCCCCTCGCAGTGCGTCAACTGCCTGACGCTTTCGCCCCGCCGCGAAAAAGGCTCCTAAAACCTTGTCGTTCTAAAGCATCGCGCGCCGACGCACGCTGCATCTAAAGCGTTTGGACAGACGTGTGCGCCCGCCGCGTCACTTTCGAGCCAAGGCCGGATGGCACGCGTGGGGCGCGTTACAGAGAGAGCCTTCCCGGACTGGTCGCGCGCGCGACGGCCGAAAATTTTCCCGATTCGACACGCGAAGTTCCTTACAAGGTAGTAACAAAGCGCGGCTAGTTTGTTATAATTGGTTTCCGAAGGCGAGGTGAGAAGAAGAATGAAACGGTGCCACACATGCGGCGAAGAATTTAGCGACAAATTTGCGTTTTGCCCCGTTGATGGCAGCACGCTCGAAGGT
>DASZCR010000187.1:0-2391 GCA_035942915.1 Pyrinomonadaceae bacterium | reverse complement strand
GGGTTGAAGAAGGTGCGCGTGAGGGCGAGCGGCGCGAAGATTTCGCGTTGCGCCAGCTCCGGCAGCGTCAGTGCTTCGAGGCGTTGGAGCATCAGGCCGAGGGTGATGAAGCCGAGGTCGCTGTAGAGGACGCGCATGCCTGGCGGATGAGAGAGCGGCTCGACGGCAATCGCGTTTAAGACCTCTGCGCGCTGCCCGCCGGTCGTGAGGTAGAGAGGACGCCACGCGGGCAGACCGGAGGTGTGCGTCAGCAGTTGACGGACGGTGATGAGGCGTTTGTCCTCGCGCTCGAACTCTTCGAGATACTGCGCGACGGGCGCATCCAACTCGACGCGCCCGCGCTCGACGAGCATGGCTGTTAAGAGACCTGTGACGAGCGGCTTGGTCAAGGACGCGAGGTCGTAGATGGTGTCCGGCGTGGCCTGATGGCGCGCGGGTTCGCGCACGGCGTCTCCGAGCGCGTCGGCAAAGACGACGCGCCCGCGCTGCGCCACGACGTAGACGGCCGAAGGAAAATCTCCCTCATCAATCCGCTGCGCCAGCAACGCCGAAATCCTCTCTTCGGCTCTGGCCTCGTTCATCTCAACAACCATCTCAGACACTCTTCTTCTGTGCGTCCCGGCGCGAGCATGTGAAAGTTTCACGCGGGAGGCGCGAAGGGGATGACCATCAGTTGTTCTGCATCCTGAGACCGGAGGTGATGGGGTGTTCGTGAATGCGTTCGAGGACGCGCGTGGCGAGCGCGAGCGCGCGTCGGCCGTCCTCGCCGGTGACGGGCGAGGGCTTGCCGCCTTCGGCCGCGTCGAGGAAGGATTCGATTTCGGCGCGCAGCGGTTCGATGTCGGCGATGTCGAGATGGCGGACGTTGACGCCGGGCCAGGAGCCTGTCGCCGAGGGAGGGGCGAGGCTCGTAATCGAAGCGAAGCGCGTCGCGTAATCGACGGCCACGTAATCGTGCGGCTGAAAGAAGCGCATCTTGCGAATCTTTTCAGTGCCGACGCGCGAGGCCGTGATGTTGGCGACCGCGCCCGAAGCAAACTCGATGCGCGCGTTGGCCGCATCGACGCGGTTCGTCAGGACGGGGATGCCGACGGCGCGCACGTCCGTCACTTCCACTTCCGCGCCGACGAGCCAGTGAACGATGTCGAGGTCGTGAATCATGAGGTCTAAGACCACGTCGATATCGAGCGAACGCGCCGTGAACTGTCCGACGCGATGTATCTCGAAGTAGAGCGGGTTGCGGACGTGAGGGCGCAGAGCGACGAGCGCCGGGTTGAAGCGTTCGAGTTGCCCGACTTGCAGGAGAGCGCCGCCCGTGCGCGCCGCTTCAATCATCAGGTCGGCCTCGGCGAGCGTGCGCGAGACCGGCTTTTCGACGAGCACATGGATGCCGCGCGCAAGGAGTTCGCAGGCAATCTCGGCGTGCGATTCGGTCGGCGTGGCGAGACTCACGGCGTCAACCTGTCCGACGAGCGTGCGCCAGTCGGTCGTCCACTCACATTCGCGTTCGAGCGCGATTTCGCGCGCCGTCGTGTCGGAGAGGTCGCAGACGGCGACGAAGCGTGAGCGGCCTTCGGCGGCCAGAGCGGCGTGGATGCGCGCGTGCTGTCGGCCGAGATGGCCGACGCCGATGCAGGCGGTGCGTAGCGTCACGATTTAAAGTATCCTGCTGCCGGTTTGATGTAACGAACGAATAATGAAGTCAGGGTGACTATACTTGCATCGCTCGAAGCTTGCCAAGCGGCTCTGGCTGCTGCTCGCCGTCGCCGCCTGCGCGGCCTACCTCTACAATCTGGGCGCGCCTCCGCTGGTCGGGCCGGACGAGCCGCGTTATGCACAGGTGGCGCGCGAGATGTACGAGCGCGGCGATTTGGTGACGCCGACGCTGGCCGGTCAGACGTGGTTTGAGAAGCCCGCGCTGCTCTATTGGTTGATGGCCGCCGGTTATCTACTACTCGGCGTGACGGAGTGGGCGGCTCGGCTCGGCTCGGCCATCTCAGGATTGTTGACGGTGCTCTTCGTGGCAGGGCTGGCGCGACAGGCGGAGCGCCGCGCGGCAAGTGAAGCGAAGGGCGCAGACGAGGCGCACGGGTTCGGATTGACGGCGGGCGCGGTGATGGCTTCGACGCTCGGCCTGATGGTCTTCTCGCGCGCGGCAAGTTTCGACATCGTGCTGACGATGACGGTCACGCTCGCGCTCGTGTGCTTCTTGCGTGGGGAGTTGTCTGAGGGCAAGCGTGGGCGTTGGCTGGCCGGATTCTGGGCTGGCATCGGTCTCTCGCTGCTGGCAAAGGGACTCATCGGCGTCGTCTTACCTTTGGGCATCGTCGGTCTCTATCTGCTGTTGACGGGGCGTTGGCGTGCGCTGTTTCGGACGGGGTGGTGGTGGGG
>DASZCR010000186.1:0-41213 GCA_035942915.1 Pyrinomonadaceae bacterium | reverse complement strand
CCTATCATCCGCAGACGCCCGAACAGGTGGCGCGCTATCGTCAGAAGCTTTCCGAAAACGTGATTGAGCCGAACGTCTTCGAGATTTGGGTGATGGATGCGGACGGGCGCAACAAGCGACAGGTGACGCGCCTCGGCGCGGCCAGCTTCGCGCCTTACTTCCTGCCCGACGGACGGCGCATCATCTTCTCCTCCAACGTCCACGACCCGCAGGGGCGCAACTTCGACCTCTACCTCGTCAACATTGACGGCAGCGGCCTTGAGCGCATCACTTACGAGGAGACCTTCGACGGCTTCCCGATGTTCTCGCCCGACGGACGCCACCTCGCCTTCGCCTCCAACCGCAACGCCCGCGCACGCGGCGAGACGAACATCTTCATCGCCGACTGGGTGGATTGAAACTGCGCCCTCCTAAACGGAATTTGAAAATCATGCTCGACAAAATCCTTCGCACCTTCCTCGTCGCGGCGCTCGCCGCATCCTCCTGCGCCTACGCACAGCACGCGCCTACGCAGCCACAGAAACAGCCGTCTGCGAGTGCTCAACAGAGACCGCTTCCCGACATCAAACGCCTCAACGCGCACGTCTCTTATCTCGCTTCCGAGCCGCTCGAAGGCCGCCGGACGGGGACGCCGGGTGCAACGCTCGCGGCGCACTACATCGCCTCCGAGTTTCATCGTCTCGGCCTCACGCCGGAAGGGAACGCGGAGAACATCAAACGCAACAAGGTCGAGTCGCGCGAGTACCTTCAACGCTTTCCTTACGTCGCGGGGGTCGAACTGGGGAAGGCGAACGCGATGACGTGGATGCCGGGCGCGTCGGCCGATTCCATGAACCGGCGCGAGACGCTCGACCTGCGTCTGGGCGAAGATTGGACGCCGCTCGGCGTGAGCGCGAACGGGCGCGTCGAGGGCGCATCGGTAGTCTTCGTCGGCTACGGCATCAAGGCGAGCGAGTTGAACTACGACGACTACGCGGGAGGCGCGGCGAGCGGCAAGGCCGCGCTCGCCTTCGAGGGCACGCCGGACGCGTCCGACCCGCACGGCCGATTCGCGCGTTGGGGAGGCTTGCCCTTCAAGGCTTCGGCCGCGCGCGCGGCGGGCGCAAAGGCGCTCGTGCTGATAGCGTCGGGCGAGAACTTCAGAGAGGAGAACGAGCGTGCGCGTCTTGCCTACGACCCGGCGAGCGGAGACGCGGGGCTGCCCGTCGTCGTCGTCTCGCGCGTGACGGCCGCGCGACTGCTCGGACTCGCAGGCGCGCCGCAACTCGCGGAGTTTGAGAAGAAGACGCGCGAGGCTGCGCTGGCGGCCAACGCCGTCAGCAGCACGGCCGCCGGACGCAACCCACACGCCGCGAAGCCTTCCGTCAACGGCTCGCTCAACATCACGACCGACGTGAAGCGATTAGACGCGGAGGCCTACAACGTCGTCGGCACGATACGCGGCTCCGACCCGAAGTTGAATGACGAGTACATCGTCGTCGGCGCGCATTACGACCATCTCGGTCGCGGCGGCACGGGCAGTCTCGCCGCACGCCCCGGCGAGATACATTACGGCGCGGACGACAATGCCTCCGGCACGGCCGCGCTCTTGGAGTTGGCACGCATGCTCTCCGAGCGTCGTCATTCTCTGCGCCGCTCGGTCGTCTTCGTCGCCTTCGGCGGCGAGGAAGAAGGCTTGCTCGGCTCGAACTACTACGTCACGCACGCCCCCGTCCCGGTTGAGCGCACCGTCGCCATGCTCAATATGGACATGATAGGTCGTCTCAAGGACGAGCGTTTGACGGTCGGCGGCGTCGGCACGGCCGCCGAGTGGAAGGGTTGGATTGAGCGCGCCAACGCGCGGTTCACAGTGCGTCTGGCGGGCGGCGTCGCGTCTGCGCCGACGCGCGCAGAAGGCGCGGGCGGACGACCCGTCGGCTACGAGATGCCGGTCGTCGTCGGCACAAATGGCGAGGTGGTGGCAACCGGCTCGCCGCAACGCTTCAGGCTTGCACTCAACGAGGACGGCTTCGGCCCAAGCGACCATTCTTCGTTCTACGCGCGCAAGATACCCGTCCTCTTCTTCTTCACAGGCACGCACGAGGATTATCACAAGCCTTCGGATACGGCCGAGCGCGTCAACTACGAAGGACTCGCGCGCGTCCTCTCCTTCGTTGACGACATCCTCTCGGAAGTGCTGGCGGCCGACGCGCGCCCGACTTATCAACTCGCCAGAAGCGAAGCGCAGGGGCGCGCGACGGGCTTTCGCGTCTATCTCGGAACCGTGCCGAGCTATGCCGACTCGACCGACGGTATGACGCTCGACGGCGTGCGCGAAGGCTCACCGGCCGAGAAGGCGGGCTTGAAGGCCGGAGACCGCATCGTCAAACTGGCCGGGCGCGACGTGCGAAACGTCTACGACTACACGCAGGCGCTTTCCGGGATGAAGGCTGATGAGGAGTACGAAGTCGAAATCGTGCGCGGCGGCGAGCGATTGACGCTCAAGATTAAGCCTACGGCGCGAAAGTAAACCGAAGCGGGTCGGAGGCCAAAGTTAAAAGGCAAAAGGAAGATGGGAGACTGACGTGCTCCACATTCTTCGCTTTTGCCTTTTTGCTTTTAGCCTGTGGCTATAAAACCCGGAAGCTTACCAGCGCGGCTCGCGGTCGCCGCCTCCCCCTCGTCCGCCTCCGCCGCCGTAGCCGCCTCCGCGACCACCGCCGCCGCCACCACCGTAGCCACCGCCGCCGCCATAACCGCCACGACCGCCGCCACCGCCTCCGCCGCCACCCCGGTCAGTCTTCGGCCGGGCTTCGTTCACGGTCAGGTTACGACCGCCGAAATCCTTGCCGTTGAACTGCTCGATGGCGGCCGTCGCGCCTTCCTGCGTCGTCATCTCGACGAAGCCGAAACCGCGCGAGCGACCCGTCTCACGGTCTTCGACGACTGAGGCAGACTCGACCTCGCCCGCCTGCGAAAAGAGTTCGCGCAACTCTTCGCTCGTTGTGCGAAAGGAGAGGTTTCCCACGTAAAGTTTCGTACCCATCTCTTTATCCTTTTAAGTCAAGCGAAGCGCGGGGGCGTCCGGCGCGTGGACTGTAGGAACTGGAGAGGCTTCGAGACAAGTCCGCGAGCGACCTAACGAAGCGGCGACACGCCCTGTGCTCTGACACCAACCGAGAGCGGCTTCTATCCGAATTGACAACCAAACTCGCTCTCATCTCAGCCAAACACTTCGTCGCCACACGGTCGTGGGCAGGCGCAATCAACCACAATTGCGCGAGAGCAGGAGTCCCTAAACGCACGAAAGTATGCCGCCATTTCCGCGCGAGCGCAAGACTTTTGTCTCGTCAGGAGGAGTAGCGCGCCGAGATGGTTTTGACTTTGTCGAGGAGGTCGCGGCGGTCAACCACGTAATGCAGCTTGACGACGGCGTCGCCGCCCGTCAGTTGTTCGACGAGTTGTTCGAGGACGACGAACTGGTCGCGCTCGTCCGACATGCCGTGCGCTTCGAGGTGGCCGCTGTGGCGCATCCGCCGCACGAGTTCAACGAGCGTCAGGCGACCCTCGAAGGTGCGCCCGCCGTGCGCGTGCGAACGGCTCACGAGGTATTGCACGAGCAGCACGTCGTTGTAGAGCGCGGGCGCGAGAAAGAGACGCGCGCCGTCGCGCTCGAAGCCTTCGGCGAGACGTTGCGAGCGGCGCACCTGTCGCACGCCGTCGAAGACCTCTAGCCAGTCGGTTTGCGGCGCGCGCCGTTCGAGATAAGCGCGCGCGACCAAGAGCATCCACGCGCGGTCGTCTTCAAAGTCGAGCGTCCGGCCGAGCGCGTCGAGCCACTCGAAGAAGACTGCGCGCGCGGACAGTTTGGTCTCATGAACTTGAAATTGTCCGTCCTTCGCGGGCAGCGACTTGAGAAGCGCGCGGCGCGCCGCGTCGGTCGCTTTGCCTCCCTCGATGCGATATGTGTCGAGACGCGCGTGAGAGGTTTTGGCCGCGTCGCAGTAGGGACAGCGCACGTGTCGCTCGGCGCTCGGTTTGAAGAAGGGGCGCGCAGGCTCTTTCGCCGTCAACTCCTCGATGGTCGGGGCGTAGCCCCTGACTTCCGTCGCGGCCGTGCGCGGCGCGAGACCGAGTTGCTTGGTGAAGAGGTCGAAGACGCAGGCCAGACACAGCACGCACGCGTAACGCATGACCGAACTGGCGGGCAGACCACTCAGGTCGAGCGCCTCCGTCCGAGCTTGAGGAGCTTTGCTCTGAACAGCCTTGCTCTGAACAGCCTTCTTCTTAACCGCCGCACTCTGAACAGCCTTGCTTGCAGACTTAGACGCGGATTTAGACGCGGACTTGGATGCCGGTCTGGAAGTTGACTTCGATGTTGACTTGGATGCCGGTTTGGACGCGCTCTTTCTCGTCGCCTTCTTCGTTGCGCGTTGCGAGGCGCTCTTCGGCGCGCTCTTCTTGGCGCTCTTCTTCGTGCTCTTCTTCGTGCTTCGGGTAGCGCGCTTCGGCGCGGTCTTGGTCGGCATGGCTCGTGTCGCGGGCTTATCCGAGGGAGACGAGAGCGGGTGTTTCCGTTGCGTCTGCGTGGCCGAGCGCGGCGTCGAGTTCGGCTTCCACGTCGCCGGTCGCGGCGCGCAGACGTTTGAAGTCAAAGAGCGACGGGTCGAGCAGGTGCGAGGGGATGACGTTGGTGAGCGCCGTCAGCATCGACGCGCGGACGTGTGGAATCTCCTTCTCCAATTCCGCGACAAGCCGCTTCACGCGCGCGCGTTTGAGATTGGTTTGTGAGCCGCAGAGGTCGCACGGGATGATGGGAAAGTTCTTCTGCGCGGCGTACTCGGCAATGTCCGACTCGCGGCAGTAGGCGAGCGGGCGAATCACCGTGTTGCGCCCGTCGTCCGAACGCAGGATGGGCGGCATCGCCTTGAGTGTGCCGATGAAGAAGAGGTTCAGGAGAAAGGTCGCCGTGATGTCGTCCGAGTGATGGCCGAGCGCGATTTTGGTGCAGCCTTCCTCGACGGCCGTCTGATAGAGGATGCCGCGCCGCAGACGCGAGCAGACCGAGCAGAAAGTCTTGCCTTCGGGAACGAGCCGTTTGACGACCGAGTAGGTGTCGCGCTCGACGATGCGAAAGGGGACGCCGATTGATGTCAGGTATGCGGGCAGGACATCGGCGGGAAAGTTGGGCTGCTTCTGGTCGAGGTTGACGGCGAGGATTTGGAAGTTGACGGGCGCGCGCTTCTGCACGTCAAGCAGGAGGTCGAGCATCGTGTAGCTGTCCTTGCCGCCCGACAGGCAGACCATCACGCGGTCGCCTTCCTCAATCATCCCGAAGTCTTTAATCGCCTCGCCCATCTGGCGCAGCAGCTTCGTCTTGACCTTGCTCTCGACAAACATCACCCCTGTTTTAAGACATCGGAGACGGATATGCAACCGGAGGGGAGGACTGATTGATTGAGTCAATGAACCAATGGGGCGATGAACCGATGAATCAATCCTGTCCTGCTGTTTCGCGGCGTTCGAGGTCGAGGACTTTGGCGAGGCGTCGGCGGTGGCGCTCCTCGCCGTTGAAGCTGGATGAGACGAAGGCGCGCAGCAGTTCGAGCGCGAGTTCGACGCCGATGACGCGCGCGCCGAGACAGAGGACGTTGCAATCGTCGTGCTCGCGCGACTGTCGCGCCGTGTAGGTGTCGGCGCAGAGAACCGCGCGCACGCCTCGCAGCTTGTTGGCGGCGACGACGACGCCCGCGCCGCTCCCGCAGACGATGACGCCAAGCTCCGCGCGTCCCTCGCGCACAGCCTCTCCGACCAGACGCGCGTAATCGGGATAATCGTCCGGGCGCGAACCGTCGTGCGTCCCGAAGTCTTCGACCTCGTGCCCCTGCGCCCGCAGTTCCTCGATGAGACGCTCGTTCAAAGGGAATCCCGCGTGGTCTGCTCCGACGGCAATCTTCACCTGTCCGGCCTCCATACTGAAAGAGAGATGAGTCCGACTGCGTTTGTCCGCACGATTATCACTGCGCGGGGCGGCCGAGACGCAACGTGACGGTGCGCGCCGAACGCTCGACGCGCGCCCCGCGAAACTCTGCGCGCACGCCTGCGGCGCTCAACGTGACACGGCCTTCGGACTCCTCGACCGAAGGCTCTGCGTCGAGGCCGCCGAGCGTCATCTGTCGCACGCCGTTGAAGAGCGGGTGCGCGCCCGCGCCTTCTGTGAGCGAGTGTCGGTCGAGAATCTCTATCGCGCCCGCGTCGTTGCCGAGCTTGAGGTGGCGCGTGTGCAGGACGGAGGCCGCGCCGAGACGTTGGACGTTTAAGGGGTCGAAGCCTTGCGGCCAGAGCGGCGCGGAAGGGTCGGCCTCGACCACGACCTTCCAGCCCGGCTGCGTCTCGAACTCGCGCCGGAGCCTCTCCCGGCGTGCGACGAGCGCGGCGACCTCCACTTCGGCGCGCCTCTGCGCGTCGGCTGCAAACGAAGCGGGCAGGCGGCAACGCGCTCTGTGACGCGGCGGAGTCGGCAGCACTTCCGTCAACAGCCGGTCGAGCGAGATGCCGCGTTCGGATTCGACGCGGCTCATCCAGTTCGGCGCGAAGCGTTCGAGAAGCAGGGCGAGCGCGTGGCCGGTGGCGTAACCGCGCCTGCGAACTTCGTCGGCCGCAAACTCCTGCGGACTCAGGTCAGACACCAGCGCGCCGGTCGCACGCGCCTCGACGTAGCGCGCCAGACCTTCGTTCAGTTCGAGCGCGCGTTCATACGCCGCCGCGCCTTCGCTCAGACGCGCGAAACGCTCGCGCCGCCGCTCAAGAGCGAGCCGCGCCCAACAGGCGGCCTCATGTTGTCCGAGTGCTCTCTCGGCCAGCCTGAGCGTCTCGGTCTCGGCGCGTCTCAGGGCGAGCAGTGGCGCATCTTCAAATGGATAGGTGAAGAGTTCCAACTCGTTGCCGACCCAATCTGGATGGCGCTCGCGCTGGAAGACGTGGAACATCTCATGGAGGACAAGCGCGGCACGCTCGCGCAGCGAACGCCGCTCGGACTGTTCAAGCATCACCGTCGCCGTCCAGACGCCGTTCAGCTTGACGGGAGCATTGGCCGTCACCGTCTCGTGTCGGCCGGGGAACGCCCACACGCCCTGTCGAGACGAAAGCGAGATGAACTCGGCGGGAGGCGACGGGTGGTTGAAGAGCAGCGTCGTGTGGCCGTTGTAGATTTCGACGGGCACGCGGCGCGGGTCGAAGCCGGGCCAGAAGGAGGTGCGCGAGGCGAGACGCGCGACCTCGGCCACGACGGCGTAAGCGTCTACGCGCTCGCGCCGCACGCGTTGCGCCGCGACGGGAAGGACGAGGCAGAGCGAGAGCAGGAGGACGTGCGTCGTGTTGCGCATACCTGTGATTTGAGGTGCGCGGCGCGAAAGTTCCACGAACAATCTTACGCGCCTGCGACGAGTGCGCGTCCGCGCTCGACGACGTGCTCGACGTTGAAGCCGAGATTCTTCAGCGCCGTCGCGCCGGGCGCGGACGCGCCGAATCGCTCAAGGCTGATAACATCACCGGCATCGCCCGTGTACCTGTCCCAACCGAGCCGTGAGCCTGCTTCGACGCCGAGCCGCGCGCGCACGCTGCGCGGGATGACGCTCTCGCGGTAGTCCGCGCTCTGCTCCTCGAACAGTTCCCAACAGGGCATCGAGACGACGCGCGTCGGGATGCCCTGCGCCTGCAACTGTGTGCGCGCGTCGAGGGCGAGCGAGACTTCGGAGCCGGTGGCGAGGATGATGAGAGCGGGCGTCGCCGTCTGTCCCGCGTCGTCAGTCTGTCCCGCGTCGTCCGTCGCTTCGGCGAGGATGTATGCGCCGCGTCGCGCGCCTTCGGCCGCAGCGTAGGTCGTGCGGTCGATGAGCGGCACTTTCTGGCGCGTGAGGATGAGCGCCGTGGGGGCGTGGCGTCGCAGGATGGCGTGCCGCCACGCCTCGCGCGTTTCGTGCGCGTCGGCCGGGCGGACGACGTGCAGATGAGGGATGGCGCGCAAGCCCGCGAGGTGTTCGATTGGTTGATGCGTGGGGCCGTCCTCTCCGAGTCCGACCGAATCGTGCGTGAAGACGTAGATGACCTGCACTTCGGAGAGCGCGGCGAGGCGGACGGCCGGTTTCATGTAGTCGGAGAAGGTGAGGAACGTGCCGCCGAAGGGAATCAGACCGCCGTTGAGGCTGATGCCCGTCATCGTCGCACCCATCGCGTGCTCGCGCACGCCGAAGTGAATGATGCGGCCTTGATAAGAGCCGTGCTGAAAACTGCCGCCCTCTTTGATGTCCGTGTTGTTCGAGACGCCGAGGTCGGCCGAGCCGCCGATGAGCATCGGCATCTGCGGCGCAAGCGCGTTGATGATTTCGCCGGAGTAGACGCGCGTCGCCGCAGGCTTCGCCTCCGCAAACGACGGCAGGTGAGACTCCCACCCGTCGGGCAGCGCGCCGCTCATCGTCTCGGCGAAGGCGCGACCGAGTTCGGGATGCGTCTGCTCGTAACGTTCGACCAGCGCGTTCCACTCCGCCTCCTGACGAGCGCCGCGCTCGACGGCCGTGCCGAAGTGCGCGCGTGCTTCTTCCGGCACGCGGAAGGTTTCGTCTTCAGGCCAGCCGTGTGCGCGGTTGGTGGCGCGCACGGCCTCCTCGCCGGGCGCGTCCGAGTGCGCCTTGCGCGTGCCCTGCGTCGGCATCCCGAAACCGATGGTGGTCTTGACGGAGATGAGAGACGGTCTGTCGGTGACGCTCTGCGCTTCGGTAATTGCCTGCTCGATGGCGTCGAGGTCGTTACCGTCTTCGACCGTCAGCGTGTGCCAGCCGTAGGCGCGAAAGCGCGCGGGCACGTCCTCCGTGAAGGCGAGCGAGGTGAAGCCTTCGATGGTCACCTGATTGTCGTCGTAGAGATAGATGAGATTGCCGAGTTTGAGGTGTCCGGCGAGCGAGGCGGCTTCCGCGGCGACGCCTTCCATCAGGTCGCCGTCGGAGACGATTGAATAGATGTAAGAGTTAATCAGCGGAAAGCCCTCGCGGTTGAAGCGGCTGGCGAGATGAGCCGCGCCCATCGCCATGCCGACGCCGTTGGCAAAACCCTGACCGAGCGGCCCCGTCGTGATTTCGACGCCGGGCGTCAGCCCGTACTCAGGATGCCCCGGCGTCTTCGAGTCCCACTGACGAAAGTTCTTGAGTTCCTCCAGAGGCAGGTCGTAGCCCGTCAGATGGAGCAGCGCGTAGAGCAGCATCGAGCCGTGACCTGCCGAGAGCAGGAAACGGTCGCGCCCCGCCCACTTCGGGTTGCGCGGGTTGTGTCTGAGAAAGCGCGTCCAGAGGACGTAGGCCATCGGCGCACAGCCGAGCGGCAGACCCGGATGACCCGACTCGGCCTGTTGCACGGCGTCGAGCGAGAGCGTGCGGATGGTGTTGATGCAGAGACGGTCGAGTTCGGCCGTCGGTCTTGATTCTTTCGTCGTGGAAGACGCGCTCATTCGGTTGTTCCTCTATGTGAATCGGTTTCTCTGAAGCTTCGTTTCTGAAATGGCCGTCATGCGTCGCGGTCGATAATGCGCGCGACCCGTTGGTCTGCGACGAGCAACTCGTAGAGTCGCTGCTGGCGCGCGGCGGCGCGTTTGTAGATGGCGTGACGTGCCGCATCGGGGCGGCAAGCCTCGCCCGCGCCGGCTGGCATGTCGGAGACACTTTTTATCTTGCCGAGAGCTTCGAGCGCAAGCAAAACCGCGCCGCGACTCGAAGCCTCCGCGACGCCTGAGAGCAACAAGGGACGCGCCAGCACATCTGCCAGCAACTGTCGCCAGAGCAGTGAAGCGCGAAGCGCACCGCCCGAAGCGCGCATCTCCGCGCCCGGCGCGAAAGCTTCGAGCGCGCGCGCAACGTGTGCGAGGCGATAGGCGACAGCTTCCATTCCGGCGCGCAGGATTTCGACCGGACGCGTGTGCGCTGTCAATCCGAGGATGCCGCCCGTCGCGTGCGCGTTCCATCCCGTGCTGCGCTCGCCTGCCCAGAAGGGCAGAAGCGTCAACCCGTGCGCGTCCGGCTCGATGGACGCGAGTGCCGCTTCGTCCGTCTCGACGTTGAGCGCACGCGCAAGCCACTCGTAGAGTCCGCCGCCATCCGAGAGCGCACCGCCGACGACGATGCGACGGCGGTCGAGGCGATAGCACCAGAGGCTTGCGGGCAACTCGTCGGGCGGCGCACCTTCGTAGACGACGCGCAACGCGGCCGACGTGCCGACCATGAGGGCGACGCTCTGCGGCGTCGTACAGCCTTCGCCGACATTGTTGGCCGCGCCGTCGCCGATGGCCTGAAAGACGACGGCGCGTCGCAACAGAGGCCAGCGCGCGGCATAGTGCGCGTTGAGGCGCAACGTCTCGCCGTCGTCGGCAAGGCGCGGCAGATGCGCCTCAGTCAGATTTAAGAGTCGGGCTAAGGCGGAGTCCCATGTGCAGGCGCGCGTGTCGAGCAGCCCCGTGCCGGAAGCCATCGAGAGGCTCGTCGCACAGTCGCCGCACAGGCGCAGCAGGAGCAGGTCGGAGAAGGAGAGCCAGCGCGCCGCGTCGCGCCACGCCGCAGGTCTCTCCGCGCGCAGCCAGAGCAGTTTCGCAGGCCAGTAACTCGCGTGCAGGCGACAGCCCGTGCGCAGATGCGTCGCGGCAGGGTCTATGTCCGCTTCGTCGCGCAGACGCTCGGCGCAGCGCGCGGCGCGCGTGTCCGCCCAGCCGAAGACCGGCGTGACAGAGCGACCTGCCGTGTCGATGCCGACAAGACTGTGCCAGAAGCAGGTGAGCGCAAGTGCTTCGACGCGCGCGGCAAGTTTGCGGGGAAGGCGTGCGAGCGAGGCGTCGATGACGCGCGCGACCTCTTCAACGGCAACCTCAGCATCGAGTTCCGCGCCGCCGTCAGGCGTGATACGGAAGCCGCGCATGATGCGCGCCTGCGTGCCCTCGACTTCGCGTGCGCGCGCGTCGTAGAGCGCGACGCGGACGCTCGAAGTGCCGACATCGACGGCGAGCACGAATGGCGGCTCGGCGTCGTCGTGCATCGTCGCGTCGCTCGCAGAGTCGTTCGGAGAGTTGTTCGTGTCGCTGCCGCCCACGCCGTCATCATAACCTTACACGGCCGCCGAAAGAGAGAGCCGACGGACGAATCCAGCAAAGCACAAGCCCCTGCGAGCGGAGCGGCTCACAGGGGCTTGTGCTTTACGTCCGAGTTGATGCGCCGTGCGCGCGCGTGTCAGTCGCTTGCGCCGACGGCGCGCGCCGCGTTGACGCGTCCGCCGCTCGATACCTTGCCTTTGAGCGTGTCGAGTTGGTCAGCCGTGTCGAGCAGACGCGTGCGCAGTTGTTCAAGCGTGATGTCCGGGTTGACGGAGATGACGAGTGCGGCGACGCCGGAGACGACGGGTGTCGCCATCGAAGTGCCGGAAGCCTCACGGTAGTCGCCGTGGAGCCACGTGCTCAGAATCTCCGCGCCGGGGGCGGCGATGTGGACGCTCTTCGCGCCGAAGTTCGAGAAGCCTGCCAGTTCGTCGCGCCGCGTCAGGGCCGCAACGCTCAGGACGTTCGGCAACTTGTAGCTCGAAGGATAGTGCGGACGCTTGTCTGTGTTGGCCGTCGAGTTGCCGCTCGCGGCGACAAAGAGAATGCCCTCTTCGCCCGCCTTGCGAATCACGTCTTCGAGCGCGCGCGAGCGCGTCGTCGAACCCCAACTGGCGCTGATGATGCGGACGTTGACGCCGTCGCGCTTGCGCTGGATGACGTAGTTGATAGCCTCAATCGCATCCTTCGTCGTGCCGTAACCACCGGCCGACATGAACTTCAAGGGCATGATATCGACTTTCCAGTTGACGCCCGCGATGCCCTCGCCGTTGTTGCCTTCGGCTCCGATGATGCCCGCACAGTGCGTGCCATGACCGTTGTCGTCCATCGGGTCGCGCAGGTTGTCGACGGCGTTGAAGCCGTGAAGGTCGTCAATCGTGCCGAGGTGCTCGTCCTCGTAGGGCGCGATGTAGTCCGGGCGCAGCCACATGTTGTTGATGAGGTCGGGGTGCGTGTAATCGACGCCGCTGTCGAGGACGGCGACGACCACGTTGTCCGTGCCGCGCGTCTTCTCCCAAGCGAGCAGGGCGCTGATATCTGCCTTGTTCTTGCCCTCGCGCTGACCGGCGTTGACGAGCGCCCATTGCTCATCAAACATCGGGTCGTTCGGCGCATTGGGCGAAGAGACGGTCGCGCTCAGGCGCGGGCTGGAAGTCGTCGGCGGGTCTTCGAGGTTGATTTGCTCATTCAACTCCGCATACTCAACTTCGGGGAGCGACGCGTATTCGTCAACCACATCCTGCGGCTGATGTCCATCGTAATCATTAATTTCGACGAGTCCTTCGACCGCCTCAATGCGGTCGTCCACGTCGTCGTTGAGCCGCCGCGTGATGGCGCGAATCTGCTCCTGTCCGACGCCTGCCTTGAAGCGGACGATGATGTCGTCGGCCTCGCGCCGGAGGTCGGGCACAGTCCGTTCGTGTTCGGGGAACTTGGCCTTCAGAGCCGCCTGCGACTCGACCCACGCGGCGCGCTCGCGCTGCCAGCGCCGGAACTGTCCGGCGAGACCCGCGACCAGAACGATGACCAACGCCAGCGACAGGTGCTTGACGAAATTCTGTCTATTCATTGCTTCACCTCGGATACTGCTACTACGAAGTCTCAAGTTCCCAAGTCGAAGAAGCAGCTTGCGGACTTCAGACTTCCGAACTTTTAGACTTCAGACTTTTAAATTCGATGATTCGCGCCCTTGTAGTTGCAGAGCCGCACCTGATTGCGGTCGGCGCGGTACTCGTAAGACTTGCCCTTCGCGCTGAGGCGGATGCGCCAGCCCGAAGTAATCATCATGCCGCTCATCTCGCCCTCGACGGGCGCGCCCAGAGCCATGTCGGGGAAGTCGGCCGTCTCGACCGAGACCTCTGAGATTTCCGCGTCGCCGACGCCGAGCCGCCCGGCGAGGTCTTTGCGCGCACGCGCTACCGCCTCGTCTTTGCTGTAAGCCATCTCGAAAATCGCTCCGCGTTCCTGATTTTTTAACCTGCGTGATGTCATACGCCGCGCCCGCGCGCCGCGTTCCTCCACGCGCTCAATATTCTGCGCCCG
The DNA here is from genome assembly GCA_035942915.1 of Pyrinomonadaceae bacterium. Taxonomy (GTDB): domain Bacteria; phylum Acidobacteriota; class Blastocatellia; order Pyrinomonadales; family Pyrinomonadaceae; genus DASZCR01. Next base: position 28,066 of record DASZCR010000186.1, on the reverse strand, counting down.
CGCGAATAAAAAGGCAAAGCGGATTATTTACTTGAGGTCGCCGCAGAGGTGTTGCAGGAGGACTGTGACAGCGATGCAGGCCGTCTCGGCGCGCAGCGTACGACCGCCGAGCGTGACGATTGACCAGCCGTGCTCTCGTCCAGCCTCAATCTCAGCATCCTCCCACCCGCCTTCCGGGCCGACGAGCGCCGTCACGGCTGCAAGCGCGCAGCGCCCGCCCAACGCTTCCGCAAGCGAGCCTCCGCCGCGTTCGGCGAACAGCAGACGCGCATGGTCACCCTGTTCCTCTTCCGCGTGAATATCTGCAAGGAGAGACGAGAGCGTGCGCGGCTCGGAGATTTCAGGCAGGCGCGCGCGGCCTGATTGCTTCGCCGCTTCGAGCGCGAGGCGTCGCCAACGTTCAAGGCGGCCGGTCGCTTCGCGCGCGTCGCTGCTGTTGCGCGGTCGTACCTCCGCACGCTTGGTCTCGACGGGCACGACGCGCACCACGCCCAATTCCGTAGCCTTCTGCACGACGAGGTCGAACTTCTCACCCTTGAGCAGCGCCGCGCAGAGCGTCAGCGCAAGCGGCGACTCCGGCACGGCCGACTCGACGCGACCGCGCACTTCGAGGCGCGCCCGCCCGTCACGCCCGCGTCCGCCAGCATCCGCCACGACGCAGCGAAACTCCGCGCCCGCCCCGTCGAAGACAAACGCCTCGTCGCCCGCGCGCAGCCGCAGCACGTCGCGCAGGTGGCGCGTCTCCTCTTCCGAGAGAAACAGCGTTGCGCCGTCGTCCGCGAAAGATTCGCGCGGCGCGTAGAATCGTCTGCGCGTCATCGCTCACCGTTTGATGGACATCGCTATCCACTCGCCTTCGCGCGTCACCTCGTAGTCGGTCGCGCCGAGTTCGGAGAGGCGTGCGCCGACCATCTGCTCCTGCGTGTCGAGGATGCCGGAGATGACGAGGCGCTCGCGCGTGGCGCTGAGGAGCGAGGGCAGCATCGGCAGGAGCACGTCGGCCGTGAGGTTCGCGCAGACGAGCGCCGCCGAAGCTTCCGGGTCGTCTTCGACCGAGCCGACGCGGAAATTGATGCGCTCGGCGACGCCGTTGGCACGCGCGTTCTCGTGCGCCACCGTGACGGCTACGGGGTCTGTGTCGCAGGCTTCGACCGAGGCTTCCTCAGAGAGCTTGGCGGCGGCGATGGCGAGTATCCCCGTGCCCGTGCCGACATCGAGGAAACTCCCATCACGAAAATATTTTTCGACCGCCGCGAGACACAGACGCGTCGTCTCATGCGTGCCCGTGCCGAAAGCCATGCCCGGTTCGATGCGAATCAGGATGCGAGCGTCGCCCTCGCCGCTCTCGGCGACCTCGCTCCACGAAGGCGCGACGAGGAAACGTTCGCCGACGGCGACCGGCCGCCATGTCTTCTTCCACTCGGCGAGCCAGTCGCGTTCCGCCACCTCGCGCTGTCGCACCTCGCGCACGTCCGAAGACGCGAACCCGTAGATGCGCAGGGCTTCGCGCAGAGCGTCGCGCACGCGTTCGACTTCGGGCAGTTCTGAGAAGTAGCCGGTGACGGTCGTGAACTCGTCTTCAGCGACGCGCGCTTCGCTCCTGCGCTCGCCGCCCGCCTCGATAACCATCCCGGCCGGACGCAGAGCACTCTCCGTCCCGGACGCGCCCGCCTCCGTCAAAGCATACTCGACGGCCTCGCGCGCACGCGTCGTCAGCGTTACGTCAACGGCGTACCAGCTCATAAGTGATAGGTGATAAGTGATAGGTGATAGGTGATAAGAGAAAGACAGGATTTCTCCTATCACCCATCACCTATCACTTATCACCGTTCTCTCCTGTGATTCCCAGCTCGTTGAGGGCGCGTTCGGAGTTGCGCCAGTTCTCTTCGACCTTAACGAAGAGTTCGAGATAGACGCGCGTGCCGATGAGCGCCTGTATGTCCTGACGTGCGCGCGTGCCGATGTCCTTGAGTCGCTCGCCGCCCTTGCCGATGATGATGCGTTTTTGCGAGGCGCGCTCGACGTAGATGGCGCAGTAGATGCGCGTCAGTTCCGGCGTCTCCTCGTAGCGTTCGGTGACGACGGCCGTGACGTAAGGAATCTCCTCGCCGGTCGTCTGCAAAATCTTCTCGCGGACAATCTCTGCGACGATGGCGCGCATGGGCTGGTCGGTCAACTCGTCCTCGTCAAAGAGCGGCTCGCCTTCGGGCAGGTGCTTGATGATTTCGTCAATCAGCTTCTCGACCATGTCGCCCGTGCGCGCAGAGAGCGGCACGACGGCGCGCCATTCGTGCGATTGCGCGTACCATTCCATGAGGGGCAGCAGTTGCGACTTGTCGGCGATGCGGTCGGTCTTGTTGAGCAGCAGCAGCGCAGGCTTTTCCGACTGGCGGACGAGGTCGAGGACGAAGCGGTCGCCGTTGCCTGTGGAGACGGAAGCGTCGCGGATGAGGAGGACGAGATGGACGCCTTCGAGGGCGTCGTGGACGGCGGCCATCATCCGCCGGTTGAGCAGGTAGCCGGGCTGGTGGACGCCCGGCGTATCGACCAGAACAATCTGGCCGCGCTCTCTGGTGATGATGCCCTGAATCTGATGGCGCGTCGTCTGCGGCTTGTTCGAGACGGCAGCAATCTTCTCTCCGACGAGACGGTTCAGGAGCGTCGACTTCCCCGCGTTCGGCCGCCCCACGAGCGCCACGTAGCCGCTGCGGTATGGCTCATGTTCCGCGTTTTCAGACATGCTCGACCTGTGCTCGTCCACTCACGCCTGTCCGGCTTGCTGCTGCTGAGCGCGCTCGCCGTTCAGACGCATGATTTCCAGAGTCATCTCGGTGGCCGCGTAGAGGTCTTTGACATCGAGCCACTCTTTGACGGTGTGAATGGCGCGCATCCCTGTGCCGAGATTGGCACACTCGATGCCGCGCTTGTTGAAGATGTTGGCGTCGCAGCCGCCGCCCGAAGCCATCGTCTTGACTTCAAGCCCCATGCGACGCGCGGCGTCGAAGACGAGTTGGACGACACGCGAACTGTCGGGCACGTCCATCGCCGAGTATTCACGTGAGACTTCGGCCTCGACGCGTCCGCGCGTCGTCACGCCCGCGACCGTCACCTCGTAGCGTTCGGCGGCCTCTCTCAAACATTCAATCATGTGCTCGGTCTGCGCGTTGAGCTTCGCTTCGTCGAGCGAGCGCGCCTCGCCGCGCAGGCGGACGAAGTTGGTGACGATGTTGGTCGCCTCGCCGCCCTGTATGACGCCGATGTTGGCAGTCGTCTCGTGGTCGATGCGTCCGAGTTTCATCTTGGCGATGCCTTCGGCGGCGATGCGAATGGCCGAGATGCCCTGTTCGGGCGCGACGCCCGCGTGCGATTCAAGCCCGTAGATTTTGAACTCGAAGTGGTTGGCCGAAGGGCCTTTGGTGAAGAGGAAGCCGGGGTCGTCGGAGTCGAAGACCAGACCGTAGCGGGCGCGCAATTTGGACACGTCGACGTTCTTGGCGCCGAGCAGTCCGACCTCTTCGCAGATGGAGAAGACGGCCTCGATGTCCGTGTGCGGGATGTTCTGCTCCTGCAAGCAACGGATGGTTTCGATGATGACGGCGATGCCGGACTTGTCGTCGCCGCCGAGGACGGTCGTGCCGTCGGTGCGGATGATGTCGCCCTCGACGATGGGCTTGACTCCTTCGCCGGGAACGACCGTGTCCATGTGCGCGCTCATCATGATGGCGTCCGCGCCGGGGATGTTGCCGCGAAAGCGTGCGATGACGTTGCCGGTGTTGCCTCCGACCTTCTCTCCGGCGTCGTCTATCTCAACCTCCGCGCCGAGTTCTTCGCAAAGCTGTTTGACGCGTTCGGCTACCTCGCGTTCCTTGCGCGAGTGGCTGGGAATCTGTACGAGTTCGAGCAGAAGAGCCTTGATGCGTTCCTGATTAATCATGCGGCGCTCCTCAAGCGTGTAGTTGAAATCGCAAATCTTCGTTGAAAGCGGTGCGGCGGATGGCGTCAATCCTACTACACGCCGCGCGCCGAAGGCTATCGACGGTCGCCTTCCGGGCCTGAGCCGCTCAACTGTTCGAGCGCGCGTTGGAGTTGGTCGCGTAAGTGTTCGAGCGCGGCGTCGTCCGCATCGGCAGGGACGTGCAGCGGCGCGCCGATGCGGACGGTTGCGCGCGTAAACGGGAGCGGCACGCGAAAGCCGTCCCAACTCTTGACCTCGATGTAACGCGCCGGTTCGACCGTGAAGGGAAGGACGGGCTGGCCGGTCTTTTTCGCCAGCAGGAGCGCGCCCGTCTTGGCGACGTAACGAGGCCCGCGCGGCCCGTCAACGGTGAAACCGGCAGGACAGCCAGCACGTTGAAGTCTGACCATCTCGACGAGCGCGCCGACGCCGCCGCGCGTAGAAGAACCGCGCGCCGCGCCGTAGCCGAAGCGTTGAATGAAGCGCGCGATGTATTCGCCGTCGAAACTGCGCGAGGTCATAACGACGATGCGGCGATGGCGGAAGTAGTAGGTCGCCAGCAGGATGCGGTTGTGCCAGAAGGCGAGAATCGGCGCGCCCCCTGCGCGCGTCGTCGCCTCCCAATGCTCCCATCCTTCGACGCTGTAACGCGCGCTGCGACCGAGCACGGAGACGAGCACGTAGAAGACTATGTCTGCGACGCGTATCAGCAGACGCTCTTTGAAGGTGTAGCGGGAAAGCCCGGCGAACCTGTAGGCGCGCTCGATGCGCCCGCCGCGCGCCCCGTCTCTTTCCGCAGAAGTTTGCATCCAGTTCCCCGCACGGTCAGCAGCCTAAAGTCTTGAGTTTAAAGTCTTGAGTCTGAAGTCAGAATCCGAGTCAGCTTCGTCGCGGCTGTGGTTTGGTCTATAGACTATAGTCTATAGACTCTCGACTCCAGACAATTTTTCCTATGTTATATTTGAAACCCCTCGCCGCGAGGCTTCGTACAGGCGTTTGCGGAAACCTGCGTCTCGCCGCTCGGCCTTTCGCGCTCGCCCTCCCTATCTTGAAGGATTGCGGTGACAGCGTTTAGATGGACAGACGACGAATCCTCATCGTTGACTCTAACAGCGAACTGCGTACGCTGCTCGCGCAGGTACTCGGCGAACTCGGACACGAAGTCGTCGCGACGGGCGACCTCTCCGAAGTGGTGGCGCGCAAAGACCTCGAAGAGTTCGACCTCGTCATCAGCGACCTGACGGAAGATGCCGACGGCGGCGTGCAAATTCTCAGCGAGTTGAAACGCAAGCGGCTGCTCGTCCCCGTCGTCGTCTCTTCGGAAGAGGCCAACCAGCACGGCATCGTCAAAGCCTTCAAACTCGGCGCGGCCAACTTCGTGCACAAACCCTACGAGCGCGAGGAGCTACAGAACATCGTTGACAAGACGCTCGGCTACAAACTGCGCTTCGTCGAAGACCTGCGCGTGACGCCTTACGTCCGCGAGCGCATCGAGTTTGAGCTGCCGAGCGACCTCTCGTTGATGAACGGCGTGCTGCATTATCTGATTGAGCGCGCGTCGCGTCTCGGCATCATCAATCAGGATAGCTCGAACCTCTTCATCGCGCTCGACGAAGCGTTTGTCAACGCCGTCAAGCACGGCAACAAAGGCGACTCGTCGAAGCTTGTCCGCATCACGGCCGAACTCTCTGCAGGCGAGGCGCGGTTCACGGTCGAAGACGAAGGCGAGGGCTTCAACCCCGCCACGATTCCAGACCCGCTCGACCCCTCGAACCTCTTCAAGACCTCCGGCCGGGGCGTGCTCCTGATTTACAACATCATGGACGAAGTCGAGTACAATGAGCGCGGCAATCGGCTGACGATGGTGAAACGACCCGAACGCTCGCTCGATAGAGAACTGGTCAAGTCGGTCACTCCCGATGACCTCCCCGCCCCGAACGGCAACTGAGACGCCGCGGCGCGCACAACGCGCGCGCCGCACGCTCCTGCGATTCCTGCTCCCACCCGTCGTCATCCTTCTTTTACTCCTGCTCATACACTGGCCGCGCTCCGCGTTCTTCCTTCACGAAGCACAAACGTCTGACGCGACAGTCCTCTCGCTCCTTGCCGCGACGCTTGCGCTCTGCGGACTCTGGCAACTCGCGGCGCGCACGGCCAACGAACGCGTCGCGTGGGCGACCGTTGCCGTGACGGCTCTCTATCCGGTCTTCTATGAAGCCAGCACGTCGGCCGATGCGCGCTCTCAGATGACTGCGGCGGCGCTCGTCATCTGGGGACTGTTCTTTTATCTACCGTCGCGCGCGTCGCGGTTGGAAGCGACAGAAGTGGTCGAGTTGAAGGAAGGCTTATGGCGGCGACGGCTCGCGGCGGTCGCTTTGTTGGCGTCGGCGGTGCTCGTGCGAGGGACGGCCGTAGTTGTGCCCGTCGCGTTGATGTTGTGGGAGGTGATGCAGCACGCGCGGCGGCGCGCGCAGGGGCGTCTGTTGCTGCTCCTTGCGCTGGCGCTCGTGCCCGCGCTCGTCCGTGTCGTCTATTCTTGGCAGAGTGGAGGCAGCGCGGGCGGCTGGTCGCAGACGTTTGCGGACTTCGATGTGCTTGATTGGCGGCGCGTCATCGAAGCATGCGGCGCGCGGGCGTGGCAGGCGTTCGGGCACGCGGGACTTTATCTGTTGACGGCGGCGATGTTGCTGTTGACAGTCTTCGTCAAACCCGTCAGCGACGCGGGCGTCGAGCGCGGGCGCATCGAGGTGCAGGTGCAACTCTCTTTCGCCTTCGTGGCGCTTGGTTACATCATCCTGCTGTCGTTCGCTTCGGATGCACAGCGCGCGAGCGAGATGCTGGCGGTCGTCCCGCTCGTCATCCTCGTCTGTGTCTCCACCTTCTGGCGACGGATGAAGTACTGGGTCATCCTCGTCGCCGCCGCCTGCGTCGCCTTCGCGTTCCTTTAGACTGACGAACGATTACTGATTACTATCCTTCCATGCCTTACGAACTTTTCCTCGCCGTGCGTTATCTGAGAGCGCGGCGCGGGCGGCGCGTGGTGAAACTGACGGCGCTGGCGGCGGTCGCAGGCATCGCCTTCGGCGTCGCGGCGCTGATTGTGGCGCTGGCGCTGGCCGGAGGTTTTCGAGAAGAGTTGCGCGACAAGATTCTGCGCGGCACGGCGCACGTGACGGTCACGCGTGCCGACGGCGCGGCGATGCGCGACTGGCGCGAAGTGGCCGCGCGTCTGCGCACAATCGAAGGTGTGACGGATGCCGCGCCGACGGGCTACGAAGGCGCGTTGCTGAGCGGCGCGCGTGGTGCGGTCTATACAATCGTGCGCGGCGTCGATGCAGACTCCGCGCGTGCGCTCTCGGAATTGCGTCGCACGATGGTTGAAGGGGACGCGGGCGAACTGTTTCGCGTCGAGCCGGAGAGCGTGGCGCGTGCGGGTGTGGATGATGAGGACGTTGAAGAGGAGCCGCCTGCGAACGTCGTCGTCGGCGCAGAGTTGGCCGCGCGCACGGGGCTTGAACGCATCGGCGACGAAGGCTGGCTGGTGACGGGCGAGCGTTCGCCGACGCCGCCCGGTTTTTCGCCGCGCGCACGTCGCGCACGCGTCGTCGGACTCTTTCGCACAGGTCTCTACGACTATGACGCCTCCTGGACTTACGTCTCGCTCGCGGAGTCGTCGAGGTTCTTTCACGAAGACGACGACGGCGGAGCGACAACGGCGGCCGCAGCATCCGTCCTGAGTGTCGAGACGCAAGACATCTACGAGGCATCGGAGGTGGCGGCGCGTGTCCGGCACATGCTCGGCGCTTCGTTTCGGGTCGTCGATTGGCGCGAGGCTAATCGGCCGCTGTTTGCCGCGCTCGAACTCGAACGGCGCACGGTCGCGCTCATCATCTTGTTGATTACGATTGTCGCCGCGCTCAACATCACGACGACGCTTGCGCTGGTCGTCGTCGAGCGTCGCGCAGACATCGCCGTGCTCGTCGCGCTCGGCGCACGGGCACGCAGCATCGTCGCCGTCTTCATGTTGGAAGGCGCGCTGATTGGGGTCGTGGGCGCGGTCGCAGGCATCGTGTGCGGATTGATAGCGTGCGCGGCGGCCGAGTACTTCGGACTCGTGCGCCTGCCGCCGGACGTTTACTCTCTGTCGAGCGTACCCCTGCGACCGCACGCGCGCGATGTGCTGCTGCCCGCGCTGGCAGCCTTCGTCGTCAGCCTGCTGGCGACGCTCTACCCGGCGCGTGCGGCGGCGCGCGTGCGCCCGGCTGAAGCGTTGCGTTACGAATAAGACGGATGAGTCTCAAGTTTGAAGTCTGAAGTCTCAAGTCTGAAGTCGGGAGTCGGCGAGCGTGTTGGAAGCAGAGAACTTGAAAGCGAAGACAGACGGGGCGACGCGCCGCGCGGCCGACGACCGTCTTCAGACTTCAGACTTGAGACTTGAGACTTCAGACAACGGCCTTTCCGTCGAGGGTTTGAGGAAGTCTTTTCGGAACGCGGCGGGCGAGCGTTTGGAGGTGTTGCGCGGCGTCTCTTTCGAGGTCGGCGAGGGAGAGTTGGTGGCGGTCGTCGGCGCGTCGGGTGCGGGGAAGTCAACGCTGCTGCACGTGCTCGGCGGGTTGGAGAGCGCAGACGGTGGCGAGGCACGCTTTCGTGGCTTCGACATCCTGCGCGCGGGCGCGCCGGAGTTGGCGCGTTGGCGCGGCCGCGAAGTCGGCTTCGTCTTTCAGGCGCACCGTCTGCTGGCAGACCTCTCGGCCTTGGAGAATGTCATGTTGCCGCTGCTCGTCGCGCGGCGCGGAAGGCGCGAGGCACGCGCAGAGGCAGAGAGCGCGCTGTCTGCGGTCGGACTCACGGAACGTGCGCGTCACGCGGCCGGAGAGCTTTCGGGCGGTGAACAGCAACGCGTCGCCGTCGCACGCGCACTCGTCGCGGGCGCGCGTCTGCTGCTCTGCGACGAGCCGACCGGCAATCTCGATGCACAGACGGCCGAGGAGACCTGCGCGCTCCTGTTCGCGCTCTGCCGCGAGCGACGTGCCTCAGCCGTCATCGCCACGCACAACGAGCGGCTCGCGCGCAGATGCGACCGCGTGCTGCTGTTGCGCGATGGGCGCGTCGTCTCGCCCTAGAGCGAGGCGACCGGAGAGAGAGCGTCGGAGGCGACGGGGAGGCGATTCGTTATATAATTATTTCGCTCGCGCGCGGCGGATGGGAAAATCACTCTTCTTAGAAAATCACTCTTCTTATCTGACAACGGCGCGCTCTTCAGTTATAATGCGAATCGGCGCTACTAGAGTTCTGCGCTCCCGAACTTCAGCAGACGCCTGACGAACTCTCAAACGGCTCTAATATAAATCGGCCACCACAGCTTTTATGTTTGAACGCTACACGGAGAAAGCGCGCAGGGTCATCTTCTTCGCGCGATACGAAGCCAGTCAGTTCGGCGCGCCCGCCATCGAGCCTGAACACCTCTTGCTCGGTCTGATGCGCGAGGACAAGACGTTGACCTCACGTTTCCTCGCGCGCGCGCAGGCGTCTCTGGAAATGATTCGCAAGGAGATTGAAGGGCGCGCGCCGCTGCGGGAGAAGATTTCCACTTCGGTCGAACTGCCGCTCGCGCCTGAGACGAAGCGCGTGCTGGCCTTCGCGCACGAAGAGAGCGACCGCTTGCAGCACCGCCACATCGGCACGGAACACCTGCTGCTCGGCCTGCTGCGCGAAGAGCGCTCAATGGCCGCAGAGATTCTCTACGAGCGTGGCTTGCGTCTGCCCGCCGTCAGAGACGAGGTGGCGCGCGCTACAGGCGCGGCCGACCCGCGTGCCTCGCAGAAGAAGGAGACGCCGCACCTCGCAGAGTTCTCGCGCGACCTGACGGACGACGCCGCCAACGACAAACTCGACCCGCTCGTCGGCCGCGACAACGAGATTGAGCGCGTCGTGCAGATACTCTGCCGCCGGACGAAAAACAATCCCGTCCTGATTGGCGAGCCTGGCGTCGGCAAAACCGCCATCGTCGAAGGTCTGGCGCAGCGCATCGGGCGGGGCGACGTGCCGACGTTCCTTGAGAACAAGCGCATCCTCTCCCTAGACCTCTCGCTCATCGTCGCGGGCACGAAGTATCGCGGGCAGTTCGAGGAGCGGCTCAAGCAGATTATGCGCGAGTTGGTCGAGAACCCGCAGTACATCGTCTTCATCGACGAGTTGCACACGCTCGTCGGCGCGGGTTCTGCCGAAGGCTCGCTCGACGCGGCCAACATCCTCAAGCCTGCGCTCTCGCGCGGCGAGATACAGTGCATCGGCGCGACCACCCCGGCCGAGTTCCGCAAGTCAATCGAGAAAGACCGTTCGCTCGAACGACGCTTTCAGGCCGTCAAAGTTCCGCCGCCTTCGGAAGAAGAGGCCGTCCGCATCCTCGAAGGCGTGCGCGAACGCTACGAGGCGTTCCATCAGGTGCGCTACACGGACGAGGCCATCGAAGCGGCGGTCTATCAGGCGAACCGCTACATCCCCGACCGCTTCCTGCCCGACAAAGCGATTGACGTGATTGACGAAGCGGGCGCGCGCGTCAAACTGCGCGTGCGACGCGAACCCTCTTCCGGCTCATCGTCGCGCCCTTCGTCTTCCTACGACATGCTCGGCGAGCGCGGATGGGGCAAGGCTCTGCCCGCTTCGAGCGCCGCGAACCCGCGCCTGCCCGACGACGAAGAAGAGATGTTGATGACCGTCGAGGTGACGAAAGATGATGTCGAGGATGTCATCGCGCGCTGGACGGGCATCCCCGTCACTTCGCTCAAGGAGGAGGAGACGCAGAAACTCTTGCGCATCGAGTCGGAGTTGCATCGCCGCGTCGTCGCGCAACGTCCGGCCATCTCTGCGCTCGCGCGTTCGATTCGACGTTCGCGCGCCGGACTGAAAAACCCGCAGCGCCCGGTCGGCTCGTTCCTCTTCCTCGGCCCGACGGGCGTCGGCAAAACCGAGGTCGCGCGCTCTCTCGCCGAGTTCCTCTTCGGGTCGGAGCGTTCGATGATTCGCTTCGACATGTCCGAGTTCATGGAGAAGCACTCGGTCTCGAAACTCATCGGTTCGCCGCCGGGCTACGTCGGCCACGAAGAGGGCGGACAACTGACCGAGCGCATCAAACGCTCGCCCTACTCCGTCCTGCTCTTCGACGAAATCGAGAAGGCGCATCCAGACATCTTCAACGTGCTCCTGCAAGTCTTCGAGGACGGCATCCTGACCGACGCTTTGGGCAACACCGTCGATTTCAAGAACGCCATCATCATCATGACCTCGAACATCGGGGCGCGCTTCATCCAGAAGAAGGGCACGATGGGCTTTCAGGCGACGGCCGACGCCTCGCGCGAGAAGATGGAAGAGATGGTGATGTCGGCCGTCCGCCAGACCTTCAATCCGGAGTTCATCAACCGGCTCGACGAAATCATCATTTTCGACCAACTGTTGAACGAGGAGTTGCTGGAAATCGTCGGCCTCCAAATCGAACAGTTGAACAGGACGCTGCGCGGGCGCGGTCTCGAAGTGCGTCTGACGGACGAGGCCAAACGTTGGCTCGTCCAGAAGACCTGCGCCGACCGCTCCTACGGCGCGCGACCGCTGCGGCGTGCGCTGCAAAAGCACGTCGAAGACCCGCTCTCCGAGGCGCTCATTCAGGGCGCACTGAGCGAGGCCGCGCTGATTGAAGTTTTTCTGGACGGCGACGAACTGAATTATCGTCCGGCGGGCGTTGAAGAGCCGGGCGACGCGCTCCTGATTCACTAAAAGCGGTGGATTAAACAGGCACACGTCGAGAAGGAAAAGGGTAAAAGTTAAAGAGGCGTCGGCTCGGAAGAAGCCCTTCTGCCTTTTACCTTTTTCCTTTTGCCTTGTTATAATGCGCCACTTTACCGGACTGCCCCGTTGGCAACGTGGGCGGGTGCGGCCTGAATCCAACAGGCCGTCAAGCCAGAGATTTAACGCCTCGCGCCGCCCCGAATGGCGCTCCGGCGTGCCGGAATTCCGAAAGGCAGTTCGTTTCCGTCGGTCTCCCTATCGGTCACACGTAATTTTTTGAGGCAAAAAGCGATTATTATTATGCGAATTCGCGCGCCTTGGTTTCTCCTGTTGGCCGCCGTCGTCGGCATCCTCTCTGTCCTCTATCTCGCGCGCCCGCACGCGGTCGCCCGCGCCGCCGGGGCCGCTCAGGAGGCGGCGCCGCAGCAATCCGGTCAGGAGATTGTCGAAGACGTGCGCGTTGAGGGCAACCGCCGCATGAGCGACGAGGGCGTGCTCTACTACGTCCAGACGCGCACCGGTGACGTCTACAACGAGGCGCAGGTGCAGCGCGACCTTCAGGCGCTCCTCGCGCTGCCATTTTTTAACAAGACCGAGACGCGCGTCGAAACCACCACAGGGCCACGCGGCGGCCGCGTCGTCATCTTCACCGTCCGCGAGTTGCCCGTCATCCGCGACATCGTCTTCGACGGGATGAGCAGCATTACTGAGGCCGACGTGCTCAAGGAGTTCCGCGAGCGACGCGTCGGCGTCTCGAAGGAGTCAACCTTCGACCCCGTCAAGGGACGCGCCGCACAACGCGTCATCAAGGAACTGCTCTCGGCGCGCGGCAAGCCGAACGCCACGGTTGACCTGAGAGTGGAGGAAGTGACGCAGACCTCCATCGCGCTCACCTTTGACATTAAAGAGGGCGAGCGCGTGAGAGTCGTCGAGATTGACTTCGAGGGCAATCAGGTCTTCTCCGACGGCGAGTTGCGCGGGGCGATGAAGTACGTCAAGGAGGCCGGTCTCATCTCGCGCTTTAAGGGCGAGGACATTCTCCACACCGAAAAGCTCGAAGCAGACCTCAAGGGCAACGTCGAAAACTACATGCGCTCGAAGGGCTATCTACAGGCCAGAACGGGCGAGCCGCGCGTGGAAGGCATCGGCCAGCGCCGGACGGGCTTTCCCATCCTGCCGCTCCCGCTACTCTCTTCGACCGACGACGCGCTAAGGATTACCGTCCCCATCACAGAAGGCAGGCTCTATCGTCTCGGCACGCTGAAGATTGAAGGCAACTCGATTCTTTCAGAGCAGGACATCCTCAACACCATCGGCATCCAGAAGGGCGATGTCGCCAACGGCCAGCGGCTCTACAAGGCGCTGCACGAAGACCTCAGCCGGCTCTACGGACGCTTCGGCTTCATCCAGTACGAGTACGACGTTGACCAGGATTTGAAGGACAACCCGCAGAACCCGAAAGAGGGCGTCGCGGACTTCACCATCACCATCACCGAGGGCAAGCAGTTCACGCTGCGCCGTCTTGAGTTCGCCGGTAACACCTTTACGCGCGACAACGTGCTGCGCCGCGAGGTGGCCGTCAACGAAGGCGACATCTACGACCAGGCGTTGATGGAGTACTCCGTCCTGCTGCTCAACCAACTCGGCTTCTTCGACCCGATTGACGACAAGCGCGACCTCGACCTGCGGACGGATGAGGAGCAGGGCACGGTTGACGTGAACCTGAAAGTCACGGAGCGCGGCCGTCAGCAAATCTCTTTCAACGGCGGCGTCTCCGGCATCGGCGGCTCCTTCTTCGGCCTCGACTACTCGACCAACAACCTGCTCGGTCGCGGCGAGAGTCTCGCCTTCCAGTTCGCCTTCGGCAACCGGCAGCGTTCGTTCCTCTTCTCCTTCACCGAGCCTTACCTGAGAGACCGCCCCATTACGGTTGGCTTCTCCATCTTTTCCGAGTCGCGCAAATACTTCGGCGAGGGCACGTTCCTGTCGCAGAATCTCGACGCCATCGGCGGAGCGACGGGCGGCATCGCCGACTTCCTCAACGCCAGCGAAGAGAACCTTTTTACGCAGAACTCGACGGGCGGCTCGATTTTCGCCACCTCGCGTCTCTCCGAATTCTATCGTCCGCCGCGCCGCAAGTGGTTCGGGTTGGAGTTTGCGCGCGCCTCGCGCATCGGCCTCTCCTACACCATCTCGCGGACGAGCGTCAAAGACCCGCCCGTCAACGAGCAGGGCAACGCGAGCACCTTCATCCCGCAGGTCTTCGCGCAGCCGAGCATCATGACGAGCCGCATCACGCCGAGCTTCGTCTACGACACGCGTAACGGCACCATCGACCCGACCAAAGGCCGACAGGTGACGGCGCAACTGGCCTTCGCCGGTCTCGGCGGAGACGTGCGCACCTATCAGCCGACCGTCTCCTACATGCAGTTCATGCCGGTGCGCCGCAAGAATTCTGACCACCCGGAGGTCTTCGGCTTCCGCCTCGTCGCCGGGCACGTCGCCAGCTTCGCCACTTCGGGACAGGTGCAGGCCGCGCAGCAGAGTTCGCTCTCCTTCGTCAACGGCGTCCCCGTCTACGAACGCTTCTTCCTCGGCGACGAGTTCTCGATACGCGGCTACAACGTCCGCTCCATCGGCCCCATCGTCCCGCTCGACGTGTTCGTCACCTCGCGCAACGTGGTGGCTTCGACCAACCCGACCGGCGAGGCCACGCCCTTCGAGGGACTGCCCGACGCGCTGCGTCAGCAACTCGTCGCGCTCGGCACGTTCACCGGCGTCGGCGGCTCAAACAGCCTCCAACTGCCGCAGCGCGACTTCCGTTTCCTCGGCGGCGACACGCAGTTGCTCGGCAACTTCGAGTATCGCATCCCCATCTTCGGCCCCGTCCAGTTGGCGGCCTTCGCCGACATCGGCACGGCCTTCAACCTGCGGACGAAAGACGACCAGATTTTCTCGACCTCGTTCCTCGCCGACCAACCGTTTTTGTCAACCGTCGGCGGATTGAGCGAACTGGTCGTGCGCAACAACCCGCAACTGGCGCTCGGCGTGACCGACCCGCTCACCCTGCGCCCACGCGGCCTCGTCATCCGCGATTCGCGTCTGGTGACGCGCGAGGAACTGGCGAACGCGCTGCGCGTCGGCCCGGTTGACCCGTTCACGGGGCTGCCCTTCGGTTTCCAGGAGGTCTTCCTGCGCGGCGAGGCGCAAACGAACACGATTGCGCGGATTTCGCAGAGCGTTTTTTCCAAATTCAGCGACTACCGATCCAGCGTTGGACTCGAATTACGCATCCAACTACCGGTCGTCAACGTCCCGTTCCGGCTGATTTTGGCC
Organism: Pyrinomonadaceae bacterium; assembly: GCA_035942915.1. Classification (GTDB taxonomy): domain Bacteria; phylum Acidobacteriota; class Blastocatellia; order Pyrinomonadales; family Pyrinomonadaceae; genus DASZCR01. The sequence goes on along the minus strand of DASZCR010000186.1, from coordinate 12,993 downwards.
TACAATCCGAACGCGCGCCGAGGGCAATTCGAAGAACTGCCCGGCGTCAACTTCAACGAAAAGAAATTCGTCCCCCGCTTCAGCATCGGGCGAACATTTTAAGCGCCGCAACCGGCGGGCTTTGCGCGCGCCGCGCGCCCGTCAGAGTTTGAGAACTATTAAGGAGCAGTACGAGAAAGACAATGAAACTATTTCGCCTAACCGCCGCCGCCCTCGTCCTCGCGGCGCTCGCCGCCACGACGACCAGCACGACGACCAGCGCGCAGCAGCCGGCCGCCGGCGCGCGTACCCCCGCCGCCCCCGCCTCGACTGTCGTCGCCGACGGCAAGATTGCCATCATCAACATGCAGGCTTTCACCGACCCGAAGGTCGGCATCGCGCGCCTCGTCAATGCCTACAACGCGCTGGAAAAAGAGTTCGCCCCGCGCAACGACGAGTTGAAGCGGATGCAGGCGCAGTATCGTCAGATTGCTGACGACATCACCAAGACTCGCGGGCTGGCCGACGAGAAGACGCTCAACGCTAAGGCCGAGCAAGCGCAGAACATCGAAAAAGAGATGAAGCGCAAGCAGGAAGACGGCCAGATTGCCGCGCAGAAGCGCGAGCAGGAACTGACCGAGCCGATTTGGAAAGACATCGACAACGCGTTGCGCGCTTTCGCACGCGCGCGGAACATCACGGTCATCTTCGACTACAGCAAGATGGGTCCGGCCATGTACGTCGCCAACGAGGGCGTCGACATCACGGCCGCTTTCATCGCCGAGTACAACCAGCGCAACCCGGCCGCGACAGCCTCGACGGCCGCACCGGGCGCTAAGTAAGAGCCGGAAATCGCAGGGCGCGTGAGCCGGAGCCGCCAACGCTTCCGTCCGCGCCCGGCTCCCGTTTCCGTGCGCGTTCATCTTCCCGCCGGTCGGCGCTGTCAAAGCGAGCGAGCCGCCTTTTGAATTGTAGGAGTGAGTAAGAAAAGGTTATGAAAAGATATCGCCACATCCTGGCCGCCGTCGCGCTGACGGCGGCAGCCGCCATGACCGCCAACGCGCAGACCGCTCCGGCCGGCGGAGCCGCCGCCGCGCAGCCCGGCAACGTCGCCATCGGCGAGGCCAAGGTCGCGCTCATCAATACGCAGGCTTTCGCCGACGAGAAGGTTGGCATCCAGCGCATCGTCTCCTCCGTCAAGCGCGTCGATAGCGAGTTCACCACGCGCCGCAACGAGTTGCAGGGCTTGCGCACTCGCTACGAAGCGCTGGTCAAGGAGATTGACGCGACCAAGACTGTCGCCGACAGCGCCGCCCTGACGCGCAAGGCCGACGAGGCCGAGACACTGAAGCGCGACATCGAGCGCAAGGCGCAGGACGCGCAGTCGGCTTACGAGAAGCGGATGAGAGAGACGCTCAACCCGCTTCAGGAGGATGTCTACAAGGCGCTCGAAGCCTTCGCCAAAGCGCGCGGCATCACCGTCATCATCGACGCGAGCCAGGTGCCCATCCTCTACTCGGTTGACCAGATTGACATCACGCGCGCCTTCATCGCCGAGTACAACCAGCGCAACCCGGCGACGGCTGCCGCCGCCACCACTCCGGCCGGCGCGAAGTAAACACCGAAACGGTCTCCCTTCCGAGGGCGAAAGGACTTCCCTTAGGACGAGCCTTTCGCCCTCTTTCGTTTCACAAACTTATGGAAACGGTTCTCGACGCGCGCGCCATCCAGGAAATCCTGCCGCACCGCTACCCCTTTCTCCTCGTCGACCGCATCGTCGAACTCACGCCGCGCGAGCGCATCGTCGGCGTCAAGCAGGTTTCGCTGAACGAGCACTTTTTCGTGGGTCATTTTCCGGGCGCGCCCGTCATGCCCGGCGTCCTCATCGTCGAGGCGCTGGCGCAGGTCGGAGCCATCTTCGCGCTGCGCGAGATTGAGAACCGCGAGCAGAAACTCGTCCTCTTCAGCGGCATCGAGGCGGCGCGTTTCCGCCGTCCCGTCGTTCCCGGCGATACGCTCATGCTCGAAGTCACGCCGCTGCGTCTGGGCACGCGCGTCCAGCGCATGCGCGGCGAGGCGAAGGTTGACGGCCAACTCGCCGCCGAGGCCGAGTTGACGAGCATCGTCGTCGATAAAAGCTCGGTCAAGTGAAGGCGGGCGGGCAAGGCCGAAAAGACGCGTGAGAGTGCAACGCTGCCGCCGGAGTCATCGTCGCAGCGCCCTTGCGCCTGCCGCGTCCGGCTTGCTGCGGCGTCCGTCCTGTTTTTAAAGAGAGATGCCTTTCGTCCATCCAACGGCCGTCGTCAGCCCACGCGCGGAAATCGGCGAAGACGCTTACGTCGGCCCCTACTGCACGGTCGGCGACGAGGTGCGCCTCGGCGCACGCGTCCGTCTCGAATCGCACTGCGTCGTTGACGGCCGCACCACCATCGGCGAAGAGACGCACGTCTACCCGTTCGTCTCTCTGGGGCTTGCGTCGCAGGACTTGAAGTACAAGGGCGAGCCTGCCGAGACACGCATCGGGCGGCGCTGCCGGCTCCGCGAGTTCGTCACCGTCCATCGCGGGACGGAGGGCGGCGGGATGCTGACGCGCATCGGAGATGATTGTCTCATCATGGCGCAGGCGCACGTCGCGCACGATTGCCTCGTCGGCGACGGCGTCATCATGGCGAACGCGGCAACACTGGCCGGGCATGTGACGGTCGAAGAGCGCGCCAACATCGGGGCTTATTCGGGCGTCCACCAATTCTGTCGGGTCGGGCGCGAGGCTTACGTCGGCGGCTACTCGGTCGTCGTCAAAGACGCGCTCCCGTTTGCGCTGACGGTCGGCAACCACGCGCGCTGCTACGGCCTCAACACGACGGGGATGAAGCGGCGCAACTATCCGCAGGAAACAATCGACCGCCTGCACCACGCCTTCCGCCTCCTGCTCTCTTCGCGCCTGAACACGACGCAAGCTCTGCAAGCCATCCGCGACGAGATTAAAGACTCCCCGGAAGTTGACCTGCTCGTTCGCTTCATCGAAACTTCGCAACGCGGCGTCGTCAAATAGTGATAGGTGATAGGTGATAGGTGATAGGTGATAGGTGATAGGAGAAATCCAGTTTTCTCTTATCACCCATCACCTATCACCCATCACCACCCTCCTAATCACCCATCACCTATCACCTATCACTTATTACTTATCACTATTCTCATGCGTTACGGTCTGATTGCGGGCAACGGTAAGTTTCCTTTCCTCGTCGTCGAGGGGGCGAGGCGTGCGGGGGTGTCTCTGGCGGTGGCGGCCATCCGCGAGGAGACCGACCCGGCCATTGAGCGCGCGGCGGCGGAAGCGGGCGGGCGCGTCGTGTGGGTCGGCATCGGACAGTTGGGGAAGATGATTCGCTTCTTCAAGCAGGAGGGCGTGACGCAGGCCGTGATGGCCGGACAGGTCAAGCACGTCCAGATTTTTAGCGGCGCGCTGCCCGACGTGCGAATGCTCAAGATGCTGTTGCGTCTGCCGCGCCGCAACACCGACGCGCTCATCGGCGGCGTCGCCTCCGAACTCTCCTCCGAAGGCATCGAACTCATCGACTCAACCTACTTCATACGCGACCTGCTGCCCGCCGAAGGCACGCTCACGCGGCGCGCGCCTTCGGAACGCGAGCGCGCAGACATCGCCTATGGCCTTGAAGTCGCGCGCGAGATTGCGCGGCTCGACTTGGGTCAGACTATCGTCGTGCGCGGGCGTGCCTGCGTCGCCGTCGAAGCGATGGAAGGGACGGACGCGACCGTCCGTCGCGCAGGCGAACTCGCGCGCGGGCGTCTGACAGTCGTCAAGGTCGCCAAACCGAATCAGGATATGCGCTTTGACGTGCCCGTCGTCGGTCTCCCGACGGTCGAGACGATGGCCGAGGCGGGCGCGACCTGCCTGTGCGTGACGGCCGGAAAGACTTTGATGTTCGACCGCGAGGAGATGCTCGCTTTTGCCGACCGCCGACGCATCGCCGTCGTCGCTGCCCCCGCGCTCGCCTGAACACCAGCCACACGACTCAAGAGGAGCAAGATTCTCATGCGCATCCGCTCGAAAGGGTTGCAGACAGACCTCTTTTTCTGGCGTCAGAACGGAACGGTGATTGACCGTGGCGAATATCTCTTCGTCGAGACGCCCTCGAATCCGAGCTACTACTGGGGCAACGCGCTCGTCTTCGAGCGCCCGCCGGTCGAGGGCGACGATGAACGCTGGCGTCGGCTCTTCCGGCGCGAATTCGCGGAGCGTCCGGGCATCCGGCACGAACTCCTCGGTTGGCAGATGGAGACGGACGAGGCGGGCGCGGTCGAACAGTTTCTCAGGGCGGGCTTCGTCATGGAAACGAACGTCACGCTGACGGCAGAGCAGGTTCATCCTCCGCCGAAGCCTAACGACGAGATTGAGGTGAGGAGCATCGAGACGGAAGCGGAGTGGGACGAGGTGGCCGAATCTCAGGTGGCGAGCCGCCCGGAGCGTTTCACGGCCGAGCAGTACCGGACGCACGTCCTGCGCCGTTTGAGCGACTACCGTCGGCTAATAAACGAGGGACACGGGCGCTGGTACGGCGCTTTTCTTGGAGAACGTCTCTGCGCGGACTTAGGGCTTTTTCACGACGGCGCGACGGGGCGCTTCCAGTGGGTCGAGACGCTTCCTGAATTTCGCCGCCGGGGCATCTGCGGAACGCTCGTCTACGCGGTCGCGCGACAGGCTTTCGAGCAGGGAATAGAGACGCTCGTGATGGTGGCTGACGAAGCCTATCACGCGGCGCGCATCTACGAGTCGGTCGGCTTCGCGCCGCACGATAAGTATTCCTTCTGTTGTCTCTACCCGGAGCAAACTTAAAAGACGGTTTCAAAACTCTGGCCGCGCTTCCTGTCGTCTTTCCGTCCCGGCGCGCGAAATTTATGTTTTGAACATCTCGTGGTCAGGACGGAAAGAAAAAGCCCCCGGCCTTGTTGAGACGGGGGCTTTTGCGTGTTGCTGTTTGAGAGAAGGCGTCCTAGTTGCTCGCCGTCGAGGTTTGCTGACCGGCTTTCGGGTCGTAGGGCGTAGCGAGGAAGGCTTGCGCCACCTTCTGCGCGTTGTCGTAGTTGATGCCGCTATCGACGGCCTTCTTGTACTCGCTGACGGCGCGTGCGCGGTCGCCCTGCGCGTCGTAGGCGTTGCCGCGCTTGATGCGCGCCCAGACCTCTATCCATGAAGGACGCAGCGAGCCGTCGAGGGCGGCCTGAAAGTTGTCGAGCGCCTGCTGATAGTTGCGCTGTTCGAGGAAGAGCAGGCCGAGATTGTAGTAGACCCACGAGTTCGACTTGTCGAGCTTAAGCGCCTCCTCCAACTGCCTCTGCGCTTCCAGATACTGCCCCTCGCGGAACAGTTCCAACCCGCGCCGCGCCACTACAGAGATACGCAACTCGTCCGACTGACGCAGCACCTTGTGGTTCGGGTCAACGACGACTTCCAGCGGTTTGCCGTTCGACTCGAAATCGAAATCCTCGCTCTTGTCCGTGATAAGGATGGTCGTGGTCACGTCGTCGCCTTCGGCGCGGAGCATGATTTCAACCGGCATCCGCAGGTTCTCGAAGTTCTGTCGGACTGTGCCGCGCGCGCGGAACTTGCCGGAACGCGTGCGGATAATCTGGTAGTCGGCCGTAAACTCCGGCACGCCCGTCCCTTCAATCCAGCGCGCGAAGAAGTAGCGCATGTTCTCGCCCGCCACTTCGGTTGTCAGCTTCTCGAAGTCGTCGATGGAGGCGTTGCGCCCCTTGAATTGGTTGTAGTAGCGGCGCATCAACTCGTCGAACTTCTGTTGGCCGAGCGTCTCGCGCAGCATGCGGAAGACCATCGCACCTTTGTAGAAGACGATGGCCTGATAGGCGGCCGACGTGTCGTCCAGAGTCGAGGGCGCGCGCAGGATGGAAGCCGTCTGCTCAAACATCAGTGCGCGTTCCTGCATGTCGCGCTGCGTGGCTTCGAGCGCGGCGGCCGACAACTTTCCTTCGCGCAGGTTGAAGGCGCTCCACTCGGCGAGTCCTTGCGAGAGCCACGCATCATCGAACGAGCGCAGGCCGACCGAGAGTCCCCACCACTGGAAGGCCGTCTCGCGTTCCACGCGCTCGTCGAGAGAGACCTGACGGCCAGGCTCGAAGAAGCGCGCGGAAAGGAACTGCATACCGGGCGCGGCGTATGCGTCGAGGCTCGCATCGTCAATCTGCGCGACGACGAAGCGCGTGCCGAAGGCTGGCTGGCCGTACTTCTGTGTGTAGAACCGAAGGGCGTTGCCGACGAGTTGCGCGTAGGGTTCGATGAAGCGTTCGCTGCCGGGGAAGACGTAGAACTGCAACTGATAGCCGCTGAAGTTGAGCGCGCGCGTGATGTAGCGACCGGCGGCGAAGTTGCCGATGAGCGCGGGCTGGCGCGTGACGAAGCGATAGCGCGCCGTGCCTGCGCGCGCGGGCGTGCGCGCGGCTGAGGAGTTCGCACCGGCCGACATGCGAAGCGGCGCGTCACTCGAAAGCTGATTGATAGGCTCGTCGCTGTAGCCTGCGACTTCGTAACCGGCCGGGACGGTCAGCGTGATATCAGAGGTCGCGCGGTCGGCGGCGTAATCGTGGAAGGGAAACCAGCGCGCGGCGTACATCAGATAAGAGCCTTCCTCGCCGATGTAAGCCAGACGCTTCGTCGCCAGCGGGCCGCCTTCGGGCGTGACGAGCGCGCCGCTCCAACGGAAGCGCAACGTGACAGGCTGACCGGCCGCAACCACTTCGCCCAAGTCCACTCTCACGCTCGGCCCGATGTTGTCTAAGCCGACGGCGTCCTGCACGAAGTTCGTCAGCGGCACGCCGTTGCGCTCGATGGCTTCGACCTTGAGCGAGCCGTTCAACTCGAAGACGATGGAGCGCGTGTTATCGACCGGCGTCAGGGTCACGTCGCCGACGGCCGTCAGGAAGTGCTGCGCGGGTTGTAGCTCGGCCTCGATGCGGTAGTGCGTGATGTCGTAGCGTGCGCGCGCGCCCGGAGCGAGCGGCGTTTCGCGCACCTGAACGGGCGTCGGAGTCGGGATGGGCGTCGGCGTCGGCGTGGGGGCGTTGGCGGCCGGTCGCGGCGTCGTCCCGCGAGGCGTCTGCCGGCGCGGAGTCTGTGCGAGCGCGCTCGATGCGGCCGCGCTTGCCAGCAGGAGCGCGCAAGTCAAAAGTTTTCTCATCGTCAAATCCCCTGTCAGGTCGGAGCGGTTCTTAAAATCCGGTTTGCCAGACAGCCCTTCAGACTGTCGATTATACATCTCGTGTGCGCGCTGTGAAGTTGAGCCGACGGCACCGAGTCGCCGCCCGCACGAAATAGCCCGACATTTGCGGTTTCTTCTTCTGCGGCAAGCCTTTAGATGAAGCCGGAGGCGGGCGCAGTTGTACGGCCGCGAGACAGGATTTTCGCCCCCGCGCCCCCTCTCGCGCCGCTCGCTTGACAGAGCAGACACCGCGCCGTCATGCTTCCCGTCTTATGAACTCATACGGCGACCCGGCCATCCGCATCACGCTGCTGCCGCGCGACACCAATCCGCAAGGCACCATCTTCGGCGGCATCATCCTCAGCTACATCGACATCGCGGGCGCGGTCGAGGCGCACCGTCGCACCACCATCGAGCGTTTCGTGACGGTGGCGATGCGCGAGGTCATCTTCCATCAGCCGGTCTTCGTCGGCGACCTCGTCAGCTTCTACGCGCGCACCGTCCGCGTCGGCACGACCTCGATTACCATCCGCGTCGTCGTCGAGGCCGAACGCTACGGAGGCACCTCCGAGCGCATCAAAGTGACGGAGGCAGAGGTGGTCTACGTGGCGGTTGATGCCAACCGTCGCAAGATGAAAATCAACAAAGACCTGATTAAGAACGTCGGAGAGATTGAGCAGCACGAAACTTCCTGAGAAGAGGCTGCACACTTGAGGGGTCGAATTTTGATGAGAAGAATTTTCCTCGCCGTCCTGATGTCGGCCGCGCTCATCGTCGTGGCGACCGCGCAGACGAAGAATGTCAGGCTCGAAGGTCAGGTCGTCTGCTGCGAAGAGTGTTGGGCGGAGGCCGACCGCACACGCGTCGAGTACGGCACGACCGAAGACTTGTTGAAGGCGCAATCGTGTGTCGCCGAGGGCGACCCGACCTTAATCGCCGTCCGCGAAGGCGAAGGTTTCACGCTCTATCGTCTGGAGCAGGGGAAGTTTCGTCTGCCGGGTAAGAACTGGCTTGAGTACGTCGGCAAACGCGTGGCGGTGACGGGCGAGGTGCGAAAGCGTCAGGTGGCGTCGGCCGTGCGCGTCGATGCGCTCGAAGTGCTTGCGCCGAGTCAGGCCGAACGCGAGGCGGCGCAGGTGGTCGGCCGCGAAGTCGAATTGACGCTCAAGGACTTGTTCGGCGCAGAACAACCGCTTGGTGCTTTGAAGGGGCGCATCGTCGTGCTCAATTTTTGGGCGACCTACTGCGTGCCCTGTCGCAAGGAGATGCCAGACCTCGCGGCCGTCCAGAACGAATACGCGGCGCTCGGCGTGCAGGTCGTCGGCGCATCGACCGACGCGGCCGAAGACCGCGCGAAGGTCTTGCAGTTCGTCAAAGAGACGAAGGTTAACTTTCCTATCTGGACGGGCGCGGCCGTAGCCGACATGGTGCGTTTCGGTCTCGGCGCGGCCTTGCCGGGAACGGTCGTTATCGACAGGGACGGCCGCATCGCGCGCGTCATGCCGGGCATCGTGAACCCGGCCGAGTTGAAGAAGCAGATTGATGCGCTGCTCAAGTCGGCCGAGCGAAAGGCCGAGGCCGAGCGGCGTGAGACGGCGGCGAAGCAGAAGCCCGCAGAGGCCTCTGCCGTTCCTTCCTGACCGCTTTGACCGGGCGAAGGTCGCGCCGTGAGCGGGACGGAACAACAGGACGAACAGCGTTGGACTTACGGCGTGCGCGTCGTCTCAAACGTCATCAAACGCGCGCGCTGGCGTAACACTCTGACCTACAGGTTTCATCCGCGCCTGACGGCCGGGGTCGAATACAATCCGTTGTCGGATAAAGTCTCGCCGCTGGCGAACCTCGTCGCGCTGACGGAGACGCACAAGCGCCCGGCCTTGATTCTCGGCACAAGCTCCGACCGCATCGGCACGCCTTCGGGGCAATCCTTCTACGCCACCCTGAGCAAGAATCTCAAACACGCGACGGGGCTGCCCCTTGCGCCTTACGTCGGCGTCGCCTATGGCACGTTTGAAGACCGTTTGAGAGTTATCGGCGGACTCAACATCACGTTCGACGAGCGTTGGAGTTCGACCGTCCTCTTCGACGGCGTGCGCCTGCATCCGATTGCCAACTACACGCGCGGCCGGCATCAATTCGGAGTCCTCTTCGAGCGCGGTCGCCACCCCGGCCTCAGCTATAGCGTCTCCTTCTAACGCCCCTGCGCGCGCGTCGCGGCCGAAGAGGCGCGCTGATGCGAAACCTCGCTCGCCGCATCGCGCCGCGCGTAGAAATCGACGACGCTTTGCGCCGCCGCCGACACCTTCTCGCGCAGCGACACGGGTTCAAGCACCTCCAACTGCGCACCGAAACTCAGTGCGTACTCGCAGGCCATCTCCTCCACGTCGAAGCGGAGAGAGACGCGCACCCACCCATCGGCGTCGCGCTCTTCGGACACCTCCTCGACGCGTGCGAATCGCCCGCCGTAACGCAGGCGCGGCACAATCTCAGGACGGACGCGGACACGCGTCCGATACTGTCCGAGGTGCGAGCGAAACTTCTCGGACGACTGCTCCCAGAAGGCCGCGAGGTCGAAATTCTCCGGCCGCACGCACGGCTCGTCCAACAACTCGGCCGCCACCACGCCGGAGACGCGATAACTGCGCACGTCTTTGTCCACGCCCGCCACCAGATACCAGACGCTTCCCTTCGCCACGAGTCCGAGAGGGTCTACAACGCGCTCTGACGCGCCACACTCGCCGCGCAGGTAAGTCATCCGCACGCGTCGCTCCTGCCAGACGGCCTCCTGTAGCACGTGCAGCAACGGCGCGGCCTCTTCCGGGCGCGTCCAGCCCGTCACATCGACGTGGATGCGACGGCGGGCATACTCCGCGCCCTCGCGGTAGACGGCGGGCAGCGCCGCCAGCAGTTTCAAGAGCGCGCCCTCAGACGCCTTCTCAAGATTGAGGTCGGCGAGCAGGCGCGTCGGCTTGATGACGAAGAGCGAACGGGCTTCGGCTTCGCTGAGGCCGGTCAGGTTCGTCCGGTACTGTCCGAGCAGAGACCAGCCGCCGCCCGCGCCGCGCTCGGCAACGACGGGGATGCCCGCCGCGCTCAAAGCCTCCATGTCGCGATGGATGGTTCGCTCCGAGACCTCTAACTGCGCGGCCAACTCGCGCGCCGTCAACTGCCTGCGCGCCTGCAACAACAGCACGATGGAAAGCAAACGGTCAGCACGCATCTCTCCTGTCGAACTCCCTTCATTTGATTCCGCACGCGCTTCCGCCATTTTATCCGACAAACATGACAGAGGGTGTCAACAATCGTCGCTTATCTTCAAATTTAACTTCACAGCGAAGGAGGTGAGAGAAGATGAAGACGTTGAAAGGACGCGTGGCCGTCGTGGCAGGCGCAACGCGCGGGGCGGGGCGCGGCATCGCGCGCATGTTGGGCGAAGCGGGCGCAACCGTCTACTGCACAGGCCGCAGCAGCCGCACGCAACCCAACACGAGCGAACATCACTACGCGGGACGCCCGGAGACGATAGAGGAGACGGCCGAGTTGGTGACGGCGGCGGGCGGCGAAGGCATCGCCGTTCGTGTTGACCACACGATTGACGCGGAGGTGAGCAGCCTCTTCAAACGCGTCAGGCGCGAGCGCGGGCGTCTCGACGTGCTCGTCAATATCCTGACGGGGCGACCCGTCAACTCATGGAACTCGTTCTGGAAACTGTCGCTCGAAGAGGGGCGCAAGCAGGTCGAGGGCTGGCTCTGGCCGCACGTCTCGACGTGCTGGCACGCCGTCCCGCTGATGGTCAAACAGAAGTCCGGCCTCATCGTCGAGATTGTCGAGCAGGACAAGATTGGCTATCACGGACAGTTCTTCTTCGACCTCTACGAAACGGCGCTCAAGCGTCTGGCCTACTCTCTGGCCGAAGAACTCGCGCCGCACGGCGTGAGCGCACTCGCCATCACGCCGGGCTTCATGCGGACGGAGGCCATCATGGAACAGTTCGGCGCAACCGACGAGAACTGGCGCGAGGTGGCGGAGACGAACAAGGAGGCGCGCCGCTACGGTTTCGCAGGCTCGGAGACGCCCTGCTTCGTCGGGCGCGCCGTCGCCGCGCTGGCCGCCGACCCGGACATCGCGCGCAAGTCGGGCGGCCTCTACAGTTCGTGGGGACTCTCGGAAGAGTACGGCTTTATAGACCTCGATGGCTCACGCCCGCACCTCGGCAACTACTTCACCGAACACTTCCCGCAGCTCTTCATGCGCAAGACGCAGTCCGGCTTCGAGTGGACGCTGGCGCGCACGAAGACAGACGAGAAGACAGACGCGAAGCGGGCGCGAGCATGAGGAAGGAGAACATGTGTCGGGGCAGAGGATGAGTGGTCTTCTGCCCCGACGGTTTTGCTGTCTCAGTTGAGCCGCGCCTGTAGGAGCCGCAGGGCTTTGGCCGCTTGCGTGAAGCGCGGCTCTTCTTCGAGTGCGAGGCCGTAGTGGCGCGCGGCGTCGAGCAGGCGGTTGCGCTGTTCGTAGACGCGCCCCAGATTGAAGTGCGGGAAGGCGTAAGACTCGTAGCGCGGGGCGGCCAGCGCACGCTTGAACCAGCGGACGCAGGTGTAGAGGTCGCCCTGCGCGATGAGATAGCTGCCGATGTCGTTGTAAGGGTTGCCGAACGTCGCATCGACGCGGATGGCGGCGAGGCACTCGTCTATCGCTTCATCGTAGCGCCCTTCAAAGCTGTAGACCCAACCGAGAAAGGTGTGTGCCTCGGCCGTCGGGTAAATCTCGATGGAGCGCCGGTAGAGTTCTATCGCCTCGGCGTAGTTCTCGGCCAGTTGCGCCTCGTAGGCGCGCTTGAAGAGCTCCACCGCTTCTGCGCGTGCGCCGCTCAGTACCTCTTCGTCGAACATCTTGCTGCTCTCACTCTCCGCGCGAATCAACGCGCGACGGGACACGGACTCTCCGTCGCCGGACTGTCGAGTCGCACAATGCGTCCGTCCGTCTGCGGCGCAATAGTCCCGACCTCGGCCAGCGCGCGCCGAAACGCGTCCGAGTCTTTTATCTTCTCCCTGAGCAGATTGGGCGAGCCTTTGAACATGGCGTATTGGTCGCCGCCGCCCGCGAGATAGGCGGCCGTCGCCAGCGTGTAGGTCTTGTTGTCGTCGAGCGGAAGGCCGCCGACCGTGATGCTCTTGATGCGCGAGCCTGCGGGAAGCGTCGCGTCGAAGGTGTAGCGGATGCCGGAGACCTGCGGAAAGCGTCCCGGCTCGTTGTCCTCGCGGCTGCGGCTGACGCCGTGCTCGATGGCCGCGCGCAGCGTCGAACCCTTAACTTCGAGTTTAACCAACTCGTTGCCGAAGGGCAGGATGGTGAGCACGTCTCTGAGCGTCAAGTCGCCGGGCGTGATGATGGTGTCGGCGCGAATCGAGCCGCCGTTGACCAGAGCCGCATCAGCGCCGGTCGCCTTGCGATAAGCATCGGCGATGAAGTTGGCGATGTTCGTCTCGCGCGTCCGATTGGCGGCGCTGCGTGCATCGAGTTCGACAGTCGTCGCGCCGACGCGCTCGGCCAACTCTTTCAACTTTGTGCCGTACTTGGCTTCGACGGCGGCAAAGGCCGGGTCGTCTTCGACGGAGCGATTGACGGGAATGATTTTCCAGTCGATGCTCTCGACCTTGCCGGTCACAGAGTTGATGTTGAGGTCTATCTGCCCCATCTCGCGGCCGTCCGAAGTCATCTTGAAGATGGGCGTCCGTCCGGCCAGCGATTCGTGCAGCGTGTGTTCGTGGCCGCC